>CAZYYC010000050.1:0-12488 GCA_964650935.1 uncultured Anaerolineales bacterium
ACCATCACCTGTAACTACGACGGGCAGCGCAAACACCCCACGACGATCGAGGACGACGTCTTCATCGGCTCGGACTCCCTCCTCATCGCGCCGGTGCACATCGGCAAGGGAGCCAAGACCGGTGCAGGCTCAGTGGTAACGCATGACGTGCCCGCCGATACGCTCGTCTACGGCGTGCCGGCCCGCCCCCGCCCACCGCGCAAGGACGCCGCAGGGGAAAGCGATGACTGAAGCCGATCCCGACGCCAGGATCCTGCTTGCCGCGGCACGTGAAGCCTATGACCGTGCCTACGCCCCCTACTCCACCTACCGGGTGGGCGCAGCGGTCCTGGGCGACGACGGACAGATCTACACCGGCGCCAATGTCGAGAATGCGGTCTACCCGCTGACGATGTGCGCCGAACGGGTCGCGATCTTCCGGGCGGTGGCTGCCGGCGTGCGTGCCATCAAGGCAGTCGCCGTCGTCACGGCGAACGGAGGCTCTCCCTGCGGATCGTGCCGGCAGGTCATGCGCGAGTTTGGCAGCCCCGAGATGCCGGTTCACATCGCCGATACCGGCGGACGCTGCCGCACCCGGACGCTCGACGAGTTGCTGCCCGACAGCTTCTCAGCGACCGACCTCGCCACGAGCCCTTCTCGCTAGCTCCCTATGGTCACCAGCAGCGCGCCGTGCGGCGTCGTCACGTGGGCCGAGATCGATCTTGACGCCATCGCCCACAACGTCCAAGCCCTCAAGGGCTTCGTCGGCCCCCGGACCCAGCTCATCGCCAGCGTCAAGGCCAATGCCTACGGCCACGGGCTCCTGCCCATCGCCCGCACGGCACTCGAGGCAGGGGCTTCGCGGCTGGCGGTTCACCGTATCCAGGCGGCCATCGCGCTACGTGAGATGGGCATCACCGCCCCCATCCTGCTGCTCGGCCCGGTCGTGCCCTCAGGCATCGACCCGGTCCTGCTAAACGACATCACCCCGACCCTGGTCGACTGGGAAACGGCGAAGCTGATCTCCGAGCACGCCGAGCGTCCGGTCGCGGTCCACGTCAAGGTGGACACGGGGATGAGCCGCTATGGACTCGAACCCGAGCAAGCGGTCGACTTCGTGCGTTACATCGCGAGACTGCCGCGCATCCACGTCGAAGGACTCTTCTCGCACTTCGCCTCAGCGGATGAACCGAATCTCGCCTTCGCCCAACGCCAATGGGAGCACTTTCAGGCCATCCTCCAGGCGATCGAGGATGCCGGCTTCAGCATCCCTCTGCCCCATATCTGCAACAGCGCCGGCATGATCGCCATGCCCGAGGCCCACCTCGCCGCTGTGCGCCCCGGGATCCTGATCTACGGCATGGCGCCGTCGCCGGAGAGCAAACCGCCCTTCGAGCTACGCCGGGCCCTGACGCTCAAGAGCATCGTCGCCAAGGTACGCGATCTGCCGGCAGGCGCCACCATCAGCTACGGGCGCACCTTCACGGCGACCCGGTCGTTGCGCACAGCCCTGATACCGCTCGGGTATGGCGACGGCTACCCGCGCCTGATCTCCAACCGAGGGCAGGTCCTCATCCGCGGGCGGCGCGCACCCATCCGCGGGCGCATCTGTATGGACCAGCTCGTGGTGGAGATCACCGACATGCCCGATGTCGCCGTCGGCGACGAGGTCGTGGTGATCGGACGGCAGGCTGCCGACGAGATCACGCCGGAGGAGGTAGCGACTTGGGCTGAGACCATCAACTACGAGATCACCACAAGCCTGCTGCCCCAGGTCGTACGCGTCTATCGCCGCAACGGTACCTACCCTGCCCCCGACGAGGGGTTGACCCAGTGGGCTAACTACCTCCGCGCCGTTTGACACGAAGATCGCGTCTGATCTTCCGGGAAGCTCGCAGACCCATGACACAGTGCCGACCTTGGCGTCCGGAGCCCTCTCCGGGATGAGTGAAGCCCCTTGAGCTTCCCGGAAGATGGCCCGCCGCTGAACCCGAGTTTGACAGGCGGCGAAGCTAGGGTACAATGGTATCGTTCAACGACGAGCCAACTCAGGAGACACTAAGGGATGATAGAGCTAACGCGAAGTGACGTCGGGCGAGGCCCATCGCCGTGCGGCGCCTGTTAACAGCGCGTTAGTCCCTGTTTCTATCACTGCAAGGCCGTGGTGCTTCATGCCCACGGCCTTTTTCGTTTGCTCGCCCGCCCGTGCGGCTGCCCCACGTCACCACGTTTCAACCGATCGACATCCGGCGCGACCAATGCGCCCAACGCACGCGGAGGAACCCTATGCTACAAGTCTCGAATATCTATAAACGCTACGGCGATACCCAGGTCCTGGAGCGGGTCTCGTTCACCGTCAACCCCGGCGATCGGGTCGGCCTGATCGGGCCCAACGGCAGCGGCAAATCGACACTGCTGCGGATCATCACCGGCGAGGAGCCACCCGACACGGGTGCCGTCACCATCGATCCGCCCGACACCGTCGTCGGCTATCTGGCTCAGGGCGCTGACGATGACCCATCAGCGACACTGGACACGGTGCTGCGCCACGATGCCCACGCTCTGACACGCGCCGAGGCCGAGGTCACCCGGTTGGCAGAGGCCCTCGCGGAGGCTGAAGGAGAGACCCAGAAGCAGCTTCTCTCGGCCTACGGTGAGGCCCTGGCCCGGATGGTGCACCTCACCGAGATCCGGACACCGGAGCATGAGGTCATGCAAGTCCTCACCGGCCTCGAGCTCGATCACCTGCCGCTCGATACACCCGTGGATCACCTGAGCGGCGGACAGAAAACGCGCCTGGGCCTGGCCCGCTTGCTGATCCGCAGGCCAAAGATCCTGCTCCTGGACGAGCCCACCAATCATCTCGACATCGGCGCGCTGGAGTGGCTGGAGGCGTGGCTCGGTGCCTACGAAGGCGCCGTGATCCTCGTCTCCCACGACCGCACCTTCCTCGATCGCACGACGAACTGGATCTTCGACCTCAGCGAGGTCACCCACGAGCTGACGCCCTATCCGGGCACCTACAGCGACTACCTGGTCGCCAAACAGCGCGAGATCGAGCGGCAGTGGGAGGCCTACAACGCCCAACAGGAGCGCATCGCCCAGCTCAGCGGCGAGGCTCGCCGCCTCTCAGGCTACGCCAACAGCATCGAGCACGGCACCATCGACTTCGCGCCACGCAAGATCGCCAAAGGCATCGCGCGGCGGGCCACGGTCCAGCGGCGGCGCATCGAGCGTGAGTTGGCCCAAGAGCGCCTCGAGCGGCCCAAGCTCTCGTGGCAGATGAAGCTCGCCTTCAACGAGACGCCGGAATCCGGGCAGGATGTCCTCGTGCTGGAGAAGGTCGCGATCGGCTACGACCCGGAGCATCCCCTGGTGAGGGGCATCGACGCGATCCTGCGCCAGGGCGAGCGCATCGCCCTGGTAGGGCCCAATGGGATGGGCAAGACCACACTACTGCGCGCCATCCACGGGGAGATCGCCCCCCTGGCGGGCCTGATCAAGGTCGGAGCGAATGTGCGCATCGGATACTACGCTCAGGAACAGGAGAACCTCGATCCCGAGAGCACGCCCTTCGAGACGATCCGCCGGATCGCCGCGATGTCCGACACCGACGTCCGCTCATTCCTGCACTACTTCCTCTTCACCGGCGACGAGGTCTTCGTGCGCGTCGGCGACCTCAGCTATGGAGAACGGGCGCGCCTCATCCTGGCACGTCTGGTCGCCGGCGGCTGCAACCTGCTGCTGCTCGACGAGCCCATCAACCACCTCGATATCGCCGGCCGCGCTAGCTTTGAGCAAGCGATGACGGCCTTCGAGGGCACCGTGCTGTCCGTGGTCCACGACCGCACCTTCATCGAGGCCTTCGCCACACGACTCTGGGCCATTCACGATCGTGAACTGCACAGCTACGTCGATCTCGACGACTACCAACGCATCCGCCGGCAGCGAGGCAAGGCCAAGCCCTAGCGCAGCAGCACCGGTCGGCATACCGACCGGTGCTGCTGCGAAGAGATACGATGGTCGCCGTGACACGGATCACGGCGACAGGGGTTCGACGCGCACCTCCACCGTGACATAGCCCTCGTTGTCGCTCAGGATGTCATCGTTGATCCTGAAGTAGAGCGTACCGAAGCGATCGGCGACGAGCGTCCGCCCACGGCCCACCAGCTGCGGTAGCCCCTCCTCGCCGATGCGCGCCAACAGCACGCCCCCCGGGATGTTGGCCCCTGGAATCGGATAGGTGTCTGGGGCAGGATAGGTGGCATGTCCCTCCGGCCCGTGGTGCTCGCCGGGCGTGTAGAGCCACCGCCCGCGCGCCCGGACGTGGATCACGTCACCTGCCTTGACCTGAATCCCCACACTCTGCCAACTACGATAGGCGTAGATCCGCGGTGTCGCCATCGACGCCTGGGCCAAGGGTCCCAGGTCGACCTGATAGAGCCATACCCCCCCACTGCAGCTGACGACCAACGCCAACAGCAGCAGTACCCAACGCATTTGCTTCATCGAGATCACCTCCTGACATCAGCTCGATTTGGATAGGATGAGCTGCGTTAGGGTGTCTCCGTGAGCTCAATCTTGGGCGTCACCGTCTCCCCCAGCTGAGAACCGCTGATGATCCACTTGCTGTTCTGGCTCAACTCCTGCGCGATCAACAGTTGAATGTAGGCCTCCGCCAGATCGCCCCGCTGCTGCAGCTCGTCGAGCATGGCGCGCACCGCAGCCTGCTCGGCCTCCGAGGTCACCGTGATGCGCTCGGCATCCGCCGTCGCCAGCGTCGTGATCTCATAGGCATCGCTGTCCGCCTTCTTCTGCGCTGCGTAGTGATCAGCATCGGCCAATGTGCGCCGCTGTGCGGCCTCCGCCTGTGCCTGTTCCTGCCGCTGGACCGCCACCATGCGATCCTTGATGGCAGCGACGACCTCATCAGGCGGCGAGGCGCTCTGGATCTGCACCGTCACAAACTGAACGCCGTATCCGGCTTCTTTCTCCGCCAGGGCCGCCATCACCTCACGGCTCATCAGCGCGCGGCTGTGCATCACTTCGGTCATATCCTTGGTGTTGACCACGTCCCGCAGCTTTCCCTGGACGAACTCGAAGATGATGCGCTCCGGGTCCTCGATCTGCAGCGCGAAGGTCTCCGGGTCGGTCACGCGATAGGTGTACTGCAGCGACACATTCATCGTCACGTCGTCCGACGTCATCGCCGCGACCTGCTCCACATAGCCGAGCCTCTCGTTGACCGTCACGATGATCACCGTATCCACCAGGGGGATCTGCACGTGCCACCCAGGCCCCTCCACGCCGATGAAGCGCCCACCACGCAGGTGAAGCCCACGCTCATACTCGTGAATCTTGTAGATAGCGGAGCGTCCGATCACCAGAAGAACAGCACCGACCACGACCGCGGCTAGGATCACGGTCGCCGTCTTGAAGGCGCGATCGATGAAATCGCGTTGCCGACGCGGCTGGGTCACCTTGGCCTGGCCCTCTTCCACACTCAGCGGCTGAGACATACATCCACCTCCTAAGGGTCCGCAGGCGCGTTATGCGCCATGCAGGGTTATGCTTACCCTTTCAGTCTAGCCGATGAGCCCGCCCACGTCACCTGTGAGGATCACCAGGTTACCCACGCGATGTCGTCCGCTCGCCCTCCACAAGATGCGCTTGAGCCCAGACCGCCGCCTCCACACGGGAGACGACGTCGAGCTTGCGCAGGATATTGCTGACGTGAAAGTCGACCGTACGCGCCGTCACCACCAACTGCCCGGCGATCTCCTTGTTGCTGAGACCTTCGGAAACCAGCCCCAGGACCTCACGCTCACGCTCCGTCAAGCTGTCGCGGACGGCTGCGACCTGCTCCTCCCAGCGGATACAACGCGCCCGTTGGTCGTGCGACCAGAGCGCCGCGCCGCGAGCCACTCGTCGCACGGCCTCGACGATCTGCCCGGGGGCCTCGTTCTTAAGCAGATACCCCACAGCGCCGGCCCGCATCATCGCCGCCAGATAGCGATCATCGTCATAGGCCGACAGCGCCACGATCTTCGGAGATCGGCCCTGCTCACGCAGTCGCGCCGCCACCGTGGCCCCATCGACATCGGGCAATTGACAGTCGAGCACAATCACGCCCGGCGCATGGCGTACCGCCAGCTCGAGCGCCTCCTGTCCCTGCCCACCCTCCGCGACCACGTTGATATCCGGCTCCCGGTCGAGGAGCACACGCAAACCCATCCGCAGGGCAGGATGATCATCGATCAGCAGCACACGGATCTCGTCCGTCGCCATCGTCGCCCCGCTCATATCAGGGCCCACGCAGCAGGGCGTCAAACTCCGCCGCGGCATCGACCAGGCGGCCCGGCTGCTGCGTGAGACTGAACCAGTCCCATTCATCGCTGTGGGGGAAATCGTCGAGGAACCAGACGAGCGCCTCAACCCGCGGCTCGCGGTTGATGACGTCGACCGCCGTCGTCAGCCACCCGCTGGGATAGTTCTGAGCAGGAGGGATGCCCGCAGCACGATCGTAGGTGTTGGTCGAGACAATGTAGATGGGGAGCCCACGGGTTGCCGGATGGGCGTCGATAAGAGCCTGCCAATCCTCGTAGACGCGGAAGCCCGCCTGCGCCCCCTCCCACGCCTCGCGGCTCAAGTCGGCGCGCGGCTCATCGCTTCGCAGCAACCCGGTTAGCTCCGGCGCATCGGGACGGCCTGGGGCCTGCACGTCAAACCCATCGGGTCCCGCCCCGGCGACACCTGCGGCGGCCTTCTCCAAGGCCGTGTCGCCGATCATCGTGACCAGGTCCTCCATGTAGGTCAACCAGGGGGCCGCATCGTCACCGGCAGCACCGGGATGCGCCACCCAGGGTCGCAACGGGCCCACCAGCACCCGAGCGGTCGGGCGCTCGCTGCGCATGACCTGCACCACGTTGTCCTGTCCGGTGGGGGCTTCACCGTAGCCGTTGAAGAGGCGCGCATACCATGAAGGGATGATGCCTGATGACGTCGCCTCGCCCCCGTAGCCCGCCATCGCCTCGGCGGTGTTGTAGTCGGCGCCGATGATGTAGCCGTAGACCTCCCGCAACCGCTCGTCGCGCGCCAGGCGGCGCACGTAGCTCAGATACTCAGTCAGAGCCACATAGTCATCCACGGCGGGCAGGGTCTGCCGCTGATCGTAGTCCACACGCACCAGGACCCGCAGCCCCTTCGCGTGATGGCGCGCCACGCGCTCCGCAAGGTCGTCTACGCCCCAGTACCCCTCCTCGGGTCGCATCGCATAGGTCACTTCCACGGCCCAGCCACTACGCCCATGCCAATCGCGCTCAGAGTTCGGCATGACAAGCCCCAGCTTGGTCGCCGCTCCCGCCGTGGGCGGTGCCTGGGGAACCCCCACCGTCAGACGACCCCGCTCGATGCACCCGGTATGGCAGTCATGATAGAAGACAAGCGTGTAGCCCTCGGCCTCGGGCACCCGGTACGACCACTGCCACGTCCAGGTCGAGGCCCGCTCCACAGCCTGCCCCAACGACTCCGCAGCGATGCCCTCCACCATCAACTCGACAAACGACCATGGCTCGATGTCGATGACGCTGACCGTCGCGACGCCCCCCGGCCCGATCGGCGCCGCTTCCAGCCGGATGCGCGGCCAGACATCGGCTCCCTCATCGGTCAGCACCATCACCCGCCCCTCAATCGGCAGAAACCAATAGCCAATCAGGAGCGCCGCAGCGAGGGCCGGCCATCCGGGCCGCGCACGTAGCCAACGCAGGAAGGCGCGCATCGTCATGCCCCCTCCGCGGCAACGGGCAGCACGAATCGCGCACATGTCCCCCGTCCTTCTTCGACCGGGCTCGTCATCGTCAGGTCACTGCGATGCAGTCGCAGCACCTCACGCACCATGGAGAGGCCCAGGCCGCTGCCGGCGATCGTCTCCGGCGCAGCACGATAGAAGCGCTGCCCGATCCGCCCCAGATGCTCGGGCGGAATACCCGGGCCGTCGTCACAGACGGCACACATCACGCCATCGTCGGCATGGTCCAGAGCGACCGTCACCTGTGCGCCCGAGCCGGCGTACTTCAGCGCGTTATCCAGCAGGTTGAGCAACACCTGACGCAGACGATCACTGTGCCCCATCACCAGCGGCAGCCCCGACGCGGCACGCAGCTCCAGCGATATCTCAAGGTCTCGCGCACGCGGCATCGTCTGCAGTACCACCTCCTCGGCGAGCACAACGAGGTCCAGCGGTCGGAGGGCCGGCGTCTCGGCGCTCTCCAGCCGGCCCAACTCCAGCATGTCGTTGATCAGGCGCGACATGCGCTGGGCCTCACGTTTGAGGATGCGCAGCGACTGGCGTCTCACGCCCTCCGCCAGCGGCTCAGTCGGTTGGTCCAGATCGAGGATCTCGAGATGGGTAAGCAGCGTCGCGATGGGCGTGCGGAGCTCGTGGCCCAGATCACTGATGAGCGCCCGTCCCGCGCGCTGGACCCGCTCCTCACGCGTGACATCCCAGAGAAGCACCAGGTCCTGATCACCCTGCGGACTAACCCACCAACGCACCGTGCGGTCCGAAGCAAAGGTCACCGTCCGAAAACGACCCGGGGACCGATCATCCCATTCGCGGCGAGCCGCAGCGACGTCCTCGGCAAGCAGCTCCACCCAGTCCGCCGATGGCAGGGCGCGCTCCTCTCCCAAGGGCAGGTGCAGCACCGCCTGGGCCACGCGATTAGCGTAGATCACCCGGGCGCCCTCCACCGTCAGCAGACCGAGCGGCGCCACGTCCAGCGGAGAGCCGGACGCTGCACCCAGGGGCATCAGCGAGGAGGTCGCAGGGCGTCTCCGTGAGGGTCTGTCCGACACGAAGGCCAACAGCAGCAGCACCGCCAGCACGGTACAGAGCACCCCGAAGAGCAACAGCCGCAGATCAAAGAGGATCATCGCCCCTCACCCGCGCGCGGGCTCATCAGATCACCTCAGATGTCGGCAGATCCTCAATGCTCAGCGATAGGATCTCCGACACGCCATCCTCTCCCATCGAGATGCCGTAGATCGTGTCCGCGACCTCAACAGTGCCGCGGTTGTGGGTGATAATCACGAACTGCGTCTCGCGCGCCAGCTCCCGCAGCATCCGGCGGAAACGACCGACGTTCGCCTCGTCGAGCATGGCATCGACCTCATCGAGGACACAGAAAGGCGTCGGACTGATGTGCATGACGGCGAAGATCAGAGCCACTGCCGTGAGACTGCGCTCGCCCCCGGAGAGCATCGCCAGGCTGGAGGCGCGCTTCCCGGGCGGGCGCGCGGTGATCTCGACTCCCGTACGATCATCATCACCGTTCGTCAGGTGCAGGCGGGCGCTTCCTCCGTTAAAGAGCAGTTCGAAGACGCGCGAGAACTCCGTCGCGATCGACTTGAAGGTCGTGCTGAACATCGTATCCATCATCTCGTCGAGCTCGGCGATGATCTCACGCAGGTGCAGCGACGCCCGCTCCAGATCGTCCATCTGCTCCCTTAGGAACCGATGGCGCTCCGCGAGCTCATCGTACTCCTCGCGCGCCGCCGGGTTGACAGGCTCGAGGCGACGGATCTGGGTCCGTAGATCGCGCAGCTGTCCCTCCAGCCCCGACGGGAGTTCGGTGACGACCGGCAGCGGGCTGACGATGTCGTCAAGCGGCAGAGGATGCTGTGTGGAGATCGAATCGGGCAGGTTGCTGACCACGATGTCGAGCGTCTCCTCGATCTCGTGGCGCAATGACTGGAGCTGATCCTCCCGACGGTTGGCCTCCACCTCGGCTTGCGAAAGCCGCTGCTCCGATTCGCGCAACGCGCGCCGCAGGGCCTGCTCCTGCTGCGTCTGCGCCTCAAGCGCGGCCTCGAGCTCGCGCAGCTCCGTCTCCAACGGCGGAATCTGTCCCGCCAGCGCATCAGCCTCCGCACGGGCAGCCTCATAGGTGCCGACAAGATCCCCCAGCGTCGCCTCGATCTGGGCAAGCTCGCCCTGCAGCGCGGCGCTGCGTTGGGTCTGCTCCGCGATCTGGCGCTCAAGTCGCGCGATCTCGCGACGGCGGCTCTCATAGAGGACGCGCCGGCTCTCCTGCTCCTGCTCGAGCACAGCGACCTCGGTGCGTCGCTCCGCCAATGCGCGGGCAGCACCGTCATCGCTCAGCTCGGCGACCTCGGCATCGAGCTGCGCGAGAGCTGCCTCTGCCGCCTCGAGATCAGAGGCCATCCCCCGACACTGCTCGCCCAGCCGCCGGCTCAACTCGTTCAGCTCATCGCGCTCGGCGACGGCACGCGCCAGGCGTTCGCGCTGCCATTCAGCCTGCTGCAGCACCCCCTCCAACTCGCGCACGGCGACATCGACCGCACGATCGCGCTCGCGGACCAGGGCCTCGGCCTGCCGACGACGTATCACACAGCGGTCGCGGGCCTCGGTAGCTGCCGTAACCTGTGCCACAGCCTGCTGCTGCTCATCCTCCGCCAGAGCCACCACACGCTCAAGCTCGCCACTCGTGCGCCGCAGCTCACGCCGCTCGCGCTCCCGCGACAGCAGCCCCGGTCCCTGTGAGGTACGACCCTCGCCGCCGGTGACGGAGCCGCTCGAGCGCACGATCTCGCCCTCCAGCGTCACAATGCGAAACGACCCGCTCAGCCGGTCCAGGAGCCGCCGCGCAGCATCCAGATCCTCGACCACCGCCGTGCGCCCCAGAAGCAGGTGTATCGCGGGAGCGTAGGCTCCATCGTAGTCCACCAGATCGGAGGCCACCCCCACCACGCCCTCCGACGCCGAAGGCAAACGCAGCGGAGAGGGCGCGCGTAGTGTGTCCAGGGGCAGGAACGTCGCCCGACCCGCTCGCTGACGCTTCAGCCACTGAATAGCTCGTTGGGCGTCCTCCCACGTGTGGGCCACGATGTCCTGCAACTGCGATCCGAGCGCAGCCTCGACGGCCCGCTCCAGCTCCGCCGGCACCCGAATCAGGGTTGAGATCGGCCCCGGCAGCCCGCCGAGCTCGCCGCGCTCCACCGCCTGCATCGCAGCGCGCACCCCGGCGTACAGCCCGGCCCCCTCGGCGTGGAGGCGATCCAGCGCCTCAAGCCGTACCGTCGTGCGCTGGAGCTCGGCGCGATGCTGATCCACGGTCCGGCGTTGCTCGTCTGCCGCGGCGCGGGCGGCAACTACCGCCTCCTCAGCCTCGGCCTCGTCCCGCTGCGCCGCGTTCACATCCGCTTGCGCGGACTCCAGCGCCTGCCGCGCCGCCTCGACGGCGCGCTGATGATCACGACGCAGCTCAAGGCCGGCGGTCGTCTCAGCCTCGAGGCGCTGTGCCTGGTCCCTCAGTCCCGCCAGTCGCTCGTCAGCCTGCGTGAGACGGTTCTCCCGGTCCCCCAGCTGGTGGCGCAGTTCCAGGGTCCGGGCCTGCGCCTCAGCCTGACGTCGCAACGCAGCGTGTCGCTGCCGAGCCAGGGCCTCGTGTTGCACCGCCACATCGTCAAGCCGTTGCTGCGCCTCGGCGATCGCCCCATCAGCAGCTTGGAGGGCTCCATCGAGCCCGGTGACGTCCTCGCGCTCCGACGCCAGCGCCGATCGCAGCGGCACCAGGTTGGCCTCCGTATCCTCCAACCGCTCACGAAGCTGACGCCGGCGCTCTCGGGCGACGGCTAGCTCGCGCTGTTGCGCTCCGGCCTCGTTGTGCTGCGTGCTGCTCTCGCGATGGAGCTCGGTCAGCCGATCGCGGCGCGCGACGATGGCCTGTCGCTGCTCAGCCATCGCATCACTGACCGTCTCCACCTCCTCCAGGACGGCAAGGGCTCGGTCCTCGTGGTAGGCGACACGCTGCCGTGCCTGCTCATAGTCGGAGAGCGCCTTGCTCCA
Source organism: uncultured Anaerolineales bacterium (assembly GCA_964650935.1). GTDB lineage: Bacteria > Chloroflexota > Anaerolineae > B4-G1 > SLSP01 > PWVB01. The sequence goes on from CAZYYC010000050.1 coordinate 11,846, forward strand.
GCGATAGCCATACCAGATCCACAGCGTCTGGGAGAGCTCCTCGCGCAACCGCGCGTGCTCCTCCACCCGGGACGCCTGGCGCTGCAGTCGCCGCAACCGCGGTTCGATTTCGCCGACGATGTCATAGACGCGCTGCAGGTTGCGGCGCGTCTCCTCAAGCCGCTCCACAGCATCCTCACGGCGCGTGCGGTAGGGCGTAATGCCGGCAGCCTGCTCAAAGAGCGCCAACCGCTCCTGAGGTCGCAGAGACAGAATCTGATCCACCAAACCCTGACCGATAACGAGGTAGGCATCGCGGCCCAGTCCGGCACGGTCCAACACGTCCCGCAGGTCCATCAGCCTGACGCGCGACCCATTAAGAATGTAGTCGCTCGTGCCATCGCGGTAGGCCCGCCGTTCCACCGTCACCTCGGCGAAGTCGAGGGGCAGCCAGCCATCGCTGTTGTCGAAGGTGATCGTCGCGCGCGCCATCCCGGCGCGCGGACGTTTGCCGCTGCCGGCAAAGATCATATCCTCGCCGGTGCGTCCGCGAATCGTGCTCATCCGCTGCTCACCCAACACCCAGCGGATAGCATCCATCACGTTGCTCTTGCCGCTACCATTGGGGCCCACAACCGCCGTGATCCCCGTCGGGAACTGGAAG
>CAZYYC010000050.1:12588-21944 GCA_964650935.1 uncultured Anaerolineales bacterium
GCAGTCGGTCTTGAGCGGGATGCGGATGTAGCCGGTCGGCAGATAGGCCGTCTGGCCGAAGAAGGTGACCGGCTCATTGCCGTCGGGGATCGGACGATCCACCCCCGTCAGCACAATGCCGCCGTCCCGCAGGCACTGCATAGCTAGGCGTAGTGTCTCCGGCGAGATCGGCGTGATGGTCCCCCGCCCTCGAGCGCGCAGGTTGTTGACGAACTCGAATCCCGGTGGCGGATCCGCCAGCGAGAGAGCCTGAGGCGGTGAAGGCGCCCAGTGCGAGAAGGCGATGCCGCATAGGTCGAAGGCCGACATATGGGAGCCCAGCACAAAGAGCCCGCGCCCCGTTGCCACAGCCTCCTGAACGTACCCGCGTACCTCCGGCCGGATCTCGACCGGCGGGTGGAATGCATCCGGCGCCACGCCACGCCCCAGATTGCGGAAAAGATGATAGTAGCTGAGCGTGGAGTAATAGAAGAGCCGCCGTACAGCCTCGATCACCTCGTGCTCAACCGCCGCAGGACCCACCCCCGCTCCCGACGACCGCATCGCCGTGTAGACGTGGGTGAGATTGTCCAGCACACCATGGTAGTTCGCGGGCTTGGCGGTCAACAGGGCTTGCGTGATGCCCCCCACCACGACACCCGCCAGAGGAGCGGGCAAATACTTCCCCAGGTAGAACATCAGCCGCGTCGGACCGAGGCGCTGAAAGAGCGAGCGCGCCTCAGGTTGCTGTGCACGGGAATCAGAGGTTGTCAAGACGGCAGCCTTTCATGCGCCTCACGCCTGTTGCTGTCCGGGCGCACCCGTCTCAATCAACGTTCGCGTCCCCTCGATCAGCACGGGCAAGCCGCGCACGAGACAGAGCGCAAAGGCCGACCACGTCGCGACCTGGGCCGCTAGGCCGACGACCGCCGCCCCGCTGCCCGGCGTCGCGCTCAAGGCCAGGCCATGGTACAGGGCCAACAGGCAGAACGCTGCGGCCTTGGTCACGCCATAGGGTGTGCGTAGCCACGGGGATTTCACGAGGAAGCGCCCCAGCCGCGAGCGCATCAGGCCAAAAGGTGTCATCCCGCGCGCCGGGGCCACCGAGCGCAGGGCATCCACGAAGACGCCCCGCGTGACCACGACCAGGGGCACGAGCACGGGAATCCGATTGAGATCGGCGAACACCACCCAGAGCACGAGCTCGACCGCACGATCGGCAGCGATATCGAGCACGCTCCCGATCAGCGACTCCTGATGCAGGGCCCGGGCCACGACACCGTCCAAGGTATCCATCAGAATCAGCAACACGATGAGGCCCCCGGCCACAAACCGCAGTCCGGCTGACGGCTGGTAGAGCAGGGCTACGATCAGCGCCAACAAGGGTAGCCGCAACAGCGTAATCACATTAGCCATCATTATCCTCACGGCTAGGCGGATAGGGATCCGCTCAGGAGACCTGGAAGCGCACCAACCTCCATCAATGCCCGCAGCCCACGGAGCGCCAGCACAGGCCGAAGAGAAGCTCGTGCCGGAAACACCGCTTCGCCCAGGAGGTCGGCCCACGACTGATCGCGCAGGTCATCGACGCCCCACGATTCAGGGCCCAAGAAGGTCTCAAGCGCGGATCGAGCGACTTTGAGCACGAGCTGCGAACCGTCCGACGCACGTACACGACGGGCCGGCAGCAGATAGACCGCCTGCACCAGCGCGTCCGGAACCTCACCGCCCCCGAGGCGTGGAGGCGTGAAGACGAAGACATAGGGCAGACCGGCCCCGACCTCACCCATCACGTGAACCCGGCCCTCCTCGTCGAGCACATAGCTGTGCCCGGCGGCATAGAGATCCACCTGAGCACGCCACGACCTTTTCAAGTAGCGCACCAGGGCCTGGTGCGGTGGGTGGATGCCATCCGGCTGAACCTTGGGCGCGCCGACGCCGATCGAGACCGTACCATCAGCCAATCGGCCCCAGTAGCGTGGCTGTCCCAGCTCGAAGTAGAAGCTCTCGTCATCGTAGACGAAGCCCGAAACCGCGATCAACCGGAGTGATCGCTCACTCAAAACCTGAAGATCGCGCTCGATTAGCTGCGGATATGCCTCAAAGAGATCCATCAACTCACCTTGTCTATGTCTCACCCTACCCGAGGAGGATTATACCACCAGCGCCTAAGCAACCAAGGCCGATAGCCCTCTGTCACCCTCTGTGTTACAATAGATGCCGCTGACACGCCGTGAATCGCTGCAGGACCGTCGATCCACAGGCCAGACAGCGTTCTTCGTAACGCCAGGATGCGGTGACCTACATAATGATCTGTCAACAGTGTGGCCATCCGGTCGCAGCCCACGCGCTGAGCTGCGAGATCTGTGGTGCCGGAGTCGCGTCGGAACGCGAGAGCGCGTCGGAACGCGAGGGCGCCCTAGTTGAACGGCTTCACGACTTGGAGGATGTGCTCGCTCAGCAGAATGAAGCCATCGTCCGGTTGAGGCGCTTCGTGCCCCCGACCATAGCGGAGACGGTGCTCGGCGACCGTGAACGGTTGCGCGGAGAGTGGCGCGACGTCACGGTGATGTTCGTCGATGCCGTGGGGTTCACCCGCCTGTCGGTCTCCCTGGATGCCGAATCGATTTTCCTCCTGATCAGCGACCTGCTGTCGAGGCTGGTCGCGTGCGTCCATCGGTACGAGGGACTCGTCGACAAGTTCACCGGGGACGGCTTGATGGCCGTCTTCGGGGCCCCCATCGCCCACGAGAACGACGCGGAACTGGCCGTCCGAGCTGCCCTGGACATGCAGCGGGCCGCGGCGGAGTTCGCGCCGATTGCGCGCGCGCAGCTGGGCGCCCCGATTCAGGTTCGCATCGGGATCAATCGCGGACCCGCCATCGCGGGCCTCCTGGGCACCGAGGAGCAGATCGCCTACACGGTCATCGGCGAGACGGTCAACCTCGCGGCTCGTCTCGAGGCTATGGCGCCTCCCGGCCACATTCTGATCAGCTCGAGCGTCCACGCACGGACGCGCCCGCTCTTCGACTTCTCGCCGCCGCAGTGGCGCCACATCAGGGGCGTGGACGCACCCGTCGAGTCGTACGAAGTCTTCACTCAGTGCGACGCGCCGATAGATGGCCGTGGTCTGCCAGGGATGACCACCCTCTTCCTGGGCCGCGATGGCGAGCTCCAACGTCTGCGGGAGCAGCTGGACGACTTCCTGCAACAACGCCAGGGGGCCCTCGTCACGATCACCGGCGAGGCTGGTGTAGGCAAGTCACGCCTCGTTCAGGAGTGGCTCGCCCAGGTTCCCTTCTGCGCCGACCCGGACACGGGACGAGCGGCGACGGTTTGGCGCGGCCGTGGATTGCCCTATGCCCAGGGAACAGGCTACGGCATCTTCCGCGCCCTCTTGCAGAGTGCCTTGAGGGCCTATGAACATGCGGACCGTTGGGAGATGCGGGTCAGCGAGGCCTTCCGACCTTTCATCCGGCGTCTGCTCGATCTGCCGGCGCTACCGGGCGATCGCACCGTCTGGGAACACCTGCAGCCCGAACGCCTCAATCAGCTCACGACCCTGGCGATCCGTGAGTGGTTGCTTCAAGAGGCTTTCGACCGCCCCCTGATCCTGGTCCTGGATGACTTCCACTGGGCAGACGACCTCTCCTGCGACGCCCTGGAGGTGCTCCTGGCTCTCACAGCAGAGGCACCGATCCTCTTCTGCATCGTTTCGCGCCCTCAGGCGACCGACACCCTCCACGCTGCTGCCCGCGCAGCTGAACGCGCTGAGCATCTGTCCCTCACGCCTCTCACCGAGGCGGAAAGCCGGCAGCTCCTCAGTAGCTTCGTCGACCTTTCCGGATTCCCCAACGCCACCGTCAACACCATCCTGGCACGCGCCGAAGGCAATCCCTTCTATGTCGAGGAGTTCGTGCGGATGATGATCGAGCAGGAGGCGCTCCTCCTGAAGGAAGGTCGCTGGCAAGCGGCTCCCTCGCTTACACTGGAAACACTGAGCTTCCCGACCTCCCTGCGCGGTCTGATGCTGGCCCGCATCGATCGCCTGCCGGACAACCTGCGCTACTTGCTCCAGGATGCGGCGGTCATCGGATTGCAGTTCGATCTCGACCTTCTCCAGGCCGTCGAGCAGCGCCTGCGGCGGGTCGACGATATCGGCCCCATGGTCGAACGGCTGGAACAGCTGGACTTGCTGGAAGCGCGCCCGCAGGCCGGTCCCGGCATCTTTGGGTTCCGGCACATTCTCACGCAAGAGGCCGCTTACCAGAGTCTTCTGCGTCACGAGCGCCCCGAATTGCACAGTGTGATCGCCGAGATCATCGAGGAGCTCCATCGCGACGAGATCGATCCCTATGTCGAGGTCCTGGCGATGCACTACGATCGGTCGCGTAATCGGCCGAAGGCGATGGCCTATACCCTGCTCGCCGGTCACCGCGCCCAGGATCGCTTCGCGAATCGCGAGGCGGTGGACTATTACAGCCGGGCACTGCAGCTCTCGCAGCACGTGGCGGATGCCGATCTCGCCCGCTGGCAGGCGGCAGTCGGGCTGGGCGACGTACAACAGCACATCGGGGAGAACGAGGAGGCGATCACCTTCTACCAGGCAGCACTGGATGAACGCGCGGATGCACCGCCGGAGGTCCGAGCCGATGTGATGCTCAGGATCGGGCGTGCCTGGGACAAGCTGGGCCATCTCGAGAAGGCCGACAGCTGGCTCAAGTCCGCCGCTACCGAGATCGGTCGGAGCGCACGCCCGATCCCGGCCACCGAGGCCGAGATCTACAACGCACTGGGCTGGTTGACCCTGCGCAGCGGGGACCTACCGGCAGCGCAAGCGCTGCTGACCCGGGCTACAGATCTCGTCGCGGAGACGGAGGACTATGACGTCCTGGCCTCGGTGCTGAACCGACTCGGCGCGGTCTACTACAGCCAAGGTGAGTGGGAAAAAGCCGTCGCTGTCGTGCAGCGGGCGCTCGACATTCGCGAGCGGTTGGGGGATCTCTTAGGCGTCGCCCGCTCCTCGAACAATCTCGGCATCCTCCAGCGGGACAACGGGGATTGGCAGGCGGCGCTGCAGACGCTTGAACGAAGTCTGCAAGCCCTGCAGATCATCGGCGACACCGAAGGTGCGGCCATGGCCCATACTAATATGGGCAATGTCTACATCGACCTTGGGGACTGGGAGAAGGCCGAGGATAACCTGCGGCGCAGTTACGATCTCGCCCAGAGGATCGCCAACCCCTATGAGAGAGCTCAGGCTAACATGAACCTGGGCCGCCTCTACCTCCACAAAGGGGACTTCCGCGATGCGGAGCGCTACCTCGACACAGCGATCTCGCTCTATGCGCAGATCGGGGTCAACGCCAATCCCAACCTGATGGACGCTTACTGGCTGCGCTCGCTGCTGCACCTTGAGCAGGGCCAGCGCGACCAAGCCGAGGCGTGGTGCCGGCGCAATCTCGCGCTGCTGAGAGAAGGGACCGGGGCTGCCGACGGCGAGTCACCCGAATGGGGTCGCTACCACCAACTTCAAGGTAGGCTCGCGCTGGCCCAGGGCAAGGTCGAGGAAGCCATCCACCATCTCGACCGAGCCAAGGCCATCTTCCGAGCCAATCGCTCGATGGCCGAAGTCGGCAGAAGCGCTTACTGGTGCGCTCAGGCCCAGCTCCGCGCCGACGACCTCGTCCGTGCGCGAGAGGAGTTGGTCGAGGCGCGTGGTATCTTCGAGACGTTAGGCGCCCGTGTCGATCTGTCACGGACGACGCAGGTCTTGCAGGGTCTGGTCAAAGCGACCACCTAGAGGGCGGGTCCGCTCCGCTTGACCGACGCCTGCCAACGACGAAGGGAGAGCCGCCGGCGGCTCTCCCTTCGTCGTCAGTGTCACGAAACTGCTAGTCGCCGTCCACCCAGAGATTGATGCTCACGAAGGACGTGGGACCGGGAATGCTCTGAGCCTCCCGATAGTCGTAGGCCCACTGTGGATCGGTCAGATGCTGCGCCCACCCATCCAAGGACAACGATAACGCACCCGGCCCCTCAATCCAACGTGTGTAACCACCATCCCACCCCTCGAACGAGGTCGCCAGGAGCGTCGGATCGCCGTCGGCCCAGCTATCGAAGCTGTCCGCCCAACTGTCAAAGCTGTCCGCCCAACTGTCGAAGCTGCTTGCCCATCCCTGACAGAACAGGGGCCGAGTCGAGGTGCTGGTGCTGTCGGCCCAGCTATCAAAGCTGTCGGCCCAGCTGTCAAAGCTGTCGGCCCAGCTATCGAAGCTGTCGACCCAGGCCACGAAGTCGGCCCAGCTGTCGAAGCTGTCCGCCCAACTGTCGAAGCTATCGGACCAAGCGACAAAATCTGCCCAACTGTCGAAGCTGTCCGCCCAACTGTCACGGTTGCCCAGCTCGACCACGAAGTCAGCCCAGCTGTCAAAGCTGTCGGCCCAACTATCGAAGCTATCTGCCCAGCTGTCGAAGCTGTCCACCCAGGCCGCGAAATCGGCCCAGCCGTCAAAGCTGTCGGCCCAACTATCGAAACTGTCCGCCCAACTGTCAAAGCTATCGACCCAGTTCGCGAAGTCGGCCCAGCTGTCAAAGCTGTCAACCGAGGCCACAAAGTCAGCCCAGCTATCGAAGCTGTCGGCCCAGCTGTCGAAGCTACTTACCAAGTTGACGAACGCCATGAAGTCGGCCCAGCTGTCGAAGCTGTTGACCAGGGTGACGAACTCGACAAAGTCGGCCCAGCTATCGAAGCTGTCGGCCCAGCTGTCGAAGCTATCGTTATCAACGGTGCAGGCGCTGATCCAGTGCAGGTAGCCATCGGCCCAGCTGTCGAAGCTGTCGGCCCAGCTGTCGAAGCTGCCGGCCCACGTCAGGTAACCGCCATCCCAGGGTGCATAGGCCCCGGAGAGGGGCGTGACTCCACCCGCCAGCGCACTAAGGGTGCTGATCCAGGCATGATAGCCATCGGCCCAGCTATCGAAACTCTCTGACCAAGCCAAACACGAGGCCTCGGGCTTCACGTTACCGTCCGCCCAGCTGTCGAAGCTGTCCGTCCAGATCACGAAGTCGGCCCAGCTGTCAAAACTGTCCGCCCAACTATCGAAGCTGTCCACCCAGCTGTCGAAACTCTCACCGGTGATCGTCTCCAGGTCGGAAGGATCCACACCGTCGATCAGACAGGAGTCCGCCCAACTGTCGAAACTATCCGCCCAGCTATCAAAGCTATCGGCCCAACTATCGAAGCTGTCGGCCCAGCTGTCGAAGCTGTCCGCCCAACTATCGAAGCTGTCGGCCCAGCTATCAAAGCTGCCGGCCCAGTTGGTCAGACCGTCGGCCCAGCTGTCGTAACCATCGGCCCAGCTGTCGAAGCTGCCGTTCCAGGTGGTGTAGTCCTCCAACCGCCCCGCGAAAGCACCCCCGATGATCTCGAAGACGCCATCCGCCGCATTGAAGGTAGTCCAGCCCTGATAATGCTGTTGACCACCCAAGTCTGCCGCTAGATCCATCCCCTGGTTGGATCTCCCGGAGATCGCCGAGAGGACGGCGTCCGCCGCCCAGACGCGGCCCGCACCCTGCTGCCAGACGCTATAGGCCGCCGTCATCACCCCTTCCACCTCGGCCATCTGCGGGCGTGCCGTCTGCGTGATCCGATACTTGACCTCATCGGGCGTCAGATCCCCATGTTCGCTCAGCACCAACGCGGCGATGCCCGAAACGACCGCCGTCGACATCGAGCTGCCGGACATCTCAAAGTAGCGTCCGTCCACCCGCCGATCGGGGTAGTCGCGGCTGAGCGTCGCCGTCGGGTGCATCAACGAGACAACGTGCGCACCGGGCGCGATCACGTCAGGCTTCACGAACGCATCGAGTGTGGGCCCGGCAGCGGAGAACTCAGGAATGTAGTCGTCGCCGAGATCAGCAGGCGTCCGGCTATCGGTGAAGGCAGCGACCGTGATCACGTAGGGGGTGTTCCCCGGCACGCCGATGGTCATCGGGCCGGGGCCGGTGTTACCGGCGCTCGCCACGACCACAATGCCCGCCTCCCACGCGCTCATCACGGCCAGGTTGTAGGGGTCCGCCCAATAAGGCGCGATGGGCGCAGCGTACATCGAGATATTCAGGACGCGAATCCCATAGGTGTCTTTGTTATCGATGACCCACTGAATGCCGTTGAGGACATCCGCATAGGTGCCGGCGCCCTGCGCATTCAACACACGCACGGCGACGATGTTCGCCTCGGGCGCGACGCCCCGGTACTCGCCTTCGCGCCGCTCCAGATGCTGGTTGGCGATGATCCCGGCGATATGCGTACCGTGGCCGTTCGGATCGCCGGGGGACTTAAGTAGAAATGGGGGCTCGTAGAGTACATCGGAGATCGCATCATAGTAGGCGAGAAACCGCTGTCCCGCCCCACCATTTCGAAGCTCCGGAAAGCGTGGGTCGACCCCGGTGTCGAGGACGGCAACGGTGATGGCGTCACCCAGGATACCGGCATCCCAAACGGGTTGGGCTCCCATCGCCTTACTGAACTCGACGTTCGTCGACTCACCGGCGCCCGGACTGAGAAGCCCGTTGTGGGACAACGTCACCTCGCGATCCGGCACGACGCGAAGTACGCGCGGATCGGCCTCCAACTGCGCGATCCTGTCGGGCGAGAGATGAGCGATGACCGCGTCGATCGCCGCGATCTCCGACTCAATGACGCCGCCCCACGCAACTACGGCCTCAGATGCGACGCCAGGTCGCCTCCCCTGCACAATCACGCGCAGGCCGGTCGCCTTGAGAGGCATCGGCTGAGACAAGGTAACGACCAACAGGATGGCCCCAATGAGAGACATCAACCGACGGCAAGCTGTCGCTTTACCCACCATGCGTCACCTCCTGATCACAACGCGGAGATTATGAGGCAGTTCTCTCTAACAACATTCTATCTATTCTAGCCTAACATCGTTAGCAAGCGCCAACAATAGTACTTTAGTACTAGATCGCCACGCATCGTGCACGGCTGTGGAGCCACAGCAAAAGGAGGAGAACGCAGGATGCGCTCTCCTCCTTGAGACCCGGGCAGCTACCGCAGCGTTGGACCCCATCAAGGTTCGGTCGGGCCTTCGGCACGCGCATCTATGATGCTAGTGTAATCCCAACCGGCAACAAACTCAACCCCTCTAGGGTGCCAAGTCAGTTAAGATCCGGTGACGCAGTGCATCACTCGACGAAGATCTCGACCCGCTCGCCGTCTTCATCATCCTGGACATCGAGGAGATGACCGATCTCCCCACGATCCAGCATCTCCTCCAGGCCGGTGGTATCCAATCCATGGACGCCGGCAAAGCTGCCGCCCGCGCGCAGCCCCGCACGCACCAGACCCACAGGCA
>CAZYYC010000051.1:0-21874 GCA_964650935.1 uncultured Anaerolineales bacterium
CACGTTGGCGACCGCTCTTGGTCATGCTGAAGGGGTCCTCCTCCTCGGTGCCCTCCAACCCGACCGCCTTCAGCGTCTCCGTCACCCGTGCCTTGACCTCCTCCTCGGGTAGGCCGCGCAGGCGGGGTCCGAACGAGACCTCATCGAAGACGGTCTCCGAGAAGATCTGGTGGTCGGGGTTCTGGAAGACGTAGCCGACGAGCTGTCCGAGACGAAAGATGCCCTGCTCCTGCGTCGTCTTGCCGCTGACCGAGACGGTGCCACCGGTGGGAAGCAGAAGACCGTTGAAGTGCTTCGCCAGCGTCGTCTTGCCGCTTCCGTTCTGTCCCACGATGGCGACGATATCCCCGGGGTAGATGTCGAGGTCGATTCCGTCCAGAGCCTTGACGCCGCCGGGGTAGCTGAACTCCAGGTCGCGACAGCGGATAAGGGGCTCTTGCGAAGAGATCGCTTGTTCGGCTTCTTGTTCCTTGGCGACCAAGGCGTCGTAGTGCTCGCAGGAGATCTGCCAGCCCGATCTTCGCCACGCGGTCACGGCCTCGTCGGGCGTGAGCGGTAGCTCGGGGGCGCCGAGGTCCTTGAAGAAGCGCACAATACCGAGAGGCATCAAGCCCATACTCTCGAACAGATCCACATCCCGCAGGACTTCGCGGGCGGGACCGACCCTGATCAGTCGACCGTCCTTGAGCAAGGCGATGCGGTCGGCCTGCAAGACCTCTTCGGTCTCGTGCTCGACCACCAGCAACGTGAGGTCGGAGCGCTTCCGGAGACGTCCGGTGATTTCATAGATGCCCATCTTGCTGATGGGATCGAGATCGGTCGTCGGCTCATCCATCACAAGGACCTTGGGCTGCAGTGCCAGTACCGAGGCAATGGCGAGTTTCTGCTTCTGCCCACCCGAGAGCGTCGAGGGAGGACGTTTGCGGAAGTCGCCGAGCCCGACGTAGGCTAGGTTCTCGTCGATGCGTTGGGCGATCTCCTCACGTGATACGGCAAAGTTCTCGGGGCCAAAGGCGATCTCGAGTTCGACACTCGTCGAGAATAGCTGTGCCTCGAAGTCCTGAAAGACGAGCCCGACGTCTTCGGCCATCTGTGAGACGGTATGATCGCGCGTGTTCTTGCCGCAGACCACGACCTGGCCCTCCAGCTTGCCCTTGTGGAAGTGGGGGATCAGACCATTGATGCAGGTGGCGAGGGTGCTCTTGCCCGCTTCGGTAGGCCCCATCAGGACGAGGAACTCGCCACTCTCCAACGTGAGGTTGATGCCCTCAATGGCGTTCTCCTTCGTCCCACGGTAGCGATAGCTGAGATCCTGAATCGCGATGGTTGGTTCCGTCATAGACCGTCCTTCGAACATGGGTGTGGCCTGATTGTTGGGGCAGGCACACCGATCCATCCGGCGCGCCCCTGCCGGGACCAGTGTATATAGGCTCTCTGAACTGTCAAAGCAGATGCCTACTCCACGACGACGACGTCCAAGGCCTCGTACGCGTTGTTGTCCAAGTCCTGGACGATGAAGCCCACTACATAGGTCCCCGGAGCCGCATCGAGCTCCTCCCAGGTGAACATCGCATCCCTGAAGGTGAGTGTGCCTCCCTGGAGTGAGACGGTGTCGGCCAGATTGCCGCGATCGTCGAGGTCCCACCACGAGTTCAGGACGGTGAAGGTGTCGCCTGTGCTCGGCGTGATCTCACGCGGCGCCCCCACGCCCTCCTCACCGGTGAAGCCAAACACCTGCCGTAACACGCCGTTGCTGAAGTAGAGGCGTGCATACCGCGATTCGCCATCGTCCGCGTAGGTGTAGATGCCGTCGACCGAGTAGACGGCTTCCTGGAAGCTGGCGCCGTAGACCTCCGGCTTGAAGAGGGTCACCACGGTCTCTGCACCGTCGCTGATGGCAAAGACGATGGGCTCCCACTCGAATTCCATCGTGAAGTCGTCGCTGCCCCAGTCGGGGTAGTAGACACCGTCGATCTCACGTGTTACCTCACCCTTCAGGTAGTCGTTGTCGATCACGAGGATCGAGTTGGCTTCCTGATCGTAGTAGCCAACGAAGAGCAGCACGTAGCCGATGTTCTCTCCCACGATGTCGGCGCTGAGGAGAACCGGTCGTCCGGGCGCGGCAACGTCGGCGCTGAGCTGAATGGGCGAGACCTCGATCACACTCGCCCCCGGTCCCGTGATCGTCGCACTGCGGTCCGGCAGCCCAAATCCACCCACCGCGCGGTCGAAGGTCTTGCCGCTGTAATGGTAGGTCAAGAACTCGTCCCAGAGGGATTCCGAGGCAAATCGTTGCGCGATCGAGGTGTAGGACTGCGCGCCCGCGTGCCGCGTCTGGTAGATTTGAGAGTTCGGGAAGTAGATCGAGATACCGGTCGCACCGGGCTTCTTGCTGCCGTGGCGCTCCTCGATGACGGCTCGCTCTAGGGCCGCCATCACAGCGTCGGCTGAACGGACGACCGACGGGTCGCCGCTCTCCGCACGCAGCAGCTGGGTTAGGTGCCCAAGGTCCAGATAGGATGGTGGTACCTGTTGGCCGAAGATGCTCGTGAAGGACTGCGCGTAGGAGCGGGCCCTGGCAACCCGGCTCTGGTTAGCGCTCTGCAGTGCATAGGCGAGTTCATTGAGGCTGTCGTTGAGGGCCGGTACAGCGTTGAGGTCGATCGCGGACAGGGTAATCCCACCCTCCATATGCTGAGCAAGTTGCTGGGCGCTGGGTAGACCGAAGGTGCCGCCCAGCGGGGATCCGCGCGATAGCAGCTCCGCACGGGCCTGATCGTCGACGATGCGCTGGTCCTCCTGGATGTAGCTCTCGACGATCAGGCGACTGAGCTCCGCACCGTCGATGGTGGGATTGTCCCGGAGGGCGCCGAGGAAGCTCGTATAAGCCCAGCCCAGAGCCGGTTCAGTCTCCTGGGAGGCGACGGCGTATCGGGCGTGGGGCGCCAAAGCCGTGAAGACCTCGAGATGGCCCATCAGACAAGCGTCCATGCCGATGAGTTCGAACTGCTCAAGGCCGGTGCGGTCGCGGATCTCCTGTAGGGCCTCGTCGATCTCCATGAGAAAGAGCTGATCGCCCATCTCGGCGAGCGCCACGTTGTGACTGCCTCTGCCGCCGGGCGCCGGGTCTGCCCACCCGCCGGGCCAGCCTAGACCATGATCCGAGAGGATGAGCACGTGCCTGTCGGCGGGAAAGGTCTCGATCGCCCAGGTCGCAAAGTCGACCAGTGTCGCGCCATCGGCCATATTGAGCTCACCCAGGTCGGCGATCTCCTGTGAGCCGATCCGCGAAAGGTCGTTGTCCTGCGTCACATAGAAGCGCCTGGTGGAGGACCACCCACCGTCTCCCGTGAAGCCCGCTCGGTAGCGATCGATCTGCGACACGATGTGGAGGTGCTCACTTGATCCTACCCGCTCGGCCTCGTTGAGGTCGACGTGGATGTCCTTCTCCAGTACCTTGTCGTCGGCATTCTGGTAGAGCATGACCAACCATGTCGGGTCACTGCCTGAAGGCAAGGCGGGGGGCGTGAAGGGCCGAGGGGTGTTGGTCGCAGCGGGAGCGACAACCGGCTGCGGAAGCGTATCGGGCTGCGTGGGAAGGAGGGCAATCAGCCCCTCTCCCCCTTCCGACGACAGAAGAATCGCGAGGGCCACACAGGCACAGATGACCAGCAAGGCGAGGCCGCCGATGATGACCAACGGCGGCAACTTGCGACCACCCAGGAGGGTCTGTAGCCCAGCGGTGGGTAGCTGGGTTGCTCCCCCGCTAGGACGGGCGACAGGGGGGCGAGCCTGGACCGGGCCTGAGGGTCTCTGGCTGGGCGCGCTCTGCGGTGGGCTAGGTCGTTGACGTTCTCCCCGGCTTGGCGTAGCGGCCCGTTCTCTTTCCTCTGACGACGAGGAATCGCTGCGTCGTCGTCTGCTCGCACGAATCGTCTTCTCGGGCATAGCATCCTCTTTTCCGCGTGATGAACACACCGTGTCGACAGCAGCTACACTGATCCCATCATAGCACAGCTGCAGCGAATTGCTGGGGCCCAGGACGCGGGACCTCTGCGGTGTTCGACGGCACGGCTTTGGGCTATACTGAAGCCGCGATCTAGGCCAAGGAGATGATGTGATGACTGACCTGCCCACCTATGCCGATGTTGTCGCTGCTGCGGAACGGATTCGTCCCTACGTGCACCGACCACCGGTTTTCACGAGCCGCACCCTCGACGCTATGACCGGTGCATCGCTCTTCCTTAAGAACGAGGCGCTGCAGAAAGTCGGTGCTTTTAAGGCACGCGGCGGGTGCAATGCGGTCTTCGCGCTCTCCGACGCCGAAGCGGCGCGAGGGGTCGCGACGCACTCGTCGGGCAACCACGCTCAGGCGATAGCCTACGCGGCGGGCCTTCGGGGCATCCCCGCCACGATCGTCATGCCCGAGGACGCGCCGGCGGTGAAGGTGGCTGCGGTCGAGGGCTATGGCGCCCGGGTCGTTTGGGCGGGCAATCACCCGTTGGACCGTGAGAGGACGTTGGAGAGGGTGTTGGAGCAGACCGGTGCTATTTTCGTGCACCCGAGCAATGATCCGCGCGTGATCGCCGGGCAGGGAACCGCGGCGCTCGAGCTGCTGGAGGAGGTGCCCGATCTGGAGATCGTGATGGTGCCGGTCGGGGGTGGGGGACTGCTGTCGGGAACGGCGTTGGCGGTTGCCGGACGCGGACGTGCGCGCACGGTGGGCGCAGAGCCCGAGAAGGTGGACGATGCCTATCGCTCGTTGCGCGACGGCGTCATCCACCCACCCACCAACGCGGAGACGATCGCGGATGGCCTGCGGACCTTCCTCGGCGACATCACCTTCCCTATCATCCGTGAGCACGTAAGCGAGATCGTAACCGTCAGTGAGGCGGCGATCATCGCAGCGATGCGCCTGGTGTGGGAGCGTATGAAGCTGATCATCGAACCCTCGGCGGCGGTACCCGTAGCGGCTCTCTTTGAGCATCCTGAGATCTTCCGGGGGCAACGGATCGGCATCATCCTCTCCGGCGGCAACGCCGACCTGCTACATCTTCCATGGCAGGCTGATACAGACGAGGATCCACCTTTTTGA
The DNA here is from genome assembly GCA_964650935.1 of uncultured Anaerolineales bacterium. Classification (GTDB taxonomy): domain Bacteria; phylum Chloroflexota; class Anaerolineae; order B4-G1; family SLSP01; genus PWVB01. The sequence continues at coordinate 5,096 of CAZYYC010000051.1, forward strand.
TTGAGGAGGTAGGCTATGTCACAACCCTTCATCATCCAGATGGTACGGCGCTATCTGCGGCTGCCCGTGCGAACCGGGGCCCCACTTCGGCGAGTGCACATATCCGTCGATGGCATCGAGGTGCGGGCGTTCGACATCGAGTTGGCTGAGGACGTCGTCGACTTCTGGGTGCCCTGTGATCTTGGGCCGTGGTCCGGTCTGGAGATCGCCCTGACGGTTGACGGCATCGAGGATGCCCGACCGTGGTTGGCGCGAGCCACACAGCACGACGTGCCGGTGGACCCCGAAGGGCTCTATCACGAGGCGCAGCGCCCGCAGATTCACTTCTCCTCGCAGCGGGGCTGGATCAACGACCCTAACGGCTTGGTCTATCACGAGGGCGAGTACCATCTCTTCTACCAGCACAATCCCTACGGCTGGTCGTGGGGCAACATGCACTGGGGACACGCGGTCAGTCGTGACCTGGTCCATTGGGCGGAGTTGGGCGATGCGATCTACCCTGACCATCTGGGGACGGCCTTTTCGGGCTCGGCGGTGGTAGACCGGGAGAACACAGCCGGCTTTCAGACGGACGAAGCCCCTCCCATCGTCTGCATCTACACCTCGGCGGGGCAGCCATTTGTGCAGAGTCTGGCCTTCAGCAACGATCGTGGTCGTACGGTGAGGCCCTATCCAGGCAACCCCGTGGTTGACCATATCGCCGGCGAGAACCGCGACCCGAAGGTGATTTGGCACGCGCAGAGTGAGCAGTGGGTGATGGTGCTCTATCTCGACGGTCATGAGTATGCAATCCTCGGATCGCCCGATCTCAAGCACTGGCGTCTGCTGCAACGGCTTAATGTGGGGACAGCAACTGAGTGTCCCGACTTCTTCGAGCTGCTCGTGGATGGGGATTCTGCACAGACTCGCTGGCTCTTCTGGGGAGCGGACGGTACCTATATGCTGGGATCGTTCGATGGCGAGCGCTTCACGCCCGAAGGTGAGGTGCTGCGTTACGACTGGGGCGGCAACAGCTACGCCGCGCAGACTTGGAGCGACATCCCGGCGGAGGACGGGCGGCGCATTCAGATCGCGTGGCTGCGCGTGGCGCTGCCGGGGATGCCGTTCAACCAGTCCATGACCTTTCCCTGCGAGCTGACGCTGCGGACAACTTCAGCGGGTGTGCGGCTCTTCAGTGAGCCGGTGCGCGAGGTCGCGCTACTACACCGGCGCGAGCACCACTGGGAGCGGGCACCGCTGCCGCCGGGGGAGCATGCGCTGGACGAGGTTGCCGGTGAGCTCTTTGACATCCGGGCTGAGATCGCGCCCGGCGATGCCGTCGAGGTAGGATTGGTGATTCGCGGCGTCAAGATCAGGTACACCGTGGCGGACGGTGTCTTGAGCTGTGCCGAACGCCGGATGCCCCTCCCGCTGGTGGATAACGCATTTCGCCTGCAGATTCTGGCGGATCGCACATCGATCGAGATCTTCGGCAACGACGGACTGGCAGCTCTTCACCTGGGCGTCCTCCTGGAGGGCGATGGCGAACCTGTGAAGGTCTACGCAAAGGGTGAAGGTGGGCTGATCCGGGCGCTTGATGTGTTCGAACTCGACTCGATCTGGGGCTAGGCGTCGCCTGATCTGCCGCTAGGCTAGTCTGTGCCGCTTGCGGCAGAGCGCCCTAGCCGTGTGTAGAGGTCCCCGCTGCGTCCGACGCCCCGGGACGGCGCCCTCGCAGACGAGGGGGCTGCCAGCACGCTCTTGAGGGGGCTGCAAGCATACATTCGCAGGGCTTGCCGCGTCCGACGGCCTATCTCCCGGTGAATCCGCGAGAACGTGGTATACTAGGAACTGCAGATGGTTCCGTGACAGCACATTGTGGTTCATCCGAGGCTCTGCCACTTATGGCGGGGCCTTTTTTCGTGAAGGAATGCAGGTTGAGAGATGAGCGAAGCTTTTGAGGTTTTCGAACTGGACGAACGACTCCTACGGGCGGTCGAGGACTTGGAGTTTGAGACACCGACGCCGATACAGGATCGTGCGATCCCGGTGCTTCTGGAGGGGCGAGACGTTCTGGGTCAGGCCCAGACGGGTACCGGGAAGACGGCTGCCTTTGCGCTGCCGATCCTCCATCGGCTGGAGGTAGAAGGAGGGGGCGTCCAGGGTTTGGTGGTCGAGCCCACCCGTGAGCTGGCGATGCAGGTGGCGCGGGCCTTCCGTGAGTATGGGCAGCACCGGCGCGTGAACGTGCTGGCGGTCTACGGGGGACAGTCCTATGATCGCCAGATCCGACGCCTGGAGCGCGGTGTCGATATCGTCGTGGGTACACCGGGTCGGATGCTCGACCTGATCCGCAAGGGCGTGCTTGACCTGAGCAATGTCCGCACCGTGGTGCTCGATGAGGCCGATGAGATGCTGAGTATGGGGTTCATCGAGGATATGGAGGCGATCCTCAAAGAGACGCCGGAGTCGCGCCAGACGGCGCTCTTCTCTGCGACGCTGCCCCAGCCGATCCGCCGGCTTGCCGAGCGCTATATGCGCGATCCCGAGACGATCTCGGTGGACCCGGAGCAGGTGACGGTGGCAACCACGCTGCAGCACTATGTGCTGGTGAACGAAGGGGACAAGCTAGCCGCGCTCACGCGCCTGCTGGAGGTGGAGGAGGCGACGCGGGTGTTGATCTTCAGCCGTACGAAGGTGGGCACGGCGAAACTGGCAGAGCAGCTCTTCGCACGCGGTGTTCAGGTCGAGGCTCTCCACGGGGATATGCCGCAGGCAGCCCGCGAGAAGGTGATGGCGCACTTCCGTGAGGGGCAGACGACCATCCTGGTCGCGACCGATGTGGCAGCTCGGGGGCTGGACATTGAGGATATCTCCCACGTGGTGAATTATGATGTGCCTTTCGATCCGGAAGCCTATGTTCATCGCATCGGACGGACGGGACGTGCCGGCAAGGCCGGGGTCGCGATCACGCTGCTCGCACCACGCGAGATGCGTCGTCTGCGGGAGATCGAGGCCTTCACCCTGCAGCCGGTCGAGCGCATTGATGTGCCGAGTGAGGAGCGCGTGCGGTCGCATCGCGATGCCAAGTTCCTGCAGCGTATGCTCGCAGCCCTGACCGAGATCTCCGAAGGGGATGGGATGGATGATCTGGTCAGACAGCTCGTCGACCTGGGCTTCGCGGCAGAGGCTGTGGCTGCAGCTGCCATGCGGCTGGCAAGGGCTGGGGAGCTCGAGCTGCCGATTGAGCCTATCGAGCCGGTGCGTGAGCCGGAACGCGGTCGTGCAGGTCGCGGTGGACGCAGACCGACCCATCAGCCCGGCGGCGCCAAGCGCCGTCGCGGCGGGAGCGGGCGCAGTGACGGCATGGTGCGCCTGGCGATGGACCTTGGGGAGGATCATGGCGTCCGTCCGCGCGACGTGGTCGGATCCATCGCCGGAGAGGCCGACATCCCGGGCAAGGGGATCGGCGCGATCGACATCCAAAAGGAGCGCACGATGGTCGAGGTGGCGAGCCGCTATGCGGAGCAGGTGCTGACCCGTATGCGCCGGTTCCGTATGCGCGGGCACTGGGCCACGCTCTACCGGGTGGACTGAGCGGGCAGCGTACGCGACGACGAAGCGCCCAAGGCTTTTCTACAAGCCTTGGGCGCTTTTGTCGTTGGGAGTTTTTCCAGCTATGGGATCAGTAGCAGCTTGCCCATCGTGTGACGTCCCTCAATGTAGCGGTGAGCCTCTGCGGCTTCGGCCAGAGGGAACGTCTTGTCGATGGGCACGTCGAGCGAGCCCTCCGCCATCCAGGTGAAGAGATCGGTGGCGCGCTGCTGGAGCTCCTCACGTGTGGCGACGTAATCGCCGAGGGTGGGGCGCGTCAGGAAGAGCGAGCCCTTGCTGTTGAGGATCTGGGGGTCGAAGGGGGCAACGGCCCCGCTCGCCGCGCCGTAGAGCGCCATCAAGCCGCGGGGACGCAGGCAGTCGAGCCCCTTGTGGAAGGTGGCTTGCCCTACACCGTCGTAGACGACGTGGACCCCCTTCCCGTCGGTGATCCGCAGGGTCTCTGCGACAAAGTCCTGCTGCGTGTACAGGATGACCTCGTCGGCGCCAAGCTTGCGCACACGTTCGGCCTTCGCCTCGGTGGAGCAGGTCGCGATGACGGCGGCGCCCCGCCGCTTGGCGATCTGCACCAGCAGTCCTCCGACGCCGCCGGCTGCGGCGTGCACCAGTGCGAAGTCACCCGGCTGGAGCGGGTAGGTGCTGACCGCTAGATAGTGCGCGGTCATCCCCTGGAGCATGACCGCCGCTGCCTGCCGGGCCTCGCACGTGTCGGGCACGCGCGCGAGCACGCCCTCCGGGACAACCGCGACTTCGGCGTAGCTGCCGCGCGTCATCGCGTAGGCAACGAGGTCGCCTGGTCGGACGGAGGTCACACCGGCACCGATCTCAATAACCTTGCCCGCGCCTTCCATACCGAGCGTAAAGGGCAGGTCGCCTTTGTAGGCGCCCGTGCGCTGGTAGGTGTCGACGTAGTTCACGCCTGCCGCTTCGATCTCGACCAGGACCTCGCCGGGCCCGGGCACCGGTGCTGCGACGTCCTCGTAGACCATGACGTTGGGATCGCCAAACTCGTGAACACGGATTGCTTTCATCACCTCACCTCCTTTGGCTATGAGGCCGCGACGGCGTCGCCGCCTGAATTGTCAAACCTTTGTGAAGCGGTAGAATGCTCGCTATGATAGGCTGCCGATTTGCCACACTCTTGACCAGCCGTGGTCGTGGGTCACGCTAGGTTGGTGTCGTACCCGCATCGTCACCTCGCCTCGCGCGGAGTATACCATGAGCTGCCTCGAAGTGGGTCTGTTCTGCGAGCTTGGGCCCCGCGAGCTCACATAGGTGGCCTACATGTCGGACGGCGACCGGCGGGAACAGTGGGTACGTATCGTCGACGATGGGGCGGCGTCTGGTGGGTTGTTCTCTTGCTTGCCGTCACCGGCTGCGGACTGCGTTGCCCCCATAGCTCATCTGCGCAAGAGGCTGCTGCGTGGCTGGATACCCACGCCTTACCCCAAGAAGCGGTGGCTGCGCCGGCTTGGTCGCGCCGCTGCTTCGGGCAGCGCAAGGTGGTTGTGCTGCCCGGGCAGGGTGGTGCGCTGGACATCCTTGCCTGGCTGGCTGAGGAGCGTCCTGACTATGTGTTGGCCCCGATGGGTGTCGCTTGGGACGGTGCGCGGGCGCAGCCCTGGTTCATCGAGCGGTATCGGGAGTTGGCTGTGTGGCGGTCCACTGCGCAGCCCGACCAAGCGCTGCGGCTCTATGGCTACTCGCCGTCACCGTTTGATCGTGGTGAGCGAGTTGCGGTGGAGACGCAATTTGAGAGTGATCTTGTTGTGCTGACGGCCTATCGGATGGACGGACCGCACGTCGCACCGGATGAGCCGTTGCACGTCACACTCGAATGGGGCGATGTGCCGGGGCAGAGCTATGGAGGGCTCCGCACCCGGGTGAGCCTGGTCGAGGTCTCGACGGGGCTGATGTGGGCGCGGAGTGATGTGCGGCTTGAGCCCCGCGGGCTTCTGCCGTGGGATGACGGGGCACGGCTTGCTGCACGCTATCTGCTGGATCCACCGGATGAGCTACCTCAGGGCGCCTACTACGTCACGGTCGGGTTGGAGGAGCCCACCGGGCGCCAGGTTCCCATCGTAGGACGAGACGAGCTCGAACTCCGGCTGGCCACGGTCGCGCGTCCACCGGATGTGAGCGGTGTCCCGATCCCTATGGACCACGCCGTGAGCTACATGTTCGGGTCGGCGGGCGAGGTCGCGCTAATCGGCTACGATGCACCGGAGCGGGTGGCGCCCGGTGATGTCCTTCGCGTGGCGCTCCTGTTCGAGGCGCGCTCTTCCGTTCCAGAGAGCTACAGCGTCTTCGTCCACCTGCTCGCCGATGACGGGACGCTGGTGGCTCAGGATGATGGCGTGCCCGTCTTCGGCTTCTATCCAACCGATGGTTGGGCCGCGGGTGACTACATCCGCGATCAACACACCCTGGCGTTACCGAGGGAGCTTTCCCGGGGGGACTATGCCCTCAGTGTGGGACTTTATGTGCCCGAGACGGATGAACGATGGCACGTCGTCGACGCAGCGGGGCAAGCTCTGCCCGAAGCGCGCGTGATGCTCAGGTCGGTCAGGGTCCGTTAGCCGTGGAGCGCATGCGCCGCCTGATACCGTTGTCGGCCCTGCTGGCGGTCGCCCTTCTGTTGTTGGTGGTGTCCGAGACGTGGCTGCAGCGCATCGCTGACCCTGCGGCGACTGACGCTATCGCTGCACCGAGACTGGAGCCGGCACCGGGTGTGTATCCCCGCGGTGCCTCGGTGGTGCTTCGTCCTAGCGAGGCAAGCCGACCGATCAACTTCACGACCGATGGGACGCTCCCGACGTCAAGTGTGGGCGCACCCTATCAGCGCCCGATCCGCTTTGCCGCAGAGGTGGCGGGTGTGCGTGTCGTGCGTGCGGTCGAGTATGTCGGGTCGACGACGGGGCCGGTGACCAGCGCCTCGTACGTCGTTGGTGTGAAGCCTGACCTGCCGATCGTGTCGCTGATGGCCGAGCCGGCGGATCTGTGGGATGCAGAGGCAGGACTCTTCACCAACGTGTCGTGGCGCGGGCCTGCGTGGGAACGCCCTGCACACGTAACCTTCTTTCTGGACGAGGATGCCGTGGCGTCTCCGGTCGGCCTGCGGATCGACGGGCGTGAGGCTTTGTCGGCACCGAAGCAGTCGCTGCGGCTCTACTTTCGCAGCGAGTATGAAGGAACTCGGCTGGTAGCCCCGCTCTTTCAGGACCACCCTACGCAGGCTCCGGTGAATCAGAGCTTCAAGCGTCTGCTGCTGCAGGCGGGCGAGCATGGCGCCGTCTGGTCGCTGCTTCGCGATCAGGTGGTGGCTCAGGTCGCACGCGAGCTTGGCGTGCCGGCGACGGAGGGGCGCTTTGTATGGCTCTTTGTGAATGGCTCGTCGTGGGGCATCTACCGCCTGACCGAGCGGGTCACCCGCTTCATGCTGGCGGACGAGTACGGTATTGCCGAGGCCGATGTGCTCCAAGAAGGCGATGCCCGCGAGGGTTCGGATGCAGACTGGGATGCGCTGATCGACTGGGTTGAGGCGAACGACCTCGCCGACCACGACCACTATGCAACGTTGGCTGCGCAGATCGATATGGCCAATCTGGTCGATATCGCCGTTTTCTGGCACGCGTTCGATCTTCCGGCGGAGGCCCTGATTGCCGTGCAGCCCCTGGGCGGGCGCTGGTTCTGGTTCTTCGAGGGTGGCGGCGATTCTCAGGCGTCCTCCAGACACGCGTCGGACTTTGCAGCGCTTCACAGGGCGCTGATGGCCAGTGCGGAGTATCGAGAGCGCTTCACGATGCGGTTGGCGGACCTCACGAACACGGTGTTGTCGTCTGCGGCGCTGGAGGCCCAGGTGTCGACCTTCGCGTCCGAGCTGTCGGCGGCGTTCGAGGAGGAGCGGGCGCGCTGGCCGGGCGTGCCGACGTGGTCTCATGAACTGACCGCTTTGCGCAGCTACACGCAACGTCGCTTCGCGGAGGCGGCGCATCTGGCCGGGATCACGTCGCCTGTGACCCTGGCCCCTTGGTCAGAAGACGATGGGCGCGTCTATGTCAACGGCCTACGGGTGCACGGCGGGGATGAGGGGTGGCTGGGAGTCTATCCGGCGGGCGCGGAGGTGGAGCTGATCGTAGTCCCGGCGCCCGGGATGCGGGTTGCCGGCTGGGAGCAGGGCGGCGTGAACGTCAGCGCTGCGACGCGCATCGTGGTGACGGCCGGGCACGCGATGACGCTGACACCCTCTCTTGAGCTTGATATCGGTCAGGCTGCCGGCCCACGTCCTGACGATGTGATCATCAACGAGCTGTGGATCAACGACGACGGGACACGCCACGCGACGCTGGGTCACCTGTCCCTGGAGGGCGACTGGATCGAGCTCTTAGTCACGGCTGCCGGGGGCGTCGATATGCGAGGATGGCGGCTGACCGACAACGATACCAAGACCACCACTACCGAGGGGTCGATTATCTTTCCCGATGATGATGTATGGGCATCGGTGCCGTGCGGTACGGTGATCCTCATCATTGCCACGGAGACCCCGCTGAACAGCACGACATTTGTGGCTGATGACCTCGATCCTCGAGATGGTGTGATGCGGCTCTATGTAGGTAACGGCCATCTGGACGTGACCACAGATCCGGGCTTTGGGTTGGGAACAGGCAACGAAAGCCTGGCTCTGCTTGCCCCCGGGGAGAGCCGGGCTTTTGAGGATGGCATCGGTATCGACTTCGTCGCAGAGGGACGGCGGGTGACGCCCGCCTCGTTCGGTATCCTGGTCGATGGCGTCACCTTCGATGAACCCTTCACGCGGCTTGGAGCTGACGATGGCGCGCTCTTTGCCGGATTGCGAAGCAATGATGATCTGGCGGACTGGTTGGTCGATCCGCCGCCGTGCTCGTCGGGAGACGAGGTCTGTTACGGCTACGCAACCTTGGTAACGCCTGGCGCGTTGAACCCCGCGCAGCGGGGCTATCGGATGGGGTGCTTTCTGCGGCGGCTTGGCCTGGGAAGGTAGACCGGCGCACGCATGCTATAATGGAGGACCTTTATGGGACGGCACATCAATCGATGGAGTGATGAATGGATGAGTGGGTAGCTTCACCTTCAGCCGCTATGCTGACGTTTGCGGCAAATATGGTGCTGGGCCTCGTGTTGAGCGGGATCGTGGCATGGTATTATCAGTCATACGGTCAGGCGGTGACCAACCGGCGCAAGCTGGCCACCCTGTTGCCGGTGCTGACCTTGACCACGGCGATCACCATCTCGATCGTTAAGTCGTCGCTAGCCTTGTCGCTGGGGCTCGTGGGAGCGCTCTCGATCGTGCGGTTCAGGACGGCGATCAAGGAGCCCGAGGAGTTGGTGTTTCTGTTCATCGCCATCGCGATCGGGCTTGGTGTGGGCGCCGAACAACGGTGGGTCACCTTTGTGGGCGTGTTGCTTCTTCTGGGGGCGATGTCGGTGCGCTTGGCGTTGGGCCACCGGACGCAGCACCATAACCTCTACCTCAATCTGCTCCTCGACGAGGATGAGCGTGCCTCGCTGAGCCGTGTCAATGCCTGTCTACTCAACCATGTGGACGTCGTCGATTTCCGACGGCTGGACAGCCGGGACGGCACGTTGCAGCTGACCTACTTCGTCGATTGCCGCAATGCCCAGGTTGTGGATGAGCTGGTTGCCGACCTGAAGGCCTCCTTCGCGACGGCTGAGATCAGCTTGTTGCAGCAGGAGCAGGTGTTGGGGGACTGATTGCGCGTCGCGAGGCAGACATCGTCGAGACCGCACCGTCGTAGAACCTGCGCGGCGGCGTGGGCCGGAAGTGTGGCCCTGGCCTTTGCGCTTGGTATGGCTGTGGCGACATGGGCGCCTGCGCAGCGGTGGATCACCGTCGCGACGCAGAGCGTGCGCGCGCCAGGAGCGGCGTGGAGGGGATGGCGCACGCGCAGAGCCTTGCCCTCGCTCGACATCAGCCTGCAGCTAGTGGAGTATCAGACGTGGCGTGCTGCCGGTGAGCGACTCCTGCGCGAAGGGGTGTCCCACGGCCTTGAGGACTGCGTGATGACCGAGGTCTCGGCAGGCTTGACGGGGGCCGAGGCATGGTGGTGCCCCGTCTATACAGACCGAGCCGTCGACATGCGTCACCCGCCCTTCGCGCTCACGGCCCTTGATGGGGAGACGCTTCTGGGTATGCAGAGCGCGACCCTTGTCCCCGCGACGCCGGAAAGCGTCCTGGGTTCAGGTTTACTCGAGATGATGTCCGAGGCCGGATTCGACGTGCCGACACGGTCCTACGTGCACGTCGCGGTCAACGGGAGTCCGTGGGGCATCTACGCTATGGAGGAGGACCTGGCAGGGGTGCTGTCCCGCGTTGATGAGCGCGGGAGCGATCGCGTTGCGGTGAGCTTCGATGCAACGGCCTACAGGATGGCGACGGCGGTTGCGCCTGACACAAGCTTTGCCTATGCGCGCCCGATGGTGTGGCCCCTGGCGTCGCCCCCCCTCGTGATACGAGATGACGATCCGCTTGAGTCCGTGGAGCCCGGGCTTGGACAGGGGGCAGCCCTCGATGAGGCGCGGCAGCTGTTGGTGCGATGGGAGCGCGGCGATGTCGCACCTGCCGAGGCTGTTGACGCCGAGATGATGGGGCGACTGATGGCGCTGTCTACTCTTTGGTATGGTGTGCGTGATCTCGACTGGCAGGAACTGGCCCTGCTCTATAACGCTGAGGACGGTCGCTTCCGACCGGTGGTGTCGGGTCGGTCCCCTAACGATCAGACGCCTCTGCCGTCTTCGCTGGTCGACGATCCGGAGCTCCAGCGGGCTACGGTCCGCTGGCTTGTCACCTATGCCGACGCGGAGCAGACGGGGCTCACCTCACGGATTGGAGCACTGGAAGAGCTCTATGTGGCCTTGGGCGGGGCTCCCGGCGGCTTGCAGGTTCGGCTTGAGGCGCATCAGGCGGCGATTCGTGGAAGTGTGTCGCCTGCGCGAACACTGCTTGCCGACACGACGCGAGAGCCCGGCGGCATCCGCCTGCACCTGCGGGCTGTCCTGCCCTTTCCGGTCGAGGTGTTGGCGCTCGATTTCGGAAGTCGGGGCGCGATTGACCTCGATCCGGCATGGGTCGTCGTCGACAGCGATATCCTGGCAGGGCGAGGCGACGTGACCCTGCGCGCGCAACTGAACGCCAATCCTGTGGAGGCCATCGTGAGGATTCCCCTGACCTCTGTGCCTCAGGGCGTCGACATCGGTCGCGAGACAACCATCCTGATCACGCGGCTGATTGGGCAGTCAGACACCATTCGCGTGCCGGTGGAGCGCGCCGGTGAGTTGGGGGGGGCTCCGTGACGATGATGACGGTACGTGGTGTTGAAGCTGTGACGACGCCCCGCAGGATCGAAGCGAAGTTGCCGATATCGGCTTCGCTGCTAGGCGAGGCCGAGGCCTGGGTACGACTTCATCCGGCCCATTGGCGCCGCTCCTATCCCCCGCGGCAGGTCAACAATATCTATCTGGATTCGGGCGACTACGCCGGGCTGAACGCCAATCTCGCGGGTATCCCTGACAGGTCGAAGTTGCGCCTGCGCTGGTATGGGCCCCATCTGCACCTTGTGACCGGTGGGCAGCTCGAGCTCAAATGCAAGCAGGGGGCGGTGGGATGGAAGCAGATTCTCCCGCTGTCCGGGACCTATGATCTGACGGATCTGACGTGGTCAGCGCTGCTCCGCCAGCTTGAGGCGATCCTGCGAGCCGGCGCTCATGACTGGCTAGTACGTTATCCCGTGCCGGTGCTGATCAACAGCTATCAGCGCGCGTACTATGAGACGCCGGATGGCGAACTGCGCCTGACGCTGGACTCGCGCCTACGGGCCTTCGGTCAGCGTGCGCGCTCGGTTCCTAACCTAAGCGGCAGCATTCGCGTGCCTGAGCGTGCGGTGATCGAACTCAAAGGTGGTATCGAGGACGCGCCTCTCCGCCGCCTCAGCGCGGCGGTTGCCGCCCTTCCGGTCCGCGTCGATCGGTTCTCCAAGTACGTGAGCAGCGTGATGGCGTTGCCCGACTTCTTCTGAACGGGAGCGAGGGAGAGGATATGGGCGAGCTGAACGGGCCTTCCGGTCGCAACCGTGGTTGGGATGGCGGCGGTGGTTGGCGCCTGGTTGGATGGTTGACGCTGGTCGTGCTCGCCTTCGTGGCTGGCCTCGCGATCTCTCCCGCCGGATGGGATGTCGGTGGTACGAGGCGGAGCGACCCCGCGTCGGACGGTCAGGTGGTGGCGTCCGCGACATCTACCGCGGTTCCGCCCACGCCGGAGGCGTCTCCCACGCCCACCCCAACGTCGCCGGATGTCGGCGACACCCTCCCCACACTCTACATTGACATTGCGCCCCGCGACTTCGCCGTGATTGAGGCGAAGCGCGAGGAGGCGCTCGAGACGTGGATCCTGCAGAGCAGTCGTGATGATTTCGTGCCGGCGACTGCGCGTCTGGGTGATGGCGACCCGGTCCGCGTGAGGCTGCGTCTGAAGGGCGACTGGGGCGATCATTTCGCTCATGAGAAGTGGTCCTATCGCATTGAGGTGCGGGGGGGAGACGCCCTCATGGGCATGCGCGTCTTCTCCGTCCAAGATCCCTCGACCCGGACCTATCTGAATGAGTGGGCTTTCATGGCCAACCTGCGTGACGAGGACGTGCTGAGCATAGGCTACGACTTCGTGCACGTTGTCCAGAACGGCCAACCGATGGGCGTCTATGCCGTGGAGGAGGGCTTCGCCAAGGAGCTGCTGGAGTTCCAGAACCGGCGCGAGAGCGTGATCATTCGCTACAACGAAGATCTCCTGTGGGAGACGTGGTCGGCTCTGGACAATGATCTGATGGCGTCGCCCGGTCTCAACACGTTCTACCTGATCGATGAGTTCGGCTCAAGCTCGGTCGACGCTGATCCCGTGATGTCGGCGCGGCGTGATACCGCCGTGGGGAAGCTACGCGGTTGGTGGGAAGGTGAGTTGTCGACGGGTGAGGTCTTTGACGTTGAGCGCACGGCAAGGTTCTGGGCGCTGGCTGATCTATGGGGCGCCAAGCATGCTCTCATCTGGCACAACCTGCGCTACTACTTCAACCATATCACGGGGCGTCTGGAGCCGATCGGCTTTGATGCGCAGCCGCTGATCGACGGGCCGCAGATCGGCCTAGAGGAGCTTCCGGGGCGCCTGGAGCTGTTGCGCCACGGAGATGCGCGGCTGCAGAGGGCGTATGTGGAGGCGTTGCAGGCCTATACGGACCCGGCGTACCTGGCGGCTCTGGAGGCCCGATATGGGGACGCCTACGAGGCGTACCGAGAGGCGCTGTGGCCTGAGTTCGGCGAGGTACAGACGGCGTGGGGTGGGGGCGTCTTGGATCCCCCGTGGGAGGCGCTAGCAGCGCGAGCCGCCTCCCTGCGTGAGTGGCTTGGACCGCTGCAGATGACTTACGCCCACTTGTCTGCGGACGGCGGTGCCACCGCAGACGGTGAGGTGGGGGAGGCGTTGTGGCTCGAGGTCGGCAACCTGCTGGATCTGCCGGTCCAGATCGAAGGCGTCATGGTCGGTGGGACGTGGCATCCGGCTGATGGAAGCTGGCGCACGCCCGGCTCGACACACCTGTTGGTGGCTCCTGCCGAGGCCGGCGATGATCTGGTGCTACGGGCACTGACACCTGACGGTCCGTCGATGGCCTATGCCCGGCTTCGACCCTCCTTGGTGATCCCGGAGAGCCCGGAGCAGGTACCGGTGCAGTTGGTCACGAGGATCTGGGGTCACACCGAGGTCGTGACGCAGCCGGTGATAGCCTCCTACTCGCCGGTCACGGCAGGAGCGCTGTCGCCGGCGCCTACGCTTGCCGAGGCCCTGAGTTTGCACCCCTATCTGGTCGAGGATACCGATGAAGGTATGCTCTTCATCCCGCCGGGGGTGCACGCCATCAGCGGAACGCTGGTGCTGCCTGAGGACTATGGCCTGCGGCTTGGGCCGGGAACGACGCTGACCTTCGACACCGAGGACTTCGTTCTGTCACGGGGACCGCTCATCTTCGAGGGCACCGAAGATGAACCCATTGTCCTGCAGCCTAGAGGCGAGGTGTGGCACGGGGTCGTGGTCCTCACTGCCGGCGCGCCCTCGCACTGGCGGCACGTGACGGTGCGCGACACCACGGTGATCGAGCGACCGGGTTGGGATCTGACCGGCGCGCTGACGTTCTACGAGAGCCCTATTACGCTGGATCACTGCCGCATTCTGGGGACGATCGCTGAGGATGCGTTGAATGCAATACGCACGACGTTCCGTTTCGCCGATACTGAGTTCGCGGGTACGGTCTCCGATGCCTTTGACGGTGACTTCGCGCAGGGAGAGATCACGCGGTCGTCATTCCACCACATCGGCGGCGATGCTATTGACGTGAGCGGGTCGCAGATCACGGTGAGCGATGTGCGCGTGTATGCCGTCGATGATAAGGGCCTCTCGATCGGCGAGGGCAGCCATCTGTGGGCTGAGCGGGTGAGTATCGAGGACTGTGACTATGGGGTTGCGAGCAAGGACCTCTCGCATGCTGAGGTCCGCGAGATCACGGTAGTACGCCCCCGGGTGGCTGCGCTCTCCGCCTACATCAAGAAGCCCGCCTATGGCGCTGCGAGCATCACGGCGGACGCTATGCACTTCGTGGACGTGCCCGAGGACAAGATCACGCTGGTCCAGACGGGGAGCTGGGTCGACCTGGAAGGCGAGCGGATCTGGGGTATCGACATCGACGTGGACGAGCTGTATGAGCCCTAGGTCGGGCACGTTGTCAACCCTCCGGCTCGGGGTAGAATCTCATCAAGGACATCTATGTATCGAGACGAGATCTGGTATCGAAAGCTCGAGGAGGCTGTTCGGGCGCACCAAGATGATCTGACGTCCAAACAGTGGGCTACCTATCAGATTGATCAACTTCTGCGGATCGCTGATCGTGTGCGCGAGCATGCCGACGGGTGTGAGACCTGTCGGAGCTTTCAGCATACGCTGACTCGCTTGGAGGAGGAGCTTCAGGAGTTGCCGGGCTCCAAGGCGCAGCGTCAGTATCAGGCGGCTCAGCTGCAACAGATGGGCGAGCACTTTGTGGCTGAGCATCACCTGGTGCCGCCGCGGTTCTACCTCCGCCGGTGGTTGCGCATCGGCGTCTTTGCGGGGTTGGCGATCGGTTTGTTGGCTGCCCTTGTGGCGCAGAACGCGACGCTCGTACCCGTGGGAACGTTGGTGATCGTGGCGTTCTGTGCGCTCTATGGCTTCACGAAGGACCAGGAAGTCGAGCGCGAGCATCGGCGCATCTAGGCAGCAGGTATCGTGACGAACAGGGGGGCCATCGCGTCTCGGGGTGACCCCTCCGACGGGCGAAAGTCCGGATGTGTCCGGAAAGTGGGAAGATGGGAGAACAGGTCGTTCGTGCGCTGGGCAAGCTGGTGATCAGTGCGTTGCTGACAGCCGCGGCTGTGTCGGCACGAGGTGTCGTTGTTGCCCAGGCCTCGGGGACGACCCCCACAGAGGCCGCTTGGATGCAATGTTGGCTCGACCTCGGTGGCCTGCCATCGAGTCACGTCACGGCAGCGCGGGCCCTCCTGGGCACAGGCAACCTGGCGGATATCTACGTCTTCCGCGTCCCGGATCGCGCTGTCCGGACGGTGGTCGGGGGGCCCGCCCACACCCCGGCGCCCTCTTCGGGATGGTTGGCGGCTGAGGTCCCCTATTGGCGCATCGTGCCCGCCGCGACCGCTCCTGACGCCCGCCGGCCTTTTTCGCAGACACACCACGTGAGTGGTTGTCTGCCCTATCCCGTGCGTGCGGTGGCCCTCTCCCCGCAGCCTATGGTCCGTGGTCAGACGGCGCTGCTGCGGATGGAGACCGACGTGGACACGGACTGTCAGGTAACGTATCTCAGTCAGCGTGAACCGTGCTTTCGTGAGGGAGCCTCCGGGTTGATCGTGCCTGTGGGCATCTCGGCCCTTGAGGAGCCCGGCAGCTATCCGCTGCGCGTCGATCTGGTCTCCGAGAAGCACACGGCAGCGTTCACACTGACGCTCGACGTCGCTCCCGGTAACTACGGGTTTCAGACCATCAACCCACCACCTTCGCTGGCTGCGCTGATGGATCCGGCCCTCAGGGCGACCGAGGACGCCTATCTGGCTCAGTGGCGCTCGCTGCGCTCGCCCGAACGGCTCTGGGAGCTGCCTCTCGCCTGGCCCTTGGCGCAGGTCGTGCCGGTTTCGGCTGACTATGGCGACCGTCGCTCCTACGGGGGGACGGTGGACGGATACCACAGCGGCGTGGACTTTCGCGCGTGGACCGGCATGCCGGTCCACGCACCCGCCGAAGGCGTCGTCGTGATGGCGGAGGCGCTGGAGATGCGTGGCAACTCCGTGCTCTTGGACCACGGCGCGGGTCTGGTCACAGGTTACTGGCACCTCTCGCGAATCGATGTTGGGGTGGGCGAGACCGTCACGCGGGGCCAGCCCTTCGCGTTGGTGGGCAACACGGGACTCTCGACCGGTGCCCACCTTCATTGGGAGGTCTGGGCCAACGGCGTGTCGGTGGACGGCAAGCAGTGGCTTCGGGACGACGCCTTTGGCGGTGTCTTTCCGATCGGCGGCGGAGCGCAGCTTGTCTCGGATGAGGTGGTCGCTGAGTGAACCTGCTCTGTGCGTGAGCCGGTGTCGTAGGGAGGTGAGGCGATGTGCGGTCGATTTACGCTGTGGGTGCAGTTCGGTGATCTGATCAAGGCCTTTCCAGGCGCTGACTTCGCCGAGCCCCTGCCCCCCCGCTATAATATCGCCCCGACCCAACAGGTCGTGGCGATTCCCAACGATGAGCCGCAGCGCGCCGGCCTGTTCCGATGGGGGCTGGTGCCCTTCTGGGCCAAGGACCCGAGCATCGGCAGCCGTATGATCAATGCGCGTGCCGAGACCGCTGCGGAGAAGCCCGCGTTTCGCGCGGCTTACCGGCGCCGGCGTTGCCTGATTCTCGCCGATGGCTTCTATGAGTGGCGTAGCGAACCCGGGAGCCGCACCAAGACGCCGATGTACCTACGGGTGGCATCGGGCGAGCCTTTTGCCTTCGCGGGACTGTGGGAGATCTGGCGGCCCGATGAGACGCCGCTGCTCTCCTGCACGATCCTGACAACC
>CAZYYC010000052.1:0-16698 GCA_964650935.1 uncultured Anaerolineales bacterium
ACGATCCCGAGACATAGCAGGCCCCGCCGCGTCCGACGCCCCGGGGAAGGGGCTACAAGCTCACAAGCGACGGGGGCGGGGTCAGTAGTTCGCCCAGAGAGCGCCGGTGGCCTCGAGGTAGTCGGCGATGGCCTCCGTCGCGCGGTCGATATCGTTATCGGAGATGTCGAGCGTGAGGGTGGGGAGCGTCGAGGCAGCCACCAGCTCCGCCATCAGGGCCTGGTCACGCACGAAGGCCGAGAGGTCGTCGTACTGCGAGGGATTGCCCGAGACCTTGAGACGCCGCTCACGCGCCGCGGCGAAGGAGTCCTCGGAGCGGGTGAGGAAGATAAGATGGAACCCGATGCGCCCGAGCCGCTCCTCCATCCAGGCGAAGTCGAGCACCTTGCCATGCGCCGCCTGCTGGTAGGCCTGTGTCGAGATGTGCCAGCGGTCGATGATCCACGAATAGTACTTCTGGAGCTCGAGGAGGCGCATCCACGTGCCGTAGGTCTCCATCGCCAGGCCCTCCTCCTCAGGCAGGAAGTTGATCAGCCCGCGGCCCCAGGGGTAGTTGGTGAAAGCGCACCATTCGGCGGAGATCAGCGGCGAGTGGTAGCGATACTTACGCGGTCCCACCACGCGCGGGTGCTCGTTGAGCTTGAAGGCGATCTCGGTCTTGAAGGTCATCCTGGTGCCCTCCAGGATGACCTTGGGGCAGAGCTTGTTGCCCACGCTAGGCCTGCCCCTCCGCGCGATGCAGTTCTTCGATGACCTCGTGGACGACGTCTTTGTCGAGCCCCAGCGCGTCACAGATGGCGTCGGTGATCTTGATACCGTGCGGCGGGCAGCCGCCGACCCAGACGCCCAGCGCCTTATGGTCGCTCGGGCACTTGCCGACGATGACGGGCGTGCCGTCGAGGTCGGGGATCTCATCGGGGGAGCCGAGCACCAGGATCAGCTCCTTCAGACGGTCGCTGAAGCCGGCCTTGTTGAGGTAGAGAAAGGCGCTCTCCATCTCGCCGTAGCAGCCGGTGCAGGCATGCTCCTCGATGATCCTGGCGTCGCCGAAGCGCTCCTTGGCGGCTTCGCTATAGGGTTGGAACGGGCGCGCCACCGTGGCGATGCGCTCGCCGTAGATCTGGATGCAGTCGATGTCGGATTCGCCCAGCCCGGCCTCGTCCGCTAGGCGCACGTGGAGGATCTCATCCACGTCAAAACCCATCAGGGTCGCGCAGACCGCATCAACGGCGACGACGTCGGTGCCTGCGACGATGCAGTTCAGGGCCACCTTGTCCTCGTCGCGCGTGTGCGTGCCGGCGCGCCCGACCAGGCCATCGACCACCGTCAGATGGGGGCGCATCACACGGTTGAGATCGACGATGCCGCGGTCAAGGCCCAGGCGATGCGTGCGTTTCTTCTCCTCGCCGGGCAGCACGCCCTTCATGTTCTTCAGGCCACAGGTAATACCGGTACGGGAGTGGGTCTTGGCGACAGGGAGATCGACGATGAAGTCAGCCTCCCACGCCGTCCTGGCAACGCCGAAGGTCGCCATCACGTAGGCGTCCTCAGCGTGCACCTCGACGATCTCGTCGCGGTTGAGGTCGACCATCGGCAGGTCATACTTGCGCGCCACATCGGCGGTCCCACTGGCTTCCATCGCGGTCAGCGAGTCGACGCGACCGGGTAGGTCGTAGCCGACCGACGATCCCTCCCCGATGATCACCCTTCCGGGGGCGTGTTCGAGGATCAGCGCTACGACGGCCTCGGTGACACGTGCGTCAGTGATGATGCCGGACCCCGAGGCGGCGGGCTTGACCAAATTGGGCTTGATGAGGACGGAGGCGCCCGGCTGCAGTGCGGAGAGCCCGTCGATCAGCTCGACGGCGTGCCGCACCGCGTTGCCCACACGCTCGCCGTGGACGGTCGCGATTGATACGATGCTCATACTTCTGCCTCCTTCGCGTTGGCCGCGGGACGGCGTGTCCCAGCGGTTCGAAGATTCTAGACCGGTCAGGGCCGTGGGACGAGCCTGCTTTTGACGTCGAGTTGTCTATTGACATACTGACTATAGCGTGGTATGCTATAGTCATGTTCACCAATTACGAAAGGACAGTGCTTTGACGCGAGGGTATGAGATAGCAGACTCAGGAGGACGGATGGAGAGGACGGCACGAGGTGAGGGTGGAAGGTGGAGGGGCCGGGGCGCAAGCCCGGGCAATGCGGGGCGATGCCGCCCGCGGCGCGGTCGCCCGCTGGGGCGGCGCCATGGAGGCGATCGTCGTCGCCATGGGTGCGGCGTTCACGACCGTCGGCGCTTCGGCGCGGCGCGATGGGCTCGCTTCACACCGCCTGACTGGGGTCCGATGCCGCCCGAGCTGGCGCGGCGACGCGAGCTGGCAGCGCTCAGGCTGAGGGCCGAGCGCCTGCGCGCGCGCTTGGACGAGGTTCAGACGCGCATTGATAGCCTTGAGGGAGGCGCGTGATGCACGGACGACACGGTCGGGGACGTTGGCGGGGAGGTGGGCCCGGAACCGGGCGCGCCGGCCATATGCTGGAGCCCGCGCTACTGTGCTCGCTGCTCGAGGGCCCCGCACACGGCTACGCCCTGGTGGAGAAGCTGGGCGACTTCGGATTAGAGACGGTTTCGCTGCGCCGCGTTTACCGCGCGATGCAGCGTATGGAGGAGATGGGATGGGTCAGTTCCGACTGGGAGCCTGATCGTACGCAGGGGCCACCGAGGCGCGTCTATGCGCTCGCCCCCGACGGGGAGCAGGTCCTCGCGGAGTGGATCGCCTATCTCGAGGAGAGCAAGGAAGGGATCGACCGGCTGCTCGAGGCCTACAAGCGGAGCAGCTAGACGATCTATGGATCACACGTAGGACGGCAGAAGGGAGGTGAGATCATGCCGAGGTTTGATGGAACAGGACCGGAGGGTACGGGCCCCCTGACGGGACGTGGTGACGGCTACTGTGCGGTGACCACGACCAAGGAGGGCCGACCTTACGGGCTCGCGGGTGCGAGGCAGCGGCCATTTGGCGGCTTCTTCGGGCGGCTCGTGGGTTGGGCGCCGCGATCGGGCCGGCGGGGACGCCGGGCAGGTCGTGGACGCGGACGCCGGCGCGCTTGAGGCGCGTGGATTGATCTACATAGCACATCGATGATGAGGAGGTGAAGGCATGCCACGAGGTGATAGGACAGGACCCGAGGGAGAAGGTCCCCTAACGGGTCGACAGATGGGAGACTGCGCGGGCTACGACGTATCCGGGCCAGGCATCGGTCTGGGCCGAGGGTACGGACGCGGCTTCGGTCGCGGTTGGGCCGCGCGCGGACGACGCGGGTACCGGAACTGGTTCCGAGCGACGGGAGCGCCCCGTTGGGCGCGCTATGCGCCGCCGGAGGCTGCTGCAGAGATGGAGCAGGCCGACCTCCAGGCTCAGGCGAGCTGGTTGCGTTCGCAACTTGACGCCATTCAGGCCAGGTTGGACGTACTCGGCAGCACTGAGGAGGGCGAGGCGTAAGTCGACGCTCTCCCTGTGAGTTAGTAGCCCGCCTCGAGGGGCATCAAGGTTCTCTCACCGGGCAGTGCTCGTCAGGCCACCGCTCAAAGCCGTTCTGGCGGCTTTGAGCGGGATGCACATCGGCCTTGAGCGGTCTGCCATCAAGTGGCTGCTCACCGGGGTACCGCCGTCAGACCACCGCCCTTAGGCGGGATGGCGCCGGTCAGGGCGTCAGGTAGCCTCGCGTGGGCAGAAGGTCGGCCTCCGCCAGGAGGGCGGCGACGGTGCGGATCACCCCATGCGGGAGGCGGACGCCTCCGTGCAGAAGCGGCGGGGCCACGTGCACACCGTCGGCGCCGTGGGCCATCAGGTGGTCGACGGCCTTGTTGGCGTTGGCGAAGGCGTTGGCGTAGGGGACCTCGGCGACGGCGGCGAAGGCAGCGGTCACCACATTGGTGAGTCGCCGTGACAGCCGGCCGCCCTCCTCGTTCTCCCCTGCCTCGAACAGGGCGATCACCTGACCGAGCTCCCGGGCGAAACCATTGGCGGTGCTGAGCAGGAAACCATCGTATGGTCCGTCACTTTCCCGCAACCATTTCGCATAGTCCCCTTCCGCACCACGCACGAGCATCACGCCGCCCGCGCCGCGGTCGTCCAGCGGGACCCGGTCCGTTCCGCTGGTGTCTTTGAAGAGCAGGAAGTTGGGGTAGGCTGCCGCCAGCTTCGCAAAGGTCGACGGCGCGATCTCGTTCTGCGTCACCTGGGGCAGCTGGTAGATGGCGGTCGGCAGGCCCCGATCGAGGATGCTCGCCAGCCCCGCCTCGATCTGCGTCGCGTCGAGCTCGGCGCCCTGGGGCGGGCAGATGGTGAAAGCTGCCACGCGGCTGTGCTGCATCGCCGTGAGCGCGTCGTCCTCACCCGTCGTGGCGCGCAAGCGGGCCAGCGCCTCGTCGATTACTGCGTGCATCTCGTCGGCGGTGGGGCGCAGGGCACCGATGAGCAGCCGCGTCCGGAGCTCTCCGGCGAGGTCGATGGCCACCGCGAGCAGCTCGCCGACCTCGTCGGGCGCCATATCCCACGCTTCCCCGGTGGAACCGGGGACAAGGAAGCCGCCGACGTAGGCGATCATCGTGCGCCAGTGGGCGGTCATACGGGCCACGTCGATGCCCCCGCCCTCGGCATAGTGGGTGATGGGCGGGCACCAGAGCCGAGGGATCGCCCCCGAGGGCGCCAGGGTGCGTCGGATCAGGGTCTCTCTCTCTTCGGGTCCGGTTGTCGTCATTTGGTTGGGTTGCCTCCCTGTGGGTTGCTCCCGTTATACACCGGTTCGGTCACAAGGGTACCGGCGGCACCGTGACCATTGCGTTCCTCGTAGCGGCGTTCGATCGCCTTCACCGTGCGCCGCAGCCAGGCGATGGCGACCGGCTCGTAACGCCGACAGAGCAGCACCGAGCACGAGGCCATCGTCGCAATGCGGTCGCCGATCGCGCCGAAAAGGTGGTCGGGCGATGCCCATTCCTCGGAGGCGCCGATGACGATAAGGTCGTAGGCCTGACGCGTGCTCTCAGCGAGGATCCCGCCGAGCACCGATCCCGCTTCGGCAATGGAGAGCTCGAAGGTATCCGGCATCTGGTCCAGGACATCGATGATGGTTTCCTCAAGCTGCAGCGAGTGGTCCTCGACTTCCTCTGCATCGCATGTCGTTGTCGTCACCTGGAGGGCGGTGACGCGCGCCCCCTCGGCGAGCGCAATCTCATAGGCTAACCGGATCGCCATCCGTGAGTGCGGGCCGCCGCCGACAGGGACGAGGATGCGTTTGGCCCGGATCATGCCACGGTCCAGCAGGACGGCGACGTTGGTGTGAGCGCGTTGCAGCACCTGCTTCACGGCGTTGACGGCAAGCAGGCTAGGATCAAGCGGCGTGGGCCAGCCCGCCAGGACCAGCTTGGTATTGCTGCGCTCCGCCACCTCGGCCAAAATGCCCGCCGACACGCTCACGGCGGGACGCGATTTGGTGTAGAGCGCGACGTTGCGCATCTGGGCCTCGTTGTTGACCTCGCTCAGGAGGTAGCGATTGCGCAGGTTGGGGCGCCGCGATGCTCTACCTGCGGGCCGATCCGATGCACCGGCGGTGGGGCGGGTGTCCACGGCAAGCACGCAGAGGTAGCTGTCCTCGCTCGCCTGCGCGACGACGGCCCCCAGATGCACGAGGCTGCGGGCGGTGCGCGCTGAGCCTGCGGCGACCAGGATGAGATCCTTGTCGGGCTCCATCGCCTCGACGCGCGACTGCAGGATGCGCGTCAGGGTGGGCCCGAGGTAGTACGCCAGGGCCAGGGCGCTCAGGATGCCGCCGCCGAAAGCCAGGGCCCGCCAGTTGGCGAAGGCGATGATCAGCAAACAGGAGGCGCCCGCCAGATAAGCGGTCAACGGGAAGAGCGGCGCCTTGAAGGGGCGCTCGATCGTCGGGAACTTCTTCCTCAGGCGTATCATCGAGAGGCTGCCCCAGAAGAGCACGAAGAGGTAGCCGGCGCTGGAGATGTAGCTCAGGAAGTCGACCAGCCCGATCACCGCGATCAATGCGCTGATCGCGCCGATGGTGAGGATGGCGATGTGGGGCGTGCGGAAGCGGCTCAGCTTGGCGAGCGGGCGCGGCCAGACACCGTCGCGGCTGAGGCTGAAGGCCTCGCGGGTGGCGCTGAGCATCGCGGTGTTGATCGAGGTGAGCGTGGCGATCATGCCTGCGACGGCCATCATCGGCACGCCGATGCCCGGCAGGAAGCGGCCCACCGCATCCGTCAGTGCGGTCTCCGAACCCGCTAATTGCTGCCACGGCACGGTCCCCAACGTGACGAGCGCGACCAGCACGTAGATAAGCGTACAGAGCGTCAGGCTGACCAGGATGCCTACCGGGATCGTGCGGCTAGGGTTCGTGATCTCCTCGGCGTCGTCGGCGATCACCTCGAAGCCGACGTAGGCGTTGTAGACCAGGGCGATGGTGCCGAACATCAGTGACATGTTCAGCGCGAAGCTGTCGCCGATGAAGAGACCGTCGCCCTGGGTGAAGGTCGCCCAGCGGAATCCCTGAGGGCCGGCGAATCCCACGACAACGTAGATCGCAAAAATCGCAAGCAAGATCCCGCCCAGCAGGACCTGCGCCTTGCCGACCTTTGTGACGCCGAAGGTGTTCAGGATGGCGAAGGCGACGATCACCGCCAGGGCGATGGGTACGATGGGCAGTGCGGGGAGCAGCACCTGCAGCGAGTAAGCGAAGCCGACGGCTGAGAGGGCGGCGTAGAAGGTGCTCGACAGGCAGTCCATCGAACCTACCAGATAGGAGAGGAGGCCGGTGCCGTACGCCTCGCGGACGTAGCTCATGGCACCGCCTGCGACCGGGTAGGTGGTGGCGAGCTCGCAGTAGTTGAGCGCGACGTTGTAGCTCAACAGCCCCCCGATCAGGAGGGCCAGCACGGCGCCGGGCCCGGCGATGCCCGCTGCGTGGCCCGTCAACACGAAGATCTCGGCGGCAAGCGTCCCTGCCGTGCCGAGCATAATCACTTGGGTGAGATTCAGTTGTCGCTTCAGTTTGCGCTTGGTCATAGATCCCTCTTCAGCATGAATACCAACCCGGTACGATACCCCCGTCGACCGTGCGGCGCAATGGTCTGGAGGCGGATCTTGGGTGCGACATATGTCGCGTTAGGCCCCGGCGACGCCGGTGGACGGGCTTTGACATATCTGAGGGCTGGCCAATACTGGGGCCAATCCAGATAGGAGGCTCGACGCTACGTCATGAACCCTAACACGCTTGTTGTTGTCGGCATCGCATTGCTTCTCAGTGTCCTTCTTAGCAAGATCTCCGATCGTTTCGGCATTCCCACCCTGTTGCTCTTCCTTGTTCTCGGTATGTTGGTGGGCTCGGATGGCCCGGGCGGCGTCTACTTCGATGATCCGGTCCTGGCGCAGACCGTGGGCGTGATTGCTCTCTTCCTGATCCTCTTCTCCGGCGGCTTCGACACCTCGTGGACGAGCGTGCGTCCGGTGCTGAAGGAGAGCTGGACGCTCGCCACGTTGGGCGTCGCGGTCACCGCCGGCCTAGTCGGTCTGGCGGCCGGCGTGTTGCTGGATCTGCCGCTTCTCCAAGGGCTGCTCTTGGGCTCGATCGTCTCCTCGACCGACGCTGCCGCCGTCTTCGCCGTTCTCCGATCGAAGGGCGTCAGCCTCAAGGGCCGGCTCAAGCCCCTGTTGGAGATGGAATCGGGGAGCAACGACCCGATGGCGGTCTTCCTCACCATCGGCCTCATCGAGCTGATCACCCGTCCGGAGGCCTCGGTCACAGGCCTGATCGTGCTCTTCTTCCAGCAGATGCTCATCGGAGCGGCGATGGGCTATGCGATGGGTTACCTGATGTACTGGCTGGTCAAGCACCTCAAGCTAGGCTACGAGGGGCTCTACCCGGTGCTGACGCTGGCGCTCGCCTGTCTGACCTATGGACTGACCGCGGTGATCGGGGGCAGCGGCTTCCTGGCGGCCTATCTGGCGGGGATTGTGTTGGGCAACCGCGAGTTTCCCAACAAGCGCAGCTTGTCGGAGTTCCACGATGGTTTGGCATGGCTGATGCAGATCGCGATGTTCCTCACATTGGGCCTGCTGGTCTTTCCCTCACGTATGATCCCGCTCTGGGCTCCGGCACTCCTGACGGCGCTGATCCTGATGTTCGTTGCTCGCCCGGTCAGCGTCTTCATAGGTCTGATCCCGGCGCGGTTGGAACGTAAGGAGAAGGTCTTCGTCTCCTGGGTCGGCCTGCGCGGTGCGGCGCCGATTATCCTGGCTACCTTCCCCTTCGTCGCGGGCTTGCCGCAAGCGAGCATGATCTTCCACGTGGTCTTCTTTGTGGTCCTGACCTCGGTGCTTTTGCAGGGGGTCTCGCTACCCTACGTTGCCAAGTGGTTGGGCGTCGATGCCCCGCCAGACACCACGGGTAAGGAGAGCTGATTTGGACACCTCGACGTGGATGGAACGGGATCTGCTGGTCGACGGCAAGCTGATGCACTACATGCGGACCGGCAACGGCGAGAAGCCGCCGCTGGTGTTGGCGCACGGTTTCTCAGATGACGGCGCCTGCTGGACGCCGACGGCGCGTGATCTGGAGGCGCAGTATGATGTCGTGATGCCGGACGCACGCGGTCACGGGCGCTCGGATCGGGTGCAGCCCGGCGAGGTCGTCGATCAGACCGGCGACCTGGCGGCGCTGATGGTGGCGTTGGGCTTGGAGCCGGCGATCGTGGCGGGGCATTCGATGGGCGCGTGGATGGCCTCGGAGCTCGCGGCGCGCTTCCCGGCGCTGGTGCGGGCGGTGATTCTTGAGGACGCCCCGTGGCGCCCGTCGAGCGAGGGCGATGTCTCGAAAGCGCTGCTCAACAGGGAAAGCACGCTCGCGACCTGGGTCCGCGGGATGGAGGGGATGACCGTCGACGAGATCGTCGCCCGGGAGCGCTCGGAGCACCCGACCTGGTCCGACGAGGCGCTCTACCTGTGGTGCGCCGCCAAGACCCGGCTTGACCTCAACTTCCTGGAGATCGCGGGGATGGGGCGGATGGACTGGCAGGAGGTGGCGCGGGCGATCGCGTGTCCGACCCTGCTCATTACCGCCGATCCCGCTCAGGGCGGCATCGTGACGCCCGAGGTGGCCGATATGGCCCAGGCCCTCAACCCGCGCATCGAGGTGGTCAACATTCCCGGCGTGGGGCACCACGTGCGTTTCGAAGCCTACGACGCCTATATGGAGGCGGTCAGGGCGTTCCTGGCGGGGGGCTAGAGACAGTTTCCAGTTGTCAGTTGTCCGTTGTCAGTTCCGGATAGAACCGGCCAAGTGCGCAGCCGGTAAGCAACCCATCGGCAACAAGACTGCCTAGGGGTCAGTTAAGCTGAACGGTGCAAGTGTCATCCTGAACGAAGTGAAGGATGACAGACCTCAAGCATCAGCCTAGCAGGGCACCAGGCAACGGACAACTGGCAACCGACAACCGACAACTGGACTCTGCCTACTTCGTCGCTGTGATCATCGGGTCGTCGGCGATGGGGGCGCGGAGTTCGACCGTCGCTGCGACGATAGGGCGCAGGTAGGCATCGATCGCCTCCAACGTCGAAGGGCGCTGCGCCGCGGGCAGTTGGTGGTAGAGGTCCCCCGCAATCTCCATCCCGTTGTGGGTGGGGAGAGCCTCGCGGAAGCCGATCTCGCGCAGCCGGCGCACGAGGGTGGCGCCCGAGGGATGGTGGGTCGTGCAGATGCCTGCGTCGACGATCGCGGGCCGCAAAGCCTCCAGCTGCGCCACCGTGACGTCGGCGATGTCGATCCCGCGCCCCTCGACGCCGAGCGCCGAGAGCAGTGCGGTGCCGGACATCGCGATGCCCAACACCACCTGTACCGCCTGTTCGCCGGCGATGTCGCGGTCGTAGAGCACCAGTCGGCAAGCGGTCTCATCCACGTCCCACAGCCACGCCTCGCGCTCCTGTCCGCCGCGATAGGCGCCCAGGGCCTCATAGTAGATCCGTGCTCTGCCGCCGGGGCGCAACACGCGGTAGAACTCCGCGAGGGTTGCCCGCGGATCGGGGCTCTGTTCGACCGACGAGGCGGCGACGACCGCGTCAAACGATCCGTCGGGGAAAGGCAGGGGTGTGCCGGGCTCGTAGCGCTCGAAACGGACGTTCTCGATACCGAGCCGCGCGGCGTTGGCCGCGCAGACTTCGACGCGGCGCTGCGAGCCCTCGAGGCCTACGACCTCGCCCACCAGGGGCGCGATGATCAGCGAGGGCCAGCCGTCGCCGGGCCCGAAGTCGAGCACGCGCCTGCCCTCGGCCTCCGTCGCGAGGGCGAAGTCGAGCGCGGCGCCTCGATCACGCCAGTGCCCCGGCTGCTCAGGATCGAAGGGTTGGTAGATGATCGGCAGCGAGCGCCCCGACTGCGAGGCCATATGGTCATAGATCAGGGTCTCGGTCGTCCGCGGTTCTGGCGCCAAGTTCTCTCTTATCCATGTGAAGATATCCATCTCAGCCTCCCCCTTCCGGGTTGCTTCCTCACCTCACCGGCAACCCGGAAGGTTCTGCCGCTTCGTGGACGTAGACTCCGAACCTTCCGGGTTGCTGAGGATCTGGAGAAGCAACCCGGAAGGAGGGTCGCTGCCTAGGCTTCGTAGATTCGTTCACCCTCAGCGTAGATCGCGACGGGGTAGCTCTCCAACGAGAAGGGGTCACCGCTCCAACAGATGAAGGAGCCCCACTTGCCGGGCTCGAGTGTGCCCAGGATATCGTCGATCCCCAGGATCCTGGCGTTCTGTCGCGTGATGACCTCCAGCGCGGCCTGCTTGGTGAATCCCAGGTGGAGGAAGTGACGCAGGCAGAAGAAGAGCATGTTCTGCATGATCACGGGATGGTCGGTCATCAACCCGAACTCCACGCCGGAGTCGAGCAGGAACTTGAGGTTGCGCCAATTCTCGTGCTTCAGCTCGACCTTGTAGGCCAGCGAGTCCATCGGGCCATAGACCACGGGGATGCCGCGCGCCTTCAGCTCCTCGTAGACGCCGGACGTGTGCACGTCCATCGTGTGTTCCAGCGTGACCTTGAGGTCGAACTCGTCGACGAAGCGTAACAGCGCGGCGATGTCGTCGTTCTTGTGGACGTGGACGCGGTAGCGCTCCTTGCCGGTCAGCATCGCCTTGAGCACGAGCTCCTCGGCGGTGTAGGTGACGCCGTTCTCCTTGCCGTCCTCGCCCTGGGCGGCCTCCTTGGCCATCTTGGCCTGGACATCGACGAGCTTGGCGCGCAGGATCGCCAAGGCGCCCATCCGCGTGCTGGGCCGTTGCCCCTTCCAGCTGCCGGTCGACATCGGGTTGTAGCCGAAGGCGCCCTTGATACCCGCCCGCCGGATGAAGGCCGCGTTGGTGTCGGTGCCGTAGTTGCGGATCACGGCGGAGTTGCCGGCGACGATGTTGCCACTGCCCGGCAGGACGCAGGAATAGAGCACGCCCATCTCGATCGAGTCGGCGAAGCCGGCGTCATCCATCTGGATCGAGTCCAGGACGTCGGCGTGGGCCAGCATCGCGTCCATCTGCTCGTTGGCCTCGGCCTCGGCGCTCGGCTCGCCGGCGCGGATGAGGCCGATGTGGCTGTGCGCGTCGATGAAGGCCGGGGTGATAACGGGATAGCTGCCCGCTTGCTCGCCCTGAGCCGTGTCGCCGACGCCGACGACGGTCGTCCCGTCAATGCTGAGGGTGCTGTCGGTGAGGATGTCGGTGCCGGTGTAGATGGTGTCACCACGTACGTTGAACATAGAGTGATTGCTCCTTCTCGAATAGGTTTATCGTCTGGGATTGTACTGCAGTCCACCTGACGCGCCACGGCGACGGTTCGGAAGCCGGGCCCGCAGGGCATAGGGATCACGGGTAGGTGAGACGTCGCTTACTTGTCCTCGTGACCGCTCCTCAGCGCGCTCCACATCACGTAGAGCGCTCCAAAGGTGATGAAGATGTCGGCGACGTTGAGGATGCCGGTGCGCAGGTTGCCGATGCCGAAGTTGAGGAAGTCGACCACGCGGCCCTCACGCGTGATCCGGTCGATGAGGTTGCCCACACCGCCGCCGACGACGAAGGACAGAGCCACGACGACGTCAGGGGGGAGCTCGTCGCTGGACACGAGATAGAGCGCGACGATCAGTAGCATGCCGCCACTCGCCACGGTAAAGATCCAGAAGCGCAAGGCCGGCGATAGCGAGGCGCCGAGACTCAGGAAAGCCCCGACGTTCTCCGACAGGGCCAGGCGGACCGTGTCGCCGAGCAGCTGTAGCGTGTGAGGCGGCAACCACGCCTGCGCCATCGCCTTGGTGATCTGGTCGAGGGCCGCGGCAGCGACGACGATCGCCGCGACAACGACCCAGCGGCGACGGGGTTGGCCTCTGCCGGATGCCTCCGGGATCTCGGGGCGGAGGGTCATCGCAGATTCGCCAGGTCGAGCGCCGTGAAGACCACGCCTCCGGGGTAATCCTTAGGCGTGAGGCAGGTCGCGGTGATCCACACATCGAAGACGCTGCCGTCCTTGCGAACCCACTGGGCGTCGATCGACGCGGTGTTGCGGAGCTCCAGCTGGGAGACCAGCTCCAATCCGACCCGATCCCACGCCTCCTTGGTCAGGTAGAAGCGGCGTGTGAGTTGGCCCGTCAGCTCCTCCCGTGCGTAGCCCGTCATCTCACACAGCCGGTCGTTGACCAGCAGCATCGTGCGGTCGGTGTTCAGGGCAATGCCGATGGGGGCCGCGCGCAGAATGCCGTTCAGGGTCGCCTCCGATTGGTGCAGCCGGGTCTCGGCGATCTTCTGGGGCGTGACATCCGAGACAATGCCCTCGATGGCGATCGGCGTTCCCTGGGCGTCGCGGATCAGCACGTTGCGCTGCGTGCACCAGCGAGGCTCTTGGGTCTGCCCGTGGATGACCACGTAGGTATAGGTCGGGGGCATCTCGCCCGCTTGGAGGCGTGACCATTGATCCTTGAAGTAGGCGATCCAGCCCGGATGCAGCACCGACTCGATGAAGCTCGGTCGACGGTAGAAGTCATCCGGCGTGTAGCCGAGGACGTCGCGAGCGGCGGGACTGACGTACTCATAGCGCCCATCAGGCAGGGACATCCGGTAGACCACGTCCGGCGCGTGCTCAACCAGACGCTGGAACCTGGCCTCGCTCCGTTCGAGGTCGGTCTGTGCCTCGCGGTGCCTCAGCGCAGCGCTGAAGATCACGCCGGCGGTGCGGATGACCATCAGCGCTTCCTGGGACCAGGGCGTCCCACGGTCGAGCTGGTCGAAGCGCAGACAGCCGCGCAGCCGGCCCTCGATCGTGATGGGGGCCGCCGCCATCGACCCGATCCTGCGCTCGTCCAGGGCACGACGCGCGTTCCCATCTGCGTCAGCCGTCGTGCCTACGACGACCTCGCCCCGGGTCAGCTGCGTGCGCCAGGATTCATCCAACGGCAGAGGGGAGACATCGACGTTCCGACCCACGCAGCGCTGCAGCCAGGGCAAGTCGCCATCGGGGAGGACGGGCTCAAGCACCTGGATGCAGACGCGATCCACCGCCATCACCTCGGCGAGGGCGGTCATGGCTGCCAGGACCTGCGCATCTCCGGCTCTAGGAAGGGTGAGCAGCTCTGTCGCTCGGGCAATGGCCCCGAGGTGCTGTGAGGACGAAGTGGGATCGGGTCTCTCTGCATCGTGTTGCTGCGATTGCACCATGGACCTAACTCGCTTTGTCGTGATGTGCAGTGTTGGCTTCGGTGAGCGATCCACCCGCGGGTGGGTCGCAGGCTATTGTAGGGCTTTCCCACGCTCTGACAAGGCCTTTTCCAGCGCTGTAACGCGCAGCGAGAGCTGTCGAATGACGCCGCAGAGCGATCCGAGCCCGTACAGCAGCCCGCTGATGATGACGCTTACGACGAAGCTAACGATGCCCGCGGTGATGAGCGCTGCCTGCAGGGGACGTGCCAGCATCTGGGTGAGGGGACCCAGCCCCAGGAAGCTGAAGGTGTCCAGCAGGCTCACGGCGCGGCTTGCCCCCGTGACCAGGCTCACGGTGAGGACCAGACCTGCTATCAGCGTGACCGAGGCCACGACGTAGCTCGCCACGGCGGCGATGCGCAAGGTGCGTGAGTTACCGTTCATATCCGATCGATCCTCCTCTGGTGGATTGCGCGTTTCGCGTTCTTCAGGCCTTCAGCCCGTGTGAGACGATCGCGGGTGGACTCACTCATCCTGGGTGGCAAGCATCGCTATGACGTGGTGCATCGTGGTGCGGACGTGGACCTCGATGGTCTCCATCATCTTCATGCTCTCCATGGGCATGCCGTGTCGGGTGATCATGCCGGCATTGTACCCCTCCGCCCAGGCGGCGCCAGCGACCTCGTCCGGAGAGGCACGCTTCGGGTTGCGGGGGGGGGCGTGCAGATGGTTGTCGCAAGCGCCGCTTGGGTGTACACTCACGGGATGACGCACATGGACGGGAGGTCATAATGGCCAAGGCAGATGAGCGGAACATCCACGCGACGACACGCTACCAGCGGGTCTCGGACGCGATCATTGACGAGTTGCAGCGCACCTTTCGGACCGGCGGCGATCTCTATCGCGTGGCGGCGTGGCTGTCGTACGAGAACAAGCGCATCATCCTGGCGGAGACGCTGGATGCTGACCGCGTGATCCAGCTGCCTCTGCGGCGCTTGGTGGCCGATGATGGTAGCCTCGCACCGTGGAGCGATTTCAAGCGCGTGGTCGTGGCCGATCTCCTGGTTAAGGCCCCGGCTGCGGCGGAGGGCGCGACGTCAGGCGAGGCCCTGGAGGCGCGTGCGATGGCGCTGTTGATCGATGCTGCCCTCTCGCCCACCGTCGACCCCATGGTGGAGTACGAACCGCTCTACCGCGATCTGGCGGAGGTCGCGTTGTTGGCCGATGAGGGCGCAGACGAGCGTGCCGAAGCCGTCGCGTGGCTGAAGCGCGTGGTGGCGCACAACCTGCACCATCACCGCGGCGATGACATCGCCTTCGCGCTGATCGACCTGGCGAGCGCCTACCTGCAGCTCGACCGACTTGACCTGGGCCTGACGATGCTTGCCCGGCTGCTCAGGCGTGATCCGGGCGACGTCTGGATCTACCGCTTTATGGCGACCGGGCTGGGCGTGGTGGGTCTCCATGCGTTGGGGCGGCGTGCGGCGGCACGGGGTCTCGAGCTGGTGGATGCGACCGATGACCCGGATGATCTGCACGATGACTTCTTGATGGCGGAGTTCGATCTGCGTTCCGGACATCCGGGCGGGCGGGAAGCGGAGGTCAGTCCGGAGGTGCTGGTGGAGATCGAGTCGGCGCTCGAGGTGCCCTTCGATGCGGGTGCGCCGGAGTCGCCCGAGGCGCTCTGCGAGGCCCTGGTGCCCGGATGGTCCGAGGTGCCGGTCAAGGCGCCGCTGCGCTTCAAGGACCTGCCGCCCGAGCTGCAGGCCCTCGTGGGCTGACGGATGTGCCTGAGAACGCCAATCTGCGAGCGGGGCCTGCGACACCTCACCTAGGATGTGGTCTCCGATGACGCGGATTGTGTATGTCACCGATACCCATCTGGGCGCAGCCAACGACGTAGGCTACACGCAGCAGCCGCGGCGCGCCGACCAACTGCCCGCCCTGCTGGAGCTGCTGGACGGGTGGGTCGCCCGTAGCGCCGAGGCGGGTGCACCCGTCGCCTGCGTGCTGCACGGCGGCGATATGGTAGATGCGACGAGCCGCGAGGCGGTGCGTGCAGCGGCAGCGACCTTCACGTTCTCCGTGCCGGTCTACCTCGCATTGGGTAACCACGACGTCACCCGCTCTGATGCGTTGGAGCTTTGGATGGACGAGGCCGCCGGCTTCTTCCCCACGGGCGCGCCGGCCTTCTCGGTCGACGGCGACGACTGGGCGCTTCACGTCGTCCCGACGCAGTGGACTGACGAGCCCTACCTCTGGGAGGACGAGCAGCGCCCGCATATCCTGCCGGAGCATCTCGCCCGGCTGGAGGAGGCGCTAGCCGAGCGCCCCACCGCGACTCACCTCCTGTGCACCCACGCCCCCGCGCTCGGTGTCCCGCCCGAGCAGACCGGGATGACGGCTCCCTATCACGCACCGCCCGATGCCTTCAGCGCGACGATCAAGGGCCTCATCGAGCGCTTCCCACAGCTCAAGGGGGTGCTGGGCGGTCACAACCACATCAACGTCCACGGTGTGGTCGAGCAGGCCCATCTGGTCACCGCCGGCGCCTTCGTGGAGACGCCGTTCGAGTTCAAGGTGATCGACGTTGGCCTCGAGGGCTGGTCGATGCAAACCGTGCCTCTGTTGTCACAGGTCGGCTTCCGAGCCGACTACGACTGGGACAGGACCTTCGTCCAGGGCCGGGGCTGCGATCGCGCGTTCGACGCCCGCTGATCCGGTAGCCGTCCCTCCGCATGTGCGTCGGGTAGCTGACCCGACCGAGCCCCCGCCGTTGACGAGCTACGGGCGGCTCGGCTAGCCGCCCTACATGAGGTCACGTAGATCGGACAATTAGTCCGACGCTGCCGGGTGGCGTGAGCCCAGCGTCCATCGGATAGCCGCAGGCAACGCACCGCTGTGCATGTGGGTCGGGTAGCTGACCCGACCGAGCCCCCGCCGTTGACGAGCTACGGGCGGCTCGG
>CAZYYC010000052.1:16798-21820 GCA_964650935.1 uncultured Anaerolineales bacterium
CTAGCCGCCCTACATGACGCCGGTGGATGCGCGGGGGTCCGACCCGATCGCTTGACATCCGCACCGGACGCCTACCATGGCGTCCACGCGCCATCCAAAGAGGGAGGCCTGTCCATGACACTCACGGTACGCCGCCACGACGGCGACACGATCGCCTTCGCGGTGCTCTTGCTCTTTTTCTTCCAGCTCCTCAGCGAGTTCGTCGAGGCGATCTATGCCTTCGGGCTGTTGGGCACAGGCATTCCCTCGGAGATCGCTGCGGTGCTCCTGCTCTTCGCGCCGGTGCTGCTCCTGCTCGTGCCGCAGACGGCGGAGGGCCGTGCGGCTCGCCTGCTTCCCTGGGTCATCATCGTCTGTCGCCTCGTCGCTGTGCTGGTCAACACCCGGGCGCGGCTGATCATCTCGGGTGTAGGGGTGGGGAGCTCGCTCCTCTGGCTGCCCTCTGAGCTCCACCAGCTCGGGTCCGGCGACGCCGATGGTGACGGGGCTCACCACCTGGGCCTGGGGCTCCTCGTGGCGCTGATGCTCTCCGTCGCGCTGCGCGCTGCGGGATCGGGCCTCGATGTCTCGACGCGCGGCATCTCTCAGCTGATCGGTTGGTTGCTGGCGGGCGTCGCCGTCCTCGCCCTGACGCGTCGCGAACGCCCCACGAGCGGTCCTGCGCGGGCCGTAACCGCCGCCGGGAGCTTCGGGCGCCTGGTCGTGCTGACGTTAGGCCTGAGCAGTGCCTTGATCCTGTCGGTCTTTGTCTTTGCGAGCCCCAACGTCGTCGCCCGCTGGACCGAGGCCAACTACCTCGCCGTGATCATCACGCTGGTCGTCGGTATGGTCGGCTACGTCGTCGCACGGGCGCTGGGACTCGGACTACCGGCGCGAGCCCGCCGCGGGCTACTATGGGCCGCAAACCTCCTGTTCGTCGTCGCACTCACGGTCACCCTGCGCACCCACCAGCTCCGTTTTCCCAGCGACCCCGCCGGGTACCCCTCCTACGCCCCCGACGTCGCCCTCATCCACCAGATCCCGCTCTTCGTGACGCTGCTGCTGGTCCCGTGCATCGTCGCCGACTTCAGCCTTTACGTCCGCGAGATCGTTGCCTCCCGCCCGTCGCCGCGGACGCTGGGCGGTGCTTTTACCGTGAGTTCGCTCTTCTGGTTGCTGATGATCTTCGGGCACGTCTTCACCACCGTCTACGACTACATCCCCGTGGTCGGCCCGGCCTTCCGCGATGGGTTCTGGTGGGTGCACCTCGCCGCCGGATTGGGCGTGATGCTGCCGTTGCTCGCGGTGCGTCGCGCTCCGAGCCTTGGCCTCCTCAGCCCGGTGTGGGTCGGTGCGATCGCGCTGCTGGGGGTTGTGGCGGTGGGCGCCGTCCTGGTGACGGCGGCGCGGCCCGGCGAGCCCGTACCTGCGTCGACCCTCACCGTGCTCACCTACAACATTCAGCAGGGCTACACCGCGGATGGTCAGAAGGGCGTCGATGATCAGCTGGCGGTGCTGCGCGCCGTCGATGCCGACCTGATCGGGCTGCAGGAGTCGGACACCAACCGCATCTCGGGCGGCAACGCCGACATCGTCCGCTATTTCGCCGATGCGCTGGACATGCACGCCACCTACGGCCCGACGACCGTGGTCGGGACCTTCGGCATCGCCCTGTTGTCGAAATACCCGATCGAGCAGCCGCGCACCTTCTTCATGTACAGCGAGGGCGAGCAGACGGCGACGATTGAGGCGAGGATCAGGGTGGGGGAGGTCGCCTACGACGTCTTTGTGACCCATCTGGGCAACGGCGGGCCCATCGTGCAGCAGGAGGCGGTCCTGAAGATCGTTCAGGGGCGGCAGAACGTCATCCTGATGGGCGACCTCAACTTCAGGCCCGAGACGCCTCAATATGCTCTGACCACGGCCCTGCTCGGCGATGCCTGGCTACGTCGGTGGCCCGAGGGCGTCGACGATCAGGGAGCGCGGCCCGAGAAGCGCATCGACCACATCTTCATCTCACCCGAGCTGCAGGTCGAGGACGGGCGCTACCTCGACGAACCGGCGTCGGATCACCCGGCGTTGATGGCGATCCTCCGGGTACCTTAGCGCACCCAGCCGACGAAGTGCTGCTCGCCCGCCGGTCCGAGCGACCGGTAGAGCCGGTTGGCGACCGCCGGCTCGGCAGCCGAGGCGATGTGCGCCCAGCGGGTGCCCCGCTCGCGCATGCGCGCGAAGCACGCGGTCACGGCAGCCCGGGCCAGGCCCCGGCGCACGTAGTCGGGGTGGGTGCCGACCGGCTCCACCTCGCCGATGTGGGTCTGGGGATTGATCCAGCCCACGGCGAAGGCGATGGGCTCGCCTCCCGGCGCGGTCACCACGAGGTCGAGCTCGGGATCGTAGGACCACTGCCGGTGCATCACCGGTTCGGGGATCGCGTCGGCCTCCACCTCCGGATGGAAGACCTGCCACCTGAGCCGGGCGCGCGCGAGGCGGTCGGTGTGTTGGCGGGCATTGCGCAGCGCATAGCCTGCCGGTAGGGGCGCCCCGTCGGGCACCCGCCCTAGGTCGTAGGCGTAGAGGATCTCGGCCTCGCCGGCAGGGGCATAGCCAAGGCTTCCCAGGACCCTCTCCCGGTGTTCGTCGCCGGCCTCGGCATAGGTTACCCACCTGGAGCCCTCGGGAGGCCAGTGTCGCTCGGCCCAGGTGAAGAGCCGCGGCTCGATCTCGCGGTGGAGCGGATGGGTGATCGCGTGAACGTCGTGCCCGCCTCCCTCGACGATCAGGAACCCCACCAACTGACCATCCTCGGCCCTCCACAGATGCAGGCAGCGGTTGAGCCCCGCGCGGTCGAACCACGCCGGTGCACTGTAGAGGATCCAGCTCGCAAAGCGGTTGGGCGTCCACATATTCGCCGCGGGTGGCGCGTGGTCGCTTCCGGGGCGATGCGTATCGCTCAGGAGCTGCCGGATCTCGCGGAATGCCCGCTCGCGGTCGGTGACATGTGTGTCGTAGATGTCCATCTTCGGTCTCCTAGGATTGCCCGCCGGAAGCTCCGCCCCTTCGTTAGTGCACGCTAGCGCAGCCTGGCGATCAGCGCCGGCGTGGTGCCCCGATGAACGAAGCCCAGCCGCCGGGCGAGGGCGCGTGACGGCGCATTGTAGGCCCAGTTCGACCACGCGGGGCGCAGCCCCACCTCGAGGCAGCGCTCGATGAAGGCGCGTGTCGCCATGATCGCGTACCCCTGCCGCCGGTGAGGTTCCGCCGTCTCGACGCTGATCTCGGCCTCACCCGCGCCCACCATCACGCTGTGGCAGCGGCTCACCACCTCGCCGTCGCGGATGACGGCATAGCCGATCCCGTGATCGAGGAAGCGATCGACGCTGCCCCAGAACTCAGCGAAGCCCTGGCCCTCGGCAAGCGCACGGTCATAGGGGCGGATCTCGACGCCCTCGGGCACTGCGTCCCTCCATCCGTTGTGATGGATCGCGAAGCGTGCCCGGTCGAAGTCGTAGTCGTCGCGCGCGCCGTGGTGCAGCTCCGGGGCATCGGCGAACAGCGTGGTCAGCACCGCCTGCCACGCATCGGAGGTGGGGAAGAGGAACGCATAGGCCGGGTCGTGCGTGAGCTCCTCCGTGATGAGCGAGCAGAGCGACGCCTGGAGGTCGTCGTCGCCGGTCTCTCCGGCGACGTAGACGAACTCGCAGGCGAGCGCGACGCACGCCGTCGTGGGAGCCTGGGGCGCATCCACGAAGACGCGCCCCAGGTGGTTGCCCTCCAGCAGCGCCGCCACGAAGCTGTGGCCCGGTGTGCCCTCCGGAAAGAGGGGGCGGATCCGTGTGACGTCGGTCGGCTCGAGTTCGTATAGGGTGTCGGACATAGTAAGTGCATTATAGTCGATTGTGGTGGGGGTTTGAGCCACTGAGGCACTGAGGACACTGGGCTCACTGAGGGTCGCTTCTGCGGCGGGCACCGGCAGACGAGGCCGCGGGTCAGTGAGAGGCTTCAGTGACCTCATCCGCATCCGTGCCTCAGTGGTTCAATTGCCCCCCGCTCGATTCTCAGTACAATCGAGGGCTGAGTCTCATCTACGATGCCTTGGAGCACCTATGTGGAGGCCGCATTGACCCGGGAGAACGCTCGCCGTCGCATCTATCTGTTTCTGGTCCTCACCTTCGCGCTGAGCGCCGTCTTCTGGGTGCTCGCCGGCCGTGGGGCGTCGGTTCCGCAGGAGCTCATCACGCTCGGGTTGATGTGGTGTCCCGGCATCGCGGCCCTCGTCACGATGTTGGCTTTCCGGCGCAACGTGCGGGGTCTGGGGTGGCAGCGCGGTCCGGTCCGCTATCTCCTGCTCAGCTATGCCCTGCCCGTTGTCTATGCAGGCGTCGTCTACGGCCTGACGTGGCTGCTGGGCTGGGGTGCTCTCACGACGGAGCGGGTGCCTGAGGGCCAACCGTGGCCCGTTTTCGCCCTGACCAACGCCACCGTGCTCTTCCTAGCGGGTGGCCTTCTGCCGGCTCTGGGCGAGGAGATCGGCTGGCGGGGGCTGCTGGTGCCGCAGCTGGCCCGTCTCACCTCGTTCACCAAGACGGCCCTGATCAGTGGCGCGATCTGGGCGGTGTGGCACATGCCGATGATCCTCTTCGCCGGCTATCACAGCGACACGCCGCGGTGGTATGGCCTGCTCTGCTTCACGGTGCTGGCGATGGGCATGAGCTTCGCCTTTGCGTGGCTGCGGCTCAGGTCGGGCACCTTGTGGACCGCGGTGATCCTCCACGCTGCCCACAATGTCTTCGTGCAGACCATCTTCGATCCGCTGACGCGCGACACGGGGTTCACGACCTACATCACGACCGAGTTCGGGATCGGCCTGGCGGTGGCCGCCGTCGTCGTCGCGGCCCTGTGTTGGTCGCGGCGTGAGGCCGCAGACGACCTGACCCCACAGCTCGCATCCGCGACCTGATCGTCGTCCCCGTACCCTCACCCTAGCCGGTTGACCGGGCGCTGAGCCCGTCCATTGGCCTGCGCGTCTCCCCCACCCGGCGG
>CAZYYC010000053.1:0-21382 GCA_964650935.1 uncultured Anaerolineales bacterium
CGGGCGTCAACACTTCGAAAGGATCCCATTATCTATGATATCGACTCGCAAACTTATGAGATTCCTGAAGCCCTATTGGCATTGGGCGTTATTGGCACCGTTGCTGATGGTGGTGGAGGTCTGGATGGACCTGATGCAGCCACGCCTCATCCAGACGATCATCGACGAAGGCATTGCGACCGGGAGCATGCAGGTTGTCCTCAACACTGGGCTGAGGATGATCGGTGTTGCTGTCATTGGCGCCCTGGGCGGGATGAGCTGCTCGGTGTTTGCAGTGTTGGCCTCAGAAGGCTACGGCGCCGACATGCGGGCGGCCCTCTACCGCAAAGTCCATAGTCTCTCGTTCTCTAACATGGATCAGTTGGAGACCGGTAGTCTGGTCACCCGACTGACGAACGATGTGACCCAGATGCAAAACATGATCGGTATGATGTTGCGGATGATGGTCAGAGGTCCTATGACGCTGATCGGTAGCCTGGTCATGGCCATCATCACCGCGCCTCGGCTCTCCGTGCTCTTTTTCGTGTTGATGCCGATGGTCCTGACCATCATCGGTGTGCTCATTCATAGGGCCTTTCCGCTGTTCAAACAGGTCCAGGGTAAGGTTGACCGCCTTAACACCGTAATGCAAGAGTCGCTGATGGGTGTGCGGGTGATCAAGGCGTTCGTGAGGGAGGACCATGAGGAGGCCCGCTTTGGGGCCGCGAATGAGGATCTGAAGGCGCTGGCGGTTAAGGCGATCCGCACCGTGTCGATCGGTTGGCCGCTCATGATCGTCACAGTCAACATCGGTGTCTCTGCCGTGCTCTGGTTCGGCGGACGCCAGGTGATCGCAGGGTCGATGCAGATCGGCCAGATCGTCGCCTTCATCAACTACCTCCTGAACTCGCTCTTCTCGTTGATGATGGTGAGTATGCTGGTCATGAGTTTCTCACAGGCTGAGGCGTCGGCGCAGCGCATCGACGAGGTCTTCCAGGCGATGCCCGACGTCCAGAACCGTCCGGAGGCCCGGCTGAGCTTCGGCACGGGGCATGCGGCGCACTCGGGTAATGGCACGGGTAGAGCGCGCGGTCAAGTGAAGTTCGAGGACGTGACCTTCGCTTATGACGGTGAAGATCAGGAGCCCGTGCTCAAGAACGTGAGTTTCGCAGCGCAACCGGGCGAGACCGTCGCGATTCTGGGCGCCACGGGCGCCGGGAAATCGACGCTGGTCCACCTGATTCCACGATTCTATGATGTGACGGCGGGTCGCGTGACGATCGACGGTGTCGATGTCCGCGAGATGCATACCGACGTGTTGCGACGGAATGTGGCGGTCGCCCTACAGGATCCGATCCTGTTCAGCGGTACCATCCTCGACAACATCCGCTATGGACGTCCCGAGGCCAGTGATGACGAGGTGGTCGAGGCGGCCAAGATGGCGCAGGCCCACGAGTTTATCACGGCGACGCCCGACGGCTATGATACCGAGCTGGGCCAGCGCGGTGTGAACCTCTCGGGTGGGCAGAAGCAGCGTATCGCGATCGCACGAGCTCTGTTGGTCGATCCCGCGGTCTTGGTTCTCGACGATAGCACGAGCTCGGTCGATGTCGAGACTGAGGCCGTGATTCAGGAAGAGCTGGAGCGCTTCATCAAGGAGAAGGGTGATCATCCTCGCACGACCTTTGTGATTGCTCAGCGTATCAGCACGGTTCTGAATGCCGACAAGATCCTCGTGCTCGATAGAGGCGGGGTTGCAGCAGAGGGAACCCATAGGGAGCTGCTTGCATCCAGTGACATCTACCGCGAGATCTACGACTCTCAACTGGGTGAGGGGGTACTGAGCAATGGCTGACGAGAGACAGGAAAAAGACGGCAAGACACGCGACCGGAGTCGCAGCGACAGTCCGCCACCCGGTCCCAGGCGGGGCCCCGGTGGACGCTTCATGCCCGTGGAGAAGCCCAAGGACGCCAAGGGCACGCTCCTGCGGCTATGGTCCTATGTCTGGCGGCAGCGCAAGGCGCTGGCGCTGGTGGTGGTTCTCATTGCGATCAGCACCGGGCTGGGCGTTCTGGGACCGTGGCTCCAGGGACTGGCGATCGATATCTACATCGTCAACAAAGACATAGCCGGACTGGGACGGCTGGCCCTGCTCTTGGTGGGGGTCTCGGCGACTGCGGCGGCATCGGCGTGGCTGGAGCAGTACGTCATGGCGGAGGCAGCGCAGTCGGCAGTTCGCGACCTGCGCAAAGACCTTTTCGCGAAGCTGCAGACCCTCTCGCTGCGTTTCTTTGACCGCTACACCCACGGTGAGCTGATGAGCCGCCTCACCAATGATGTCGACAATGTCAGTCGGGTGCTCGGTGAGACGGTGGTGCAGTTGACCAATAGCCTGCTGAGCGTGATCCTCATCTCGGTGATGATGTTTGGCATCAACTGGCGCCTGGCGCTGGTGACCATGATCATCATTCCGCTGATGGCGGTGATCACGCAATGGCTTGGAAAGCGCACACGGGCCGGGTTCAAGGCACGCCAGGAGCATCTCGGTGAGCTCAACGGCATCATCGAGGAGACAGTGACCGGCGCCAAGGTCGTCAAGGCCTACGTGCGCGAGGAAGCCGTTATCGCCGAGTTCGGCGAGACCAATGAGTTGGTCCGAAAGTCCTCGATCCAGGCCCAGATCTGGGGTGGCTTTATGGGCCCGCTGATGAATATGATCCATAATTCGGGCTTCGCGATGGTTGCCGGTGCAGGCGGCTGGCTTGCCGTTAGCGGTCTGGCGACGGTGGGCACGATCGCCAGTTTCGTAGCCTATGCGCGGCGCTTCTCGCGTCCGCTCAACCAGGTGGCGATGCTCTACAATCAGGTGCAGTCGGCGCTGGCAGGCGCCGAGCGGGTGTTTGAGATCCTCGACCAAGTGCCGGAGGTACAGGATGCTCCCGACGCGATTGCGTTGCCGACGGTGCGCGGTGACGTGCGCTTCGAGCACGTCGACTTTGGCTACGACGCCGACGTGCAGGTGCTGAAGGACGTCAGTATGTGGGCTAAGCGCGGGCAGATCGTTGCGCTGGTCGGCCCGACGGGTGCCGGAAAGACGACCGTGGTCAATCTGCTGACGCGCTTCTATGACATCGACGCGGGCAAGATCACCGTCGATGACCACGATATCCGTGATCTAAGACTCGACGACCTGCGTCGCCAGTTGGGGATTGTGCTGCAGGACACCTTCCTCTTCGGTGCGACGGTGATGGAGAACATCCGCTATGGACGTCTGGAGTCGAGCGATGATGAGGTGATCGCCGCGGCGAAGCTCGCCAATGCCGACCCCTTCATTCGCCGACTACCGCACGGCTACAATACGGTGCTTTCGGAGAACGGCAGCAACCTGAGTCAGGGACAGCGTCAGTTGCTGGCGATCGCGCGGGCGATCCTGGCGGACCCGGGGATCCTGATTCTAGATGAGGCGACCAGCAGCGTGGATACGCGGACCGAGCGCCACATCCAGGAAGCGCTCCTGCGGCTGATGGAGGGGCGTACGAGCTTCGTGATTGCTCACCGGCTGAGCACGATCCGCAAGGCCGATGCCATCCTGGTCATCAACCACGGCGAGATCATCGAGCGTGGGACGCACGAGGCTTTGCTGGCGGAGAGAGGGTTCTACCATCACCTTTACGTGAGCCAGTTTAAGGGGCAAGAGACGCCTGAAGTGTTGGCCATCTCCGCTGAATGACGGTGAGTCAACCGTGCCGCGTCATTCGGCGCATGCGCCACCATCACGACGCCTACAGCACCGAGGCCCCTCGGTGCTGTAGGCGTTATTTGCGAGTCTTGAAGGGTGGGGTAGCATAGGGGTGTGAGTAGCACAATGAACACCATGAGAGAAACCGGTTCTTGGACCCGCCATCGATCGAGCCGATATGCGTAAGCTGATCGTCTTCCTCAAGCCCTACCGGCATTGGGCGGTCCTGGCTCCGGCCTTGATGTTGATCGAAACGGCGACCGATCTGCTGCAACCTCGGTTGATCCAGAACATCGTGGACTTGGGGATCGCTGAGAGAGACA
This sequence comes from uncultured Anaerolineales bacterium, assembly GCA_964650935.1. Taxonomy (GTDB): domain Bacteria; phylum Chloroflexota; class Anaerolineae; order B4-G1; family SLSP01; genus PWVB01. The sequence continues at coordinate 4,043 of CAZYYC010000053.1, forward strand.
TGGCGGTGGTCCTCAACACAGGGTTGCAGATGCTTGGCCTCTCACTCCTCGGTGCCTTGGTGGGCATCGCGTGTACAACGGCCTCGGTCCTGGCCTCGCAGGGATTCGGCACCGACCTGCGCGATGCGCTCTTCGAGAAGGTGCAGTCGCTCTCCTTCGGCAACATCGATCGCCTCGAGACCGGACAGCTCATTACGCGGCTGACGAGCGATGTCAGCCAGGTTCAGGTGCTCGTCTCACTGGGCTTGCGGTTGATGATCCGCGCCCCGCTGCTCGTCGTCGGTAGCCTGATTATGGCGATTCTCACGAGTCCTCGACTGGCTTTGATGTTCGTCGTGTTGGTGCCGCTGATTACCGTGATCCTCACTTGGGTCGTCAAGCGGGCCTACCCGATGTACGGCGATGTGCAAGAGCGTCTCGATGACCTCAACGTCGTGATGCAGGAGAACCTGGCGGGTGTTCGGGTGGTCAAGGCCTTTGTTCGTGGAGCGTATGAGATTGCGCGTTTCGGCAAGGCGAATGATGCACTCAAGGTGATCGCCGTCCGTGCTGCACGCGTTGTGGCGGTTGCTGGTCCCGCGATCTCGGTCGCACTTCATCTTGGCGTGGTCGCAGCGCTCTACTTCGGCGGCCTCCAGGTGCATGCCGGCACCCTCACCCTGGGACAGATCATCGCCTTTGTCTTCTACCTCACTCGCGTCTCGTGGTCGCTGATGTTTGTCAGCATGCTGTCCATGCGCGTTGCCCGGGCCGAGGCCTCTGCGGCACGCATCGATGAAGTCTTGTCCGAGGCGCCTGATGTGCGGGACCGGTTCGACGCGCGGCGTCCGGCGTCCCTGCGTGGACGGGTAGCGTTCGAGGGCGTGAGCTTCAGTTACGATGGCGACGGCGCCGATCCCGTTCTACAGGATGTCAGCTTCACCGCAGAGCCGGGCGAGACGGTGGCTGTGTTGGGGGCAACGGGTGCCGGCAAATCGAGCCTTGTCCATCTCGTTCCGCGCTTCTACGATGTCAGCGCCGGCAGGGTGACCGTTGATGGTGTCGACGTTCGTGACCTCGAACAGGTCGCTCTGCGGGATCACGTCGGGGTGGCGTTGCAGGAGTCGGTGCTCTTCTCGGGGTCCATCCGCGATAATATCCGCTATGGTCACCCTGAGGCGAGCGATGAGGAGGTGATCGCTGCTGCTGTTGCTGCCCAGGCCCACGACTTTATCATGGGCTTTCCTGATGGCTACGATACGATCTTGGGCCAGCGAGGTGTCAATGTGTCCGGTGGACAGAAACAGCGCATCGCCATCGCGCGAGCTCTGCTCGTCCGGCCGCGGATCCTCATCCTCGATGACAGCACCAGTTCGGTTGACGTAGAGACTGAGGCGAAGATCCAGGAAGCCCTTGACGAGCTGATGCAGGACCGTACGAGCTTCGTGATCGCCCAGCGGATCAGCACCGTACTCAACGCCGACAGGATCCTGGTGCTCGACGAGGGACGCATGGTCGCTGAGGGCACGCACGATGACCTGATGGCGTCGAGCGCGATCTATCGCGAGATCTACGATTCGCAGTTGGGCTGTGGCGTGAATGGATCAACATCCGAAAGGATGAGCCCCGATGGCGACTGATACCTCGACCGATCGGCGCCGGGACGAGAAACGTGTGCAGCCCAAGCCGGCGACGGCGATGGGCGGACGCTTCCGCGCCAGGGAGCAGGCCAAGGACGTCAGGGGCACGCTGCTGCGCCTGTGGGGCTATCTGGGTCGTCAGAAGCGCGCCTTGGTTGTCACCGTGGTGCTCGTGATCGTCTCATCGGGCCTCGATGTGTTGGGTCCCTATCTGATGGGGCGCGCGCTGGATGTCTATGTGGTGACCGGCGATCTGCGCGGTCTGGGACGGATTGCGCTGGTGATGCTCGCGACCTACGTGGGTAGCGCCATGATCTCGTGGTTGCAGACCTACGTCATGGCCGGGGCCTCACAACAGGCGGTCACCGATATCCGCAATGACCTCTTCGCAAAGCTCCAGATTCTGTCGCTACGCTATTTCGACCAGCGTACTCACGGTGAACTGATGAGCCGGCTGACCAATGATGTGGAGAGCGTCAGCGATGTGCTGACGTCCGGCATCACCAGCCTGCTTTCCAGCGTGCTCAGCCTCGTGGGTGTCGCAATCATGATGCTGTTGCTCAACGTGCGGCTGGCCGTGATCACCCTCATCACCGTGCCGTTGATGGTCGCGTTGAGTCGCTGGATCGCCCGACACACGCGCACGGGATTCCGGCAGCGACAGGCCTACCTGGGCGACCTGAACGGTTTGATCGAGGAGACGATCACGGGTCAGAGGGTGGTTACAGCCTACAATCGCTCGCCCGAGGTCGTTGCGCAGTTCAGAGCGACGAATCAGGAACTGCGGAAGGCAGCCACGAAGGCGGAGGTCTTTGCCGGAGCGCTGCCGCCTGTCACGAACCTGGTCAACAACACGGGCCTGACCATCGTGGCGTTGGCGGGTGGTTGGATGGCGGTTCGCGGCATCGCCACAGTCGGCGACATTGCCAGCTTCGTGCAGTATGCGCGTCGTTTTGGATGGCCCCTCAACGGCATTGCCAGCGTCTACAACTCAATCCAGTCAGCCATCGCCGGCGCCGAGCGCGTGTTCCGGATGCTGGACGAGACGCCGGAGCTGGTCGACGTTGCTGAGGCTCGCTCGCTCGATGTTGTCAAGGGCGATATCGTCTTCGAGGAAGTCTGCTTCGGCTACGAACCGGGCTCACCGGTGCTCCGCGACGTCAACTTGCACGCAAGGCCCGGACAGACCATCGCGCTCGTGGGTCCGACCGGGGCCGGCAAGACGACGATCGTCAACCTGCTGACCCGCTTCTACGACATCGACAGCGGACGTATCCTGATTGATGGAGTGGATATCCGCGAGATCCGGATGGATGACCTGCGCCGCCGTCTGGGCATCGTGCTTCAGGATACCTATCTGTTCGCTGATACCGTCAGGGAGAACGTTCGCTATGGTCGGCTGGAAGCCACCGACACCGATGTGGTCGAGGCCGCGCGTCTGGCCAACGCTGATCAGTTCATCCGGCGACTGCCTAGAGGCTATGACACGGTCCTCACCGAGCGCGGCAGCAACCTGAGTCAGGGACAGCGTCAGTTGCTGGCGATCGCGCGGGCGGTATTGGCCGATCCGGCGATTCTCGTCCTCGACGAGGCGACCAGTAGCATCGATACCCGGACGGAGCGGACGATTCAGGAGGCGATGCTGCGGTTGATGCAGGGGCGCACGAGCTTCGTCATCGCGCACCGGCTCAGCACCATCCGTGAGGCGGACGAGATCCTGGTCGTCTATGATGGCGAGATCGTGGAGCGGGGGACCCATGCGGCGCTGCTGGCACGGGAGGGTGTCTACCACAACCTCTACATCGCGCAGTTCAAGGGCCACCTGCATCTGGTGCCTGAGCTCGAGCGTATCTGTGAACGGAGCACGGTATCCATAGGTGAGGAGTAAAGCTATGCTGAGTGTTCGAGGGCGGTATGTGCAAGGCAGTGTAATCCTACTCGACGAGGTGTTGCTTGAGGGTACACATGACGTCATCGTGACCTTCCTTGATAGGAATGTATCCACCTCTGTTGAAGGACCGCGCCAGGAAGCTGTGAGGCGCAGTATTGCGGAGTCGATCGGACTGACCGAGCGTGAGTATGAGGTGCTGTGCTTGTTGGCCGAGGGCCGCACCAATCGTGAGTGCGCCCATGCTCTTGATATCAGTGAAGGTACAACTCGCAACTACACATCGTCCATCTATCGGAAGCTCGGAGTGCGCAACCGAACTGAGGCCGTTAGCCGGGCTTCCGACTTAGGAATTGTTGAGTAGCGGCGGCTCATTAATGCGGTTGCTTGGTGTTAGCCAGCTGTTAGGTCCCCGTTAGGGCGAGATCTTTCGCGTGCGGTAGACTGAGGGCTGAGGCGTAGGGTCTGTCAGCCATCAGGGAGGAACCGTGCACGCATTGCTCATCTATCCTGAGTTCCCAGATACCTTCTGGAGCTTCAGGCACGCGCTCAAATTCGTCGGACGCAGAGCTGTATCGCCCCCGCTGGGGTTGCTGACCATCGCCCCGATGCTACCCGAGGCCTGGGAGAAGCGGCTGGTGGACCTCAACGTCCGACCGCTCACCGAAGCTGATCTGGTCTGGGCTGACATCGCGTTGGTCAGCGCCATGACGGTGCAACAGGACTCTGCGCGCGAGGTGCTGGCGCGCTGCCGCGAGGCTGGTGTGCGGACTGTTGTCGGCGGCCCCCTCTTCTCGACGGAGCGCGACAGCTTCGCCGATGAAGCAGACCACCGGGTGCTGGGCGAGGCCGAGATCACGCTCGCACCTTTTCTGGCTGACCTCGCCGAAGGTTGCGCAAAGGGGCTCTACACTACGGACGATCATCCTGAGCTCGACCGGACGCCAACGCCGGCGTGGGAGCTCGCCGATCTCAAACACTATGACTCCATGCCTCTGCAGTTCTCACGAGGGTGCCCCTTCAACTGCGACTTCTGCAACGTGACGGCGCTCTTGGGCCACCGCCCGCGCACCAAGTCTGCGGGCCAGATCATCGCTGAGTTGGAAGCTCTCTATGTAGCCGGCTGGCGGCGCTCGGTCTTCTTTGTGGATGACAACTTCATCGGCAACAAGCGGGTGCTCAAGGAGGAGTTGCTCCCAGCCCTCATCGCATGGCGGAAGAGCAAGCCTGGCTTGACTCGACGAGGCCTGCCTTTCAACACCGAGGTCTCGATCAATCTGGCGGATGACGAAGAACTGGTCACCTTGATGCTCGAGGCCGGCTTCAATAAGGTCTTCATCGGTATCGAGACGCCCGACGATGAGAGCCTTGCCGAGTGCGGCAAGAGCCAGAACCGACGGCGAGATATGCTCGCTGACGTCAAGAAGCTCCACCGCGCAGGCATCGGTGTGCAGGCGGGGTTTATCGTGGGATTTGACAGCGATACCCCAACCACCTTCCAGCGCCAGATCGCCTTTATTCAGCAAAGCGGGATCGTGACGGCGATGGTGGGCTTGCTTCAAGCCCCTGCGGGCACGGCGCTCTATGAGCGGCTCAGAGAGGAAGGGCGGCTGTTGGGCGAGTCGATCGGTAACAACGTCGACGTGGTCACCAACGTGCTGCCCAAGATGGGTATGGATGTGTTGCGGGGAGGCTATCGTCAGATCATGGCCCACATTTACTCACCCCGATACTTCACCGAGCGCGTCAAGACCTTTCTCGGCGACTATCAGATGCCCAAAGTCGCTTCTCCGCTGACTTGGGTTGAGATGCGGGCTTTCGTCCGCTCAATCTACGTCCTTGGCATTAGGGACAGAGAGCGGCGCTACTACTGGGAGCTGGTCCTCTGGACGCTCCTGCGGCGTCCGGCATTACTGCCGCTGGCGGTGACGATGGCGATCTACGGCTATCACTTCCGAACGATCACGGCGGCGAACATCCTGTGAATGGCGGGTGACCACTGAACTGTGGTCCTGCGCCGGTCGCCGGCTTCACAGCTGTCCCAGGTTGAGGGAGACGACCTCCTGCCACGCATAGCGCAGAGGCGTCCACCAGCGCGTTCGACCGATGCAGCGGAAGTAGGGGGGCTTGAGGGCCAGGATCAGATCGCCGATCTCATAGCGTGGTAGGATCGGCGTGGACACGATGAGGCTGCCCATCTCGCCCGGGTGCATCTCGTGGAGCATCTTGATCCCGGATAGGGTCTTCACCTCGAAGAAGAAGAGGTCGTAGTTGGGCACCCAGGCCCGCTTCTCATCGCGTTGCTGTCCAAACATACCCTCGGTAGCGCCGTAGATCTCACGGATAGCGGCAGGCCCGTAGAGGGCCTCCAGCGCGGGCCGATGCTGGGTGTTGATGCCGGGCTGGCTCCCCAGCGTCATCACCTGTGTCTGCCAGAGATCCTTGGGATAGACACCGTGCGCCTTACGCAGGTAGCGTCCGAAGGCTAGCGCCGTCGAGCAGACGCCCCCGACCAGGGTCACCGCCTGATCCTTGCATTGCTCGTAGGCCAGGTCGAAGCGCTTGTGCCAGTCGGTCAACGTCTTGCCGCCGCCCAGCGCGTCAATGGCCTCCTGCGTCGGCACAGAGCGGACCGGCGTGCGGGTGGAGACGTGTTTGGTGTAGATGCCCGAGCTGTAACCGTAGTCGAGTTCGCGGTCTCCGACGGTCACCGTGCCGACAACCGAGGGGAAGTTGAGGTTGAGGTTGACGCCGGCAAAGACATCAAAGCTCCGGGTGGAGGCGACATACTGCATCACCGCACGTCCGGCGCTGACCCGCATCTGGAGGTCGGTGGGCGTCATCGGGATGAACTTCGACGATCCCTTGGTCGTGCCGCGGGTGATCGCCCACGCGACGGGCGGCTCCCAGAGGAGCGCCGCGATCTCGCCCTGCATAACACGGCCGATCGTCGGCCTGATCTCGTCGTAGGTGACCACCGGAAAAGCGCGTCGATAGTCTTGCAAGGTGTCGATCGAGCCCGCGCTATGTGTCGTGCCGTACTCGGTCTTGGCATAGTCCGTGAGGTAGCGGTGCAGGACGATGGCCTGCGCGTCGATCGGGTGGTTGATGGCGTCGTGCCAGGGCTTGAGTTGGGCTTGCAGCGTGCGTGCGGCTGCGGAAGGATCTATCAGCATGAGCCTCTCCTCGTCATCGCGGTAGGGCTAGTTGCCGGGAATTGTATGCCCAAACTCGCAGATTCGCTAGAGGATCCCTTGCTTCGTAGGGGGCGAGTCCTCTCTCATGTTGCGGATCCGACAACGCAACGCGCCCTCGGACACGCATCGCTGAGGGCGCGTTGGTGTTGGTCGGATCAGCTCATGCTATCGGTTTCCACCGCCCCCGCCGTTCGCACCGCCGTTGTCCCCACCGTTCGTGCCGTTATCACCGCCGATATGCCCGCGATCACGGTCCGGCCCGTTGACGGAACCGCTACCTTCATCGTTCTCTGCCTGATCGCCCGGACCGTAGCCACTCTCCTCGTTGGGCCCTGCAGCTCTGTTAGCATCCTCGTCAGATTCTCCTGGGCCATCTACGTGTGGCCCTTCGGCGGGCCCAGCCTGATGCGGCTCGCCCTGGACCTCGGTCTCCTCTTGGCCCATGCCTGTACCCAGCTGGGCCTGCGTCATCTCCATAGTGCGAATGACGGCTTGAACGGCCCCATCATCCTCACCGTCGCCCTGCACCTTTGCCGCGATCTGCGTCATCGTCTCCATCTGGTGTTGCAGGGTCTCCGAGATCTGGGATTGCGTTTGAAGGCGGAGCGGCTCGGTCAACATACCGCTCGCCTGAAGAGCAAGGCTCAAATGCTCCTCGTAGCGCGCTGCCACATCATCCGGCACGGGTTTGCCCTTTTCGGTCAGCTGGTTGATCTCCCAGAAACGCGTCTGCGTCTGGCTGAGAGCTCTCTCCGATACCCGGAGCGCGTCGTCGACACGCTCCAGGTCCCACTGCTCCAGCCGCACCTTCAGCGGGTAGAGCATCGTGCCTGGGAGGCTCTCTCGTGCCGCCGCGACGGTACCTGCACCGGTGCCGAGCAACAGCGCCATGACGAGGGCGAGTCTGAGGACATGCGTCATAGGGTGCACGTCCCTGACCCGAAAGCTCAACAGCGAACCCAATGCGGCGCGCCAACCACGACGAGTCTCGGGGACGAGCGGCTGTCGACCGTCAGTGCTCGCTGCTGCCTCAGCGCGGACCATGGTTAAGTAGGTCTGACGATGGCGCTCCCACGCGACCGGATCAGCCTCCGGCACGGGCTGCAGTGCCTCAAGGGCTTGGCTGACGGAGTCCGGCAGCTCCGAGAGCTCTCTGCGTTGTGTTAGTTTCATCCTATGTCCTCCAGGATTTGCTGCATATTCGCTATAGCGCGGTGCTGTAACGCTTTGATGCTCCCCACCGTGCGGTTGAGCATATCCGCGACCTCTTGCAGGCTCAACTCCTCCAGGTATCTGAGCATCAGCACCTGCTGCTGTAACGGCGTCAACATCGCTAAGGCTGCCCGCGCGCGTTCTACCCGCGCCCCGTGCGCCACATGCTCTTCCTGCTTCGCCGCCACCGCGGGCTCCACCACCTCCAACGAGGCGGGCGGATCGTCAGGCTGACGGCGATAGTGATCTACGATCAGATTGTGGGCGACGCGGTATAGCCAACCTGAAAGGTGCTCCTGTGGGCCGGCTTGGCGCTTGATCGCCTCCAGATAGCGGTGGAAGGTCTCGGCGGTCAGATCCTGCGCCGTCTCAACGTTCCCTGTCTTACGGTAGACGTAGCGGTAGATCAGTGGCGCGTAGCAATCATAGATCTCGGTGAGCGCTTGGTCATCCCAGCTCTGCGCTCGCCGTAGAAGGTCCAAGCCGTTGTCCAATCGACACTCCCACTCACATATGATGACGCCGGGCGATCGAGAAAGATACGCCTAACTCTGGCGGCTTCGCCGTGTCCTGTTGGGTGCAAGGTGATGGCATCATGGTACAATGATGCGCGGTTGAGTATAGTATGATTCCCTGGTTCAACATAACCCTCCCCATGGAGGAGTTGCTCTTGACACAGAGAGATCTGATCGGATTGGTGCTCTCCTACGGCTATGCCTTCGGGCTCCTGTTCATCGTGGAGGGTATTGGGCGCCGAATGGCCTGGCCGCAGTACCTCACGCGCAAGCTGGTCCACATCGGCGCCGGAATGTGGATCTGGGGCATCCTGCTCCTCTTCGACACCTGGACTATCGGCTTGATCCCTTTTGCCTCTTTCATCCTCCTCAACTATCTGTTCTACCGTTATCAGCTCTTCAAGACGATGGATGCGGCGGATTCGTCGCCGGGCACCGTCTACTTTGCCATCTCCATCACGCTGCTCTTTGCCCTCCTGTGGCGAAGCCGGGGACCGGTCGATCGAGTCCCCGTGGCCGCCGCGGCGGTGATGGCGATGACGTGGGGCGATGGCCTGGCCAGCATCGTCGGACAGCGCGCGGGACGACATGGCTATACAGCGTTCGGCCATGGTCGTTCCTGGGAGGGCACGATCACGATGGGCGTGGCGAGCTTCGTGGCGATCGCGGCCACGCTGTTGCTTCTGCCGAACTCCAGCCTCAGTCCGCTGAGCGCGCCGTTGTCGGTCGGCGCGGCACTGCTGATGGCCCTCGTCGGAGCCCTCGTCGCGACGGCTGCTGAGGGCCTCTCCCCTGCCGGAACGGACAACCTGACGGTGCCGCTTCTGAGCGGTCTTGCGCTCGCCCTCTTCACGCTGTGAGCGTCGGTGCCTGAGATGGAGATCGTCGTCAACGTAGGGCTGGGCCTCGTCCTGAGTACAGTGATCGCCCTGGTCGCCTATCACCGCGAGGCGCTCTCTGCGAGCGGAGCCGCCGGCGCTGTCGTTACCGGAACCCTGATCTTCGGTTTGGGTGGATGGGTCTGGGGGAGCTTGCTGATCACGTTCTTCTTGCTCTCGACACTCCTCTCCAAGTATAGGGCGGAGACGAAGGAGCGGCTCGCCGAGAAGTTTGCCAAGGGTCCGCGACGCGACCTGGGTCAGGTCCTCGCCAACGGCGGAGCGGGGGCGTTCGTGGCCGTGATCTATCCCTTCGTGCCGCATCCGGCGCTCTTCTTTGCGTTTGCGGGCGCGATGGCGGCGGTCAACGCCGACACTTGGGCCACCGAGTTGGGCGTGCTCAATCCGCGATCACCACGCCTCATCACGAACGGCCGGCGGGTCGAACCAGGCACCTCCGGCGGCATCTCGTTATATGGCACACTGGCGACACTGCTGGGAGGCACAACGATAGGCGCTGCGGCGATCTTGGTCCTGCTGGCGGAGGGGACAGCGGGAGGTCCTGGTGTTGCGCTCGCCGGTGGTAGATCTATGGTGCCGGCGCTGATGATCGCCTGTGGATTGGGCGGGCTTATCGGCTCGCTCTTCGATAGTCTGTTGGGCGCGACATTCCAGGCGATCTACTATAGCGACCGGCGCCAGAAGGAGACGGAGCGTCGCGTGGATCCCGACGGCATCCCGAACCGGTTGGTGCGCGGTTGGCCGTGGCTGACCAACGACTGGGTGAACTTCCTCAGTTCATTGGTTGGCGCGGGTGTGAGCGCCATCGTCTACGTCATCGCTGCTAGGCTTGTTGGTTCCTGAAGCGTTCATCGTCTCATGCATTTCTAGATCGGCTCACCTAACTCAAGGAGGTCACTCATGCCCAAGGTCACGATCGTTGGTGCGGGAGGCTACGTCTTCCCGCTGACGCTGATCCGCGACGTGCTCTCGTTTCCCGCCCTGCGCGACGCGCACTTTTCTCTGATGGATATCGCGCCCGAGAACCTCGCGCGTACCTACGGTCACGCCAGGCGACTGGTCGCTGCTCACAACTTGCCGGCGACGGTATCGGCGACCACGGATCGCCGTGAGGCGCTGGAAGGCGCCGACTTCGTCGTGGTCACCTTCCAGGTCGGCGGGCTTGAGGCCTATGCCCACGATGTCGAGATCCCACGCAAGTATGGTCTCGACCAAACGGTCGGCGATACCTTGGGCCCTGGTGGCGTCTTTCGCGGTTTGCGGACGGCTGCCGCCCTTGATCCCATCATCGCCGATATGCACGAGGTCTGCCCCGATGCTTTGATGATCCAGTACGCGAATCCAATGGGGATAAACTGCTGGACCTCCTCGGAGGCCGGCATCCGGACGGTGGGTCTCTGCCACTCGGTGCAAGGGACCTCGCAGATGCTGGCAGACCGCATGGGACTTGAGCCCGGTACGTGGACCTTCAAGTGCGCCGGCATCAACCATCAAGCGTGGTTCATCGAGTTCAAGCACCACGGTAAGGACGTGCTGCCCTTGTTGCGCGAGACGATGAATGCCTATGCGGCACGCGCCCGCGCCGCACAAGCGAGCGGCAACGCCAGTGATGAACTCTACGGTGGTGGGGGAGAGCAGGTACGCACGGCGATCATGAACCTGACCGGCTACTTTCAGACCGAGTCGAGCCACCATGCTTCAGAGTATCTGCCCTACTTCAGGCGCACGCCCGAGGAGGCGAACAGCTGGCTTCCCGAGCGTTGGGACTACTACGAGATCTGCAAGAACCACGACTTCGAGGGCCTGGAACGGCGCGCAGGCGAGCTGGCGGAGCAGCCGCTGACACCGAGTCACGAGTACGGTGCCTACATCATCGAGTCGATGACGACCAACACCCCGCGGGTCGTCTACGGCAACGTGCCCAACATCGGCATCATCACCAACCTGATGCCGGGCTGCAGTGTAGAGGTGCCGTGTCTGGTCGATGCGCAGGGCATTCAGCCGACCCATATCGGCGATCTGCCCGCGGCGTGCGCGGGGATCAATGCGGGGAGCGTAGCCGTGCAGGATTGTGCCGTCAAGGCGATCCAGACCCGCGATCGTGACCTGGTTCACGCTGCGATTGCACTGGATAAGTACACAAGCGCGGTGCTGACGCTGGATCAGATTCACGAGATGGTTGAAGAGTTGTTCGCGGCGCAGGCACGGTGGCTGCCGCAGTTTGCGACGCACTAGGTGGGGAGGGATACGATGCTAACTCTGGCAAAGGTGCGGCAGCACTTTCCACGCCCCAGACTCGATGACATAGAGGTCGCGGTGGTAGAGCAGATGGCGGCGATGCGCGAGCGCATTCGCCCCGGCGAGTCGATCGCAATCACGGTAGGCAGTCGTGGCATCGCCAACCTCGCGACCATCGTGCACACTGTGGTGGAGCAGCTAAAGGGGTGGGGGGCGACACCGTTCATCATCCCCGCGATGGGGAGCCACGGTGGTGGTACCGCTGAAGGCCAGCTGGAGGTGCTGGCCTCATACGGGGTCACGCCGGACGCGATGGGCTGCCCGATCCGCAGCTCGATGGAGACCGTGGACCTGACGCCTTCGGAGCCCCGCAACCGGGTCTATATGGACCGTTTCGCGTACGAGGCCGATGGTGTGATACTGCTGAACCGCGTTAAGCTCCATACCGACTTTCATGGGCCGCACGAAAGCGGCCTGGTGAAGATGTCGGTGATCGGGCTCGGGAAACACCGTCAGGCGCTGGAGATCCATAGCTGGGGTGTTTATGGTTTGCGTCACCTGATCCCCTGGACCTCGCGCCGGATCCTGGCGACCGGCAAGATCCGCTTTGGGATCGCCCTGGTGGAGAACGCCTACGATGAGACCATGCTGATCAAGGCGCTGGGTGCCGAGGCCATTCTGGATGAGGAACCGGCCCTGCTCGATGTGGCGCGTGCTCATATGCCGAAGCTACCCGTTGATGACATCGATGTCTTGATGATCGATCGTATGGGCAAGGATATCAGTGGGGCGGGTCTCGATCCCAACATCATCGGGCGGAATATGATCCGCGGCGAACCGGAACCGGAACGCCCGCGCGTCAAGGCCATCACCGTCCACGACCTGACGGAGGCCTCACATGGCAACGCTGTAGGCATGGGGTTGGCCGACGTCATCTCGCGACGGTTGTTCGACAAGATCGACCTTCAGGCGACGAACGAGAACACGGTCACTAGTTCGTTCCTGCTGCGGGGCAAGATCCCCGTGGTCGCGCCGGACGACGCCACGGCCTACGCTTATGCGCTGCGTAGCTGCGGGCGCATCGAGGATGGCGAACCGCGCGTCATGCGCATCCGCGACACCCTGATGCTGAGCGAGCTCTATGTCTCACCGTCCGTGTTGTGCGAGATCCGGGACCGTGTGGACATCGAGATCCTTGACACTCTGTCGCCGGCGTTTGGCGCTGAGGGTGGCCTGACGCAGTTCTAGCCCGAGCTCGCTGTCCGGGTGGCCTGGGCCTGCTCAGGCCACCCGGACAGCGCTCATTCGCGACCTAGATCTGCGGGACGAAAAAGACCGGGTAGCCCGATGCCGCTAACGGAAAGAGCGCACGGCGGAAGACCAGCAGGAGCCGCAGCAGTATGGGGCGCAGGATGGACTGATCGTACATCGACCACATCTTAGACCAGGTGCCGTAGGGCTCCCACGGCGTGCTGATGACGACTCCCCAGACGTTGACGAGGACGGCGGCGAAGGCGAGCGCCAGTATGACACCGATGACGGTGCCTAGGGCGTTGTCTCCCCAGCCCAGAAAGTTCACCTGAGCTCCCTCGAGGGTCGTATGACTCAGGAGAACAGCGAAGGCGAAGGTGGGAAGCAGAATCCCCATGAAGATGACGCTTTGGGCGATCGCGTCATTGCCCGAGGCTGGGCTCGGACCGGGGTTGATCGCTCCTCCCAGCAGAGCCCCGACGTCGAAGGTCACCACGATGAGGCCCAGCAGGATGCACAGCAGATAGAAGGTGACGAGCATGACGGCTGACCTCGCCAGCCCTTCGGCGGCAGCGAAGGCGATGATTCCGGCAATGATGAGGAGCAGGAACAGATCAAGCCACATAGCTTCACCTCCCGGGGACTACGTAGGGGTACGGCACTAACCTGAGCGCATTGCCGGCGTAAAGCTTGGCAAGGACGCCTTCGGGGAGCGCCATGCCGGTCAGCAGGTCGTCGAGATCGCCGCCAAAGTCATCCCGTGCATAGAGAAGCCGGTCCTGGAACTCGATCACGAAGTCGCGACCAAACGCAGGATCACGTGAGAGAGCGTTACGAGCCGAATTCGCCGAGAGATCAGCATAGAGGTTGGGATAGGTCCTCAGCATCTCGACGACTTTGCCGCCAGGCTTGACCGGCCCCTTGGGGTAACTCGCCGTTTCTGCTTGGTCGTCACCGGAGATGTGGGCCCAGAAGCCGGGTGCGTGTCCGATGAAGGTCGTCTCGGGACATGCCCTGATAGCGTGCTCGAAGGCGTCGATACCCCCACCGTACCACCAGTTAGGTCGCGGATAGGTCCTGCCCGTTGTGAACTCGTAGTCGATGTGTACGACGACGGGCAGGCGATGTTCCCCGCAGAAGCGGAACATCCTCAATGCATCCGGATTGTCATAGCGCATGCGCAGCTTGAGTTCACCGTAGATGCGTACACCGTACGTGTCGATGGCAGCGCGGAGTTGATCGATCGCCTCCGGGCGCCTCGGATCGGGTGCGTAGCCCAACACGAAGCGATCCGGTGCGCGCTCTTTGTAGGCCAGACTGTGGGCAAGGGAAATCGGCCCGTGAGTCGCGGGCGCAACGGTCGCGTGATAGAAAGGGTCGACTTCATCCTCGGGGGCGATCCATGTCAGGAGCCAGGTCTGGTCGATCTGGTGCCGGGTCATATTGTCCAGAACCTTGGTCACGTCGTGGCCTAGCCAATCCGGGTGGTTGTGCGCGTCGATTTTCATAGCGTGAATCCTTGCCTGGTGAGTCCGCCCTTCAGAAATGCTACACCTTGTTCCACGAACGCTGCGCCGTCGGGACACGGATTGTGGAACATCGCCCGGCTGTGGGCGAAGCTCCCAGGGGGATTGCCGATCGAGGAGTTGTAGCTCTCGAGAATCAGGCTGCCGCCGAAGTCGATTTCGCGTAGTGCGGCAAAGACGGCGTCCCAGGGGACCAGCCCGCCGCCGGGCGCGCCGCGATCGCTCTCACAGGCGTGCAAGCTCCAGAGCCGTGAACCCAACGTTCGGATGGCGGCAGCGTAGTCGCGGACCTCGGTGACCATATGGTAGGTGTCGAGCAGGCCGTAGAGGTTGGGGTGATCGGCTTGGGCGATGAGATCAACCAGTTGCTCCGCGGTGTTGACGAGGTGGGTGCGGAAATGGCTCATCGGCTCCAGGACAATCCTCACGCCACGCTCTGCACCGTAGGTCGCCAGGTGGTGCAGCGCTTCAGCGACGTGTTGGCTCTCGTCCGGTGGCGGTAGCCGCTTGCGCACCGTCCCCGGACGACCATAGATCGCGCCGGTGTAGGCGCCGGCTCCAAGGTCGGCGCCTAGATCGATCTGCTTCTCGTGCCATCGGCGGCTGAGAGACCGTTCATCCGGGTCGTCGGATGATAGATCGCACACTGCGGGCCACGCGCCCCCGGGACTGATCGTCAGCTCAAGTCCGAGCGCCTCAGCTCGCTCGCGCGTGGCCCGCGGGCTGAAGCTGACGTCGTCACCGACGGCGATTTCCCACACATCGAGGCCAAGCGCACGCGCCGTGTCGAGGAGACCCAGCTGCTCGTCGGACCAGCGAGCGGTGAACAAGTAGCAGTGGGCGCCGAAGCGGATGGTCACACGAGCTCTTCCATCGTCGCGATGTAGCTGCGCATACGCGTCAGCCGGGCTATGAAGGCATCGTAGAGGCCATCCGCATGCTCGCGAAGGGTTCGTTGTGTGTTGGTGTGGGGATTGACACTCGCGGCGTGGTCGACCTGGGCGACCCAAGCCTCGGGTAGTCCTGCGGAACCGGACAGCGCGCCCGAGATGCCGGCAGCGACAGCGGTCATGCAGTCGGTGTCGCGTCCCATATTCACGCCGGAGATGATGGCTTGCCTAAGATCTCCCCGAACCATACGGAAGATGCACACGGCCTTGGTGACCACTTCGTTGGCATAGCTGTGTGCATAGGGTATACCGTGACCGCTGTACATCTCGTCGAAGCGCTCGCGTAACTCCCTGAAGTCGCTGCAGCCCTCAGTCAGTTTGAGTCCACGCTGCAACTCCCTGACGACACCGGCATCCTGGATGAAGCGCTCCGGAAAGGTGCCGCACACGTCAAAGATCGCATCTAGGACACTTTCGACCGTTGCGTCGGGCTTGGTTGCCGCAGCGATGCCCACGCCTGTCACGGCTGCCCACTGCAGCCCGCGGCTGTTGGTGGTCTGGTAGACTTGGCCCACCTCGAGGATGTCCGCCAGTGCATGGTCGACATCCCCCGCGTTGATCAAGCCCACCGGGTGACACGATCTGGCAAAGGAGACCAGCCCGGCATAGTCGCAGTAGCGACCCAGATCGCGCGCGGGGATCGGTGTCTTGGCCATCGCGAGGAGAGGGCCCTCGAAGGGCTCCGAGATCACGCCGGCGCCGTTGGGGTTCATATCCGAGACCCAGGTGGCGCGCAGATCCTCGGCGGTGATCCGATCTTGTTTCCGCATGATGGCGGTGATGATCAGCTTCTGGCGCTCGACCCCGTCCTCTGTCGTGCCCGGCTCACGCACCCAATCCGTGGTGTGCCGGTAATGATGATAGGGCAGGAAGTGGTCGAGGGTGCCGTACGTCTCTTCGATACGCTGATAGGGCCAGCCCTCGACGGGCGCCGCCATCGCGGATCCTATGTGAACACCGGCAATGCAGCCGAAGAACTTATCACGTAGTGGGATGGTCATCGTTGTCTCCTTGGGATCGTTGTTGGTCGTTGGACGTTATCTGACGAGCATCCGATCGCCGATGGTCCTTGCCGTCTCGGCATCGGTCAACAGCTCGATGAGTTTGAGGGCGAACTCGATGGCGGTGCCGGGGCCGCGGCTGGTGACGAGATTGCGGTCGACAACGACGCGCTCCTTGACCGCCTCGACATCGGACGCCTTCTCCAGTTCAGGCATCATATCGGGAAAGCAGGTCGCCCGTCGACCTGCCAGAAGCCCGTGGGGTAACAACGCCACGGCGGGCGTGGCACAGATCGCGCCGTAGAGCCGCCCGGCCTCACGTTGCACCTTCAGAAGCTCGATGAGAGGCGGCGTCTCTCGCAAGTGCTCGGCACCGGGCATACCGCCCGGCAGCGCGATCAGGTCGTAGGTCTCGGCAAGGCAGGCCTCGATCGTGGCATCCGCCACAATGCGAGTGCCGCGCGCTGCCTTGATCTCACGTCTGCCCATCACCGAGGCGACCGTCACGTCGATGCCGGCGCGGCGAAGAGTATCGATGATGCAGACAGCTTCGATCTCCTCCGATCCGTCTGCAATGGGGACGAGGGCCTTGCGAGTCATAGAAACCTCCTTAGTAACAGGAACGACATAGGCGGGCCATCGCGCCCAGCTGTTGAGGACTGACGCGCGGCGAGCAGCGTGGTCACCTGCCGATGGTCTTGAGCACCGCTCTGGCGAACTCCCGATCGGGCTGTCCTCCTACCACGCTCTCGACATCATTGATGATCGTGTTGGGGACGCCCTGGACATTGTACTTCACGCCCAGATGAGGAAACTCGGTGATCTCTACCATGTCCCCGCGAATGAAGTCTGAGGCCATCGCGAACCGATGGGCCGCCCGCACGGCGCGTGGGCAGTAGGGGCACGTCGGCGAGACCATAGCTTGCATATGGACCGGCTGGTCGACCCGTTCGAGCAGCGCGAGGATGCTCTCCGGCAGGCCATGGTCCCGCTTTCCGACGTCGATGATGGCCTCGATCAGGCTCATAAACTCATAGCCGGCGG
>CAZYYC010000054.1:0-20847 GCA_964650935.1 uncultured Anaerolineales bacterium
CCCACCTCCCCCCCTTGGGGGGGGGGTTGTTTTTTTTTTTTTCACACCCCCACCCCCCCCCCCCCCCCCCTCGCCTCTATCGCCGCGTCGGGGCGTCGTCTATCTAAGCACCAGCGGCAGGAACACCTCCTCTGCCGACACCTCGAAGCTATGGTACGCACTCCACCCGCTCGTGTTGCCCGCTAGGTCCACGGCCCTGACCCGCCATCTGTGCTCGCCCCTGCGCACCGACACGACAGCCGGCGACGCATCAAACGAACGCACCCATCCGTCAACATCGACCTCAAAGGTGAGCGGAGAGCCCGCATCGATGGGGGCTAACCACTGCAGCGACACCCGTGGCCCCGTAATCAGCACGCCCGCCGTCGGCGTCACCACGGTCGGCACCAATGGGGGCGTCGCATCGATCCAGAAGGTCACGGCAGCCGGAACCTCATCGACGACGTCGCCGACAGAGCGGGCGTAAAGGGTGTAGGCCCCCTCCGGGAGGGCGGGAGGCACATACGTCCAGACGGTGGTACCGCTCGCCGGGACCCAGGTCGTAGCGCTGCGCCACAGCGATCCTGTCCAGCTGGCACCGTCCGTCGCTCGCACCAGCTGCAGTTCCACCCGCGACACACCGCTCCCTGACGTCGTGCCACGGAACAGCGGCACCTCCGCATAGCCCGAGCCTTCGACCGGCACCTCGATATGTGTCTCGACCCGACACCCATCCAGGAATCCCAACGCCGCCGCCATCACCGGACCACGCTGGGACGCACGCAGCGTCTCAAACGGGAACCCGAAGGTCAGCACCCGCCGGCAGCCCTCGGCATACTGCACGGCGGCAGCGCCTTGCGTCGTCCCGCCGACGTAGGTTAGGGCAGTCGTGGCCCCGCCGGCAGGCGCTAGGACGTCGGGATACCCGACGTAGTATTCGGCGGGATCATCGAAGTGAAGATCGGGGAGGCCCTCGAAGGCCCCTCCCGACGCCGGCCGCACCGTCCGTGTCCCGGCGTCGTCAGCGACATACGCCGCACGCAACTGCTCGGGTAGGAACGACGGATCGCGCCCCAACTCGGCGAGGTCCCAGCCGAACTCCGAGCCGCTCACCATCAAGGCCCTGCCGGTCGCCAGGTAGGACGTGATCAGCGACCTCTCCACGGTGTTGAAGGTCCCATCGCCCGACGACGACTCCTCGCCCAGCATCCACACGACGATCTCGTAGTCGGCCAACCGCACATTGCCCTGCTGGACCGCCTCGTTGCTCGCGGC
This sequence comes from uncultured Anaerolineales bacterium, assembly GCA_964650935.1. Lineage (GTDB taxonomy): Bacteria > Chloroflexota > Anaerolineae > B4-G1 > SLSP01 > PWVB01. The sequence goes on from CAZYYC010000054.1 coordinate 1,255, forward strand.
ATCCCACGCGTAGTCGCTTGGGATCGCCTGCCCGTGGTGCACCGTATAGTCAAAGCGGTTCATCCGGTCGAGGAACATCCGCAGGTTGGCACCCTCGACCGGGTCCACCTCACGGACCAGCTCAAAGCGATTCAGCTTGTCAAAGCCGTTGACCAGCAGGATCCGCGCCTCGCCGACCCGCGCCCCCAACACTTCGGTCGGAAACGACTCACCTCCGGCATTGGTCGCCGTCACCCGCACGTAGACGGTCTGGCCTGCGCTGAGCCCCGCCAGCGTGACGCTTGTGCCCGCCATCGTCGTGGGCGGACCCCAGGCGAAGCCGTCGGGGCTTGTCACGACGCGGTAGCCCGTCGCCGCGTCGCCCCCGATGCCGTCGACCGGCGAGGGTGCCCACGACACGCGAACCTCACCTCCACCCGCGTTCTCCACCCGCAGGTGCGTCGGCGGCTCCGGCGGCAGCACCCGCGCCACGCCATCGCGCTGCTCGAAATACTTGATGATCCCCTGGGTCACGGCGCGCGCCGCCAGTTGGTTGAAGACCGGCTCCTTGAGGGCATTGGCGTCGATCGGGTTGTCGTGGAACGCGATCTCCAGCAGCACCCCTGGGAGGCTGGCTTCTTCAACAACCGGATCGTAGAGCAACCGCATCTCCCCCAGGTCGAGCGAGCGCGGGTTCAGGTCGGGCCACGCCGGATCCCACCCCGCACGGATGTCGGCGATCAGCTCCCTGTGGATCGCGGTCTGGAGCTCAACAGTCCCCGGCGTCCGTTTGGACGGATCGTTATGCACGTAGGTCACGGTCCCGCGGGCCGTGCCGTTCGACCCGTTCGTGTGCCACGAGACGAACACAGCGTCGCCGCCGGCGGCACGCTGGTACCAGCGCGCCATCATCGGACGCGCCACCACATCGTTGTAGTACGACCATTGAGCCGGATCCAACCCCATCCACTGGCTCCAGTAGAAGGTCGAGCTCTCCCACCAGGGCTTGTAGGGCGCGCGGCTGGGCGGCGTACTCGAGACGTAGGTCGTCGCACCGGAGATCAGCGGTAGCCCTAGGAGGCTGTCGAAGTTACCGCTCCCCAGCCGGATGGCATCCGCGATCACCGCTCGCGGCGTCGGATCCGACGACCGGTTGTCCAGCGTCACCGTCGCCGTGCCGGCGTAGAAGGGGAACGTCCCCAGGTAACGCCAGGTTTGGGGATAGATCGATTGGTCGAGCGTCACCTCAGTAGGTCCGCCCGCGTGATGGACCGTGTAATGCGCGTCGGGCACGCGATTGGATCCGGGGAAAACCCAGGCATAGACGGCGTAGCGTCCCGCAACAGGTACCTCCAGCGTCCACGTCGCCCGGGCTGTAAGCGAGCCCGCCGCGTTGGTCACCGCGTAGCGATACGTGCCGCCGTTGTAGCCGGTCCCACTGCCCCCGGTCGTCCACGCCCCCCACTCCGCGTAGGTCGGCGCACCCGCGTCGTTGTCGGCGATCACCCGCGTGTCGGACCAGTCGCGCTCACGCACCGGCATCACCGTAGCCCCGGCGTTCTCCAGATAAGGGATCAGGTACTGCGTCACAACCTCGGCGTTGTTGTGATCCTCGATGAAGCCCTGGTAGACCGGTCGCTGCGTCCGCCAGGTGCTGCCGTTCCAGAACCATCCGTGGCCCGCGCTGACGTAGACCGTCTTCCCGGCCAGGGCGCCCACCCCGGAGCCCGCAGCAGCCGTGGTCTGCACCGACTCGCCTGCGCCTGCCGGTCCCACGTCATCACCCTCAGCCCCCACCCCGAGGTCAAGCTCGGGCGCGAAGTCCGAGAGCGGACGGCATCTTCGCGCATCGGCATCCCACGCCTCCACCGACAGGCTTTCCCACATCAGATCCATCAACTCGGCTCGTAGAGCATCCGTCACGCGCTCAACGCCCAGCCAGCCATCGGCAGCCAGCATCTCGCTATCGATGTCAAGGCACACCGATAGCGCTCCATCCTGCAGCGTGACGTCGCGGACACCGACATCGCCCGCGGTCTGCACACGCAGCCGCTCGAGCGCCGCCGCCGCGATGCCCGGTGGCCCGGGTGCCGCGCCGGCAGCCGGTGACGAACCGAACAACGCCAAGAGCATTGCACCGACCAAGAACTTGCGCCACCGCCTTGTCATATGCTCAGCCTCCTCGCGAGCCGATCGTGCCTAACCATAAACATACCCTATCATACCACACACGGATGTCCGATGTCACCAGTGAACCACAGGCTGCGTTGCCTGAGGGTGACAACTCCATATCACAACCTGACGCCCTCCCGCCCAAGCCCCACGCAGTTGCGGCACACCGAAACCATGCTAGACTGTTGACATCCTGATCGGTCATCGCCGTCCACCATCGAGAGCCATAGCCTGGCACGTCATCACCGGAGGAGGCAGAAGATCGCATGAGCACACTCCTGCTCACACACGCCGACCTCATCGTGACGATGGACGACACCCGCAGTCGGTGGACCGACAGCGGGATCTACAGCCGCGACGGGGTCATCGTGGCCATCGGACCCACGTCTGAGCTGCCCACCGAGGCCGATCATACCATCGACGCCCACGGTCTGCTGCTGCTGCCCGGGCTGATCAACACGCACCACCACCTCTACCAGACGCTCACCCGCGCTTTTCCCGGCGCTCAGGACGTCGGCCTCTTCGCCTGGCTCAAGACCCTCTATCCCGTCTGGGCCCACCTGGACGCCGAGGCCATCCACGCAAGCGCGCTCACCGGCCTTGCCGAACTCGTCCTCTCCGGCTGCACCACCGCCGCCGATCACCTCTACATCTTCCCCAACGGCGCGACGCTCGATGACGAGATCTCCGCCGCCCAGGAGATCGGCATCCGCTTTCACGCCACCCGCGGCTCGATGAGCCGTGGCGAGAGCCAGGGGGGCCTTCCGCCCGACAGTGTTGTCGAGTCGGAGGATGCCATCCTGCGCGACACCCGCCGCATCATCGAGACCTACCACAATCCCGATCGTTACGCGATGCTGCGCATTGCCGTCGCCCCCTGTTCACCCTTCTCGGTCACCGAGGACCTGATGCGCGAATCGGCGTCGCTCGCCCGCGCCTATGGGGTCCGGCTCCACACCCACCTTGCCGAGACCCTCGACGAGGAAGCCTTCTGCCTGGAGACCGTCGGCAGGCGCCCCGTCGCCTACGCCGAGGCGCTCGACTGGATCGGTGACGACGTCTGGTTCGCGCACGGTGTCCACGTCAACGCCGACGAGATCGGACGGCTCGCCCAGACGCATACCGGCATTGCGCACTGCCCCTCCTCCAATATGCGGCTGGGCTCCGGCATCGCGCCGGTCCGCGCCTATCTGGACGCCGGGGTGCCCGTGGGGTTGGGCGTCGATGGGTCGGCGAGCAACGACAGCTCCCACATGGCTGCCGAGGCCCGGATGGCCCTCCTCCTACAGCGCGTCCTGGGCGGCCCTAAGGCCCTCACCGCTGAAGAGGCCCTCTGGCTGGCTACACGCGGCGGCGCTGAGGTCCTGGGCCGCGACGACGTGGGCGCGCTTGCGGTCGGTATGGCTGCGGACATCATCGGCCTGCGACTCGACACCCTCGACGTCGCCGGGGGCGCGGTTCACGATCCGCTCGCCGCTATGGTCTTCTGCACCCCACCCACCGTCAACCTCTCCATCATCAATGGAAAGCCCATCGTCGAGAACGGCCGGCTGCGCTCTCACGACCTCAGGACCATCGTAGCCCGACATAACCGCGTGGCGACGGCGTTGCGCGATGCCAGGTGAACCATTGACAGACCATAGGGCCGGCGCAGCCGAGGGCGATCAGGTGAGGTCGCACACGCGCCCAGACCCGGACGCCGATTCCCAGCCCACGCCGGTCGCCACGGTCGATCGGATGCTGGCGACACTCAGCCACGCCACCAAGGCGATGCTGCACGGCCGACGCGACAAAGCCGGCCTTCTCAATCAGATCTGCCGCATCCTCTGCGATGAACTCGGCTTCGACGCGGCCTGGGTGAGCGAGGTCCGACCGGCTGACGAACGCCCCCTGACTCTCCAGGCCTGTTGTGTGCACCCGGACGCTGCTCAACGCCTCACCGCCGAGGCTCTCGCGCTCAAAGTCTCCCCCCTTGCTGCCGAGACCCTTGCCGCGGGCCGGATCTTTCGGCGGGAAGGCGGCTTCGTTGACGGCGACCAGGCGGCGCCGCAGACGGTGATGGTCTTCCCCGCCGCGCTCGGAAGTGCCCATCCGCTGGCCTTGGGTGTCGCCTCATGCGATCAGCGGCGTCCTATGGAGATCGAGGCCGGCCTTCTCCAGGATCTGGCGGGTGACCTTGCTGTTGCGCTCGACGCCCTGGAGACTGAGACCCGAACCCGGCAAGCCGAGGAGGCCCTACGTGTCTCCGAGGATCGCTTCCGGCGCCTAGCAGAGCACTCGCTGGTCGGCATTGTGCTCATTCAGAATGACCTCTATCGTTACGTGAATCCCGCCTTCGCCACCATGTTCGGCTACGACAGCCCGCGCGACATCATTGACCGACTCGGTCCGCTCGATCTTGCAGCCCTTGAGAGCCACGACATCGTCGCCGAGAACGTGGAGAAACGCGTGCTCGGGCAGCTCCGTGCCAGCCGCTATCAGTACCGCGGCGTGCGCCGCGACGGTCGCATCATCGATGTGGAGGAACATGGGGCCCGCACGGTTCACGCCGGACGCCTGGCGATCGTTGCCACCGTGCTCGATATCACCTCGCGCGAGGCCTCCCGCCGGCGGCTCGAGGCGCTCTCCACCGCCGGCCTCACCCTCGCCGCCGCTCAGACACCCCAGCAAGCCCTCGACAAGGCCGTCGAACAGGTCGCGCGGCTGCTCCCCTGCGACGCCGCCGCACTTCTGCTCTTGGACTCAGCTTCACCCCGTCTCGCGGCCCACGCGCAGGCTCCCGCTGCCGGCACCCTCGTCGCGCGCACCGGCGCCGCCGAGCTCCTCGCGGCGCTTGACGCCATAGCCGACGATGCGTCTGCTGACGATGCGTCTGCTGACGGCCTGATCACGACCACCCACCGCCTCGCCACCGCGCTCGGCAGGCCCACTTTGGGTGAGGCCCGCGCGATCATCGCCGAGCCCCTCATCGTGCGTGGCGAGAAGATCGGCGCGCTCGTCGCCGAGGCCGCCCGTCCCGAGCAGTTCACGCCTGAGGACGGGCGCCACCTGCGCATCTTCGCTGACCACGTTGCGGCAACCCTCCAACACCTGAGACTGATCGCCACTCTGGAGGACGAACGCAGTCGACTCAAGACGCTTAACGCCCTTTCACACGCCCTCTCGGAGACCCTTGACCTCCACGAGGTAGGCCTTCGAGCCCTGGAACAGACCCGGAGCGCCTTCCGCGCCGATCACGGCCTGCTGATGCTGTGGGACGGCGCCGCCGAGACGCTCAGCCCGCTTGTGACCGACGGCATCGCCCGGGAGACGGCCTACACAGCCCTCGCCCACCACCGACTGGCGATCCGCGACCACGTCCGCACCTGCGCTACGGACCGCCCGCCGCGGGTGGCGCCGCTGGACGCCCCCTGGACCTGGATCCGCGATGGTAGTCCGACGACGCGTGCCGTGCTGGAGATCCCGCTGCGCGCCCACGGGGAGCTCATCGGCCTGATGCTCCTGCTCTCCGACGAGGCAAGCGCCTTCGAGCACGTCGACCTCGCGCTGGCGACGACGCTCAACGTCCCCGTTGCTCTCGCGCTCCAGAACGCGCGCTTCTACGAACGCGCCGCGGGTCAGGCGCGAGCGATGGCGGAGGCGCTGCGGCGCCAGGAGGAGCTCGACCGCATGAAGGACGAGCTTATCCAGAACATCTCGCACGAGCTACGCACGCCGTTGGCCCTGGTGATGGGCTACGCTGAGATGTTGGCTACGGGCGAGCTGGGACCTGTTCGCGAGGAGCAGGCTGTCGCCGTCGACGTGATCGCCCGGCGCAGCCGCATGCTGCGCAGCCTCGTGGAGGACATCGCCCTGCTGTGGCACCTCGAGCAGCGGCAGGAGGAACAGGGGCTCCTCGACCTCGCCGAGATCGTCGCGACCTCGGCAGCCGACTTCCGGAGTGAGGCGAGGACTCGTGGACTTCGCATCGAAGCCTCGCGGCCCGATGTTCAGGTGCCCGTTCAGGGCGAACCGCTGCAGATCCGCCGTGTCCTCGACAACATCATCGGCAACGCGCTCAAGTTCACGCCCCAAGGGGGCACGATCGACGTCAGACTCACCACAGACGAGAGATGGGCCCGCCTATCGGTCTGCGACACGGGTATCGGTGTGCCGCAGGCACAGCTATCGCGCATCTTCGAGCGTTTCTACCAGGTGGACGGCAGCTCGCGACGGGCCTACGGTGGCACAGGCCTCGGACTTGCGCTGGTCAAAGCCATCATCGAGGCCCACGGCGGCGACGTCGTAGCCGAAAGCCCCGCCACGGACGACGCCGATCACCCGGGCACCTGCATCACCATCCATCTACCGCTGGCGTCGTGATCGCGGCCCAGGGCGAGACCGGCACGAGCGCTCTGCTAAGTTGACGATGACGCGCGTCATCCTTCGCTCGGCTCTGGATGACGTGTGCAATCCTTCACTTAGCAGACCACGAGTCCGACGCCCGCTCCAGCCCTACGATGGCGTCCAGCGTCCGTGTCCATGCGGTGGCCTCCGCCTCGGTCATACGCTCCTCCACAAAACGGTAGTCGTTCTTGCGGATGAACTCCTCGAGCTCCGCCATCAGCCGTAGCCACACGCTTCGCTGCACCCCGATCAGCGCCTCCTGGGCTCGCCCGGCGCCCGGCAGCGCAAGCACAGTCCGCAAATGCGGGAGGCACAGGCCACCGCAGGCAGCCAACCGCACCTCTGCGTCCTCGCTCGGGAGCTCCCGCAACAGGACCTCACCGAAGCGCGCGACGGCCCCCCGGCCCACCTCGCACGCCGGGCACGGCCCATCGGGCCCCAGCCGATCCGCAAGCGCCTGAGCCTCCCTGCGCTTCCGCTGGAGGAGCCCTCCCGACGCCTCCCCAGGCTCCGTGTCGCGCAGCAGGTCGAGCAGCGTCACGCGGTAGACGATGGCGACGCCCAACGCCGAGCCCTGTAGATGCTGCCAATCACGCGTGTGCGCCGGGCACAGACCCCGTGATGCTTTCAGCGCATCGCGGGTCGCCGGATCCAGCACACGCTCATAGCTCAGCGAGGCCACGTAGGCCTGTTCGGCCCGCGCAGCCAGACGGCAGAGGGGACAGCCCCACCCCTCCATAGCATCGTGAAGCTCGGCCCGCAGCGGCGCCGACGACCCGGCATCGCGCATCGCAGCCCTACCGTGCAAACGCGCGGAAGGGATTATCGCGCGTCAGACGTTCGACCCATTCGGCGCCCAGAGGAGCCAGCTTCGGCAGAAAGACCTCGCTGATGTAAGTGAGCGGTCGCGGCGTGCCACCGCCCGCCTGCGCCGGATCGTACCAGCCGCGATCGTGGCTCAGCAGCACGTGGTCACCCAAGCCGGCAGCCAGCGTTCGCTCGATGTGGCCGAGGTAGGTCTCGTCGGACTGACCATCGCTCCCGATCGCATCGTACTCGAGCCACGCCCCGCGCTGTGCAACCTCCGTGTGGAGCGCCACATCGGACTCCGCCTGCGTGTGGATCCAGATGAAGCGCTCAGCACCCAGGCCGGCCCCCGCCAGGATCTCCAGTTGATCCAGCACCACGCGCCCGCGGATGGTGTGGCTACCGATCACGGCGCCCGTCTCGCCCGCGGCAGCCGCCGCCGCGCGCAGGACCTTGGCCTCACAGGGCGTGATGCCATCGTCGCCGGCGCTCAGCTTGATCCATCCCGCGACGACACCTGTGCCGCCGATCCCCTCCTGCAGCTCGTCGACCATCCAGGCAGCCAGCTCGCCCTCGCTCGCCTGATGCACCCACCGGGGAATCCACGGCTCGCGGTAGACCCCCGTCGGCACCACAACGGGCAGCTCCGCCGCTCGTGACACCGCCAGATCGACGTCCGCCCGCCGTCCCACCCCAACCGGGGTGCAGACGACAACCGCGGCCACGCCCGCCGCTTTGGCACGCGCTAGGTCCGGCCCCATCAGCGCCACGACATCCTCGACTTCGGCGTGCCCCACCGCGGGATCATCGGCTCCGCGCATATCGACGAAAATGTGCTCGTGGGGCAGCAGGATCCCCGGACCCAGATCCTCCAACGCCAGCGGACCATACGTCGTCATCAGCTTAGCCACCATTCACCCCCTGCTCTGAGCGTCGCGTATGCAACACGATCGCCCCGAAAACCACCGAGGCCAGCACCAGCGAGCCCATGATCGCCGTGATCGTGACCCCCGGCCCCGTGCGCTCGAAGAGCTGCCCGATGACGTAGGGGATCACCATCCCACCCAGGCTCCCACCGATAAAGAAGAAGCTCGTGATCTGTCCCGTGATCGCCAGGTGGCGCTCCGCCAGCGACAAGCAGGTCGGGAAGATCGAGGCCATAAAGAGCCCGGCCCCGAAGGTGCCCACCCACGCCGCCGCTGCGCTTCCCGGAAAGAGCAGAAACACGACGGTGCTCCCCAAGCATCCCACCAGGTCACCGAAGAGCACCTGCCGCGGAGAGTAACGCGCCGCCAGTGGAATTGAGAGCAGTCGTCCCAGGGTCAACGCGCCCCAGAAGGCGGACGCCATATAAGCTGCCGTCGCCGGCCCACCCAACCCCGTCTTCTCTGCATAGGCCGCAATCCAACTCCCGTAACTGCCCTCCGCCCCCACGTAGAGGAAGAAGAAGAGCGCCAGCAGGCCCACCAACCGCACATCCTTCCGTGTCCCGCGCACCACCCCGTCTTCACTCGTGCCCTCCAGGTGCGCCTGCCCGGAGGGGCTCGGCAGACGCAGCATCCGGATCGCCACCGGCAACATCAGGACCGCCAGCACCCAATAGGCCGGCTCAAAGCGTCCGGCCCACACCACCGATTGCGCCACAATGATCGGCGCGATGAAGGCCCCTACCCCGAAGAAGAAGTGCATCGCGTTCATGTAGGGATCCACCGCATCGCCGTGGACCCACACCAGCAGCGTGTTGCCCCCGACATCGAGCGTGCCCTGGGCCATCCCCAGCAGAAAGAGCAGCACCACCAGGAGCCACAGCACCTGCGACAGCGGGATCACCACCAACAGCCCCGCGATGATCACCAACACCCCCGAGATCACCGGGTGGCCCCGGACCCGGTCGTAGAGCCGTCCGCCCAGCGCCGACCCCAAAAGGTACCCGAACCCGCGCGCCGTCAGCGCATAGCTGATCTGTTGCAGGTTCACGCCCACCTTCGTCGCCAGATCGGTCAGCGTCGGCCCCAGCGAGGCATACGCCAACCCCAACGCCACAAAGGCGACGAAATAGCCGATCGTCGTCGTCTTCTGCGATCCCCTGGGCATCGCCAGGTCCTCTCTAACTATAGATGCCATCCGTTGATCTCCTCTGGGACAAAGGTACGCCGCACCGTGCCATACAGAAGATACCGCCATCTCGCCAGAGCGCCAACCCTCAGCTTGTCATCTGCTGCCTTTGGAGTACGATCTTAGTGAGGTCCATTGCTCGCCCTGACCAGGCCGCGTTCACCCATCTCACCCGGACCCGAAGCCATGAAGTACTCTGTGCCCGTTAGATGCGCAGCATGGTCTTGGCTGGAGTATCCGCCCTGCACAATAGGAGCCTGACGTGACGACCGACGACGATGCCCTGCTGGAACGAGCGAGGGCTAACGACACGCAGGCCCTCGGGGCGTTGTACGACGCCTACGCTGACCGCATCTACGGCTACCTGTACCGTCGCGTCAGCAGCGCGCAGGTCGCCGAGGATCTGACGGGTGACGTCTTTGTCAAGGTGCTGGAGGCGCTCGACACGGGGCGGCCCTGGCATACGTCGTTTCGGGCCTGGCTCTACCGCATCGCCCACAATGTCGTCGTCGACTGGTACCGAGCGCAGGGCGACGTAGAGCGCGAGCCGCTCGACGTGCACGAGGCACAGCTCAGTGAGGGCGAGAGCAACACGCCCGACGTCTGGGCCCACCGGGATCTTCACCAGGCGCTGCTCGCCCTGACCGAGCAGCAGCAACAGGTCCTCGTCCTGCGCTATGGCGAGGGCCTCAAAGTCCGCGAGATCGCGGAGATCATCGGCAAGAGCGTCGGCGCGGTTGAGGCGCTGCAGCACCGGGCGTTGGTTGCCCTGCGAGATCGACTTGAGAGCTGAACAGCACCGGGGGCTGACTGCTCAAGCAGTCAGCCCCCGGTGTCCTCGACGTGAACAGCCGGCTAGTGCTTCATCGAGATGGCCACCAGTCCGTTCGGCGTGCAGGCCGTCGGGTTGAGTCCATCGCCGCCGCTAACAGCCTCAACGATGATGCCACTTGAGCTCTCACCGGACACGATGACCGAGTCCACGAAGGTGACCGATATGTACTTCGGATTTCCTGTCGCTACCACTTCCTCGATCGTGGCCTGAACAAAACCGATGATGTGATGGTTGGCGGCGTTAGTGCCTCCGCCACCCGTCGGCCAGTAACTGCTACTGCCGCCGAACACCTCACGCATCCAGTCCGGATCACGTGCGCGATCGAACACCGGCAGCCACACCGTTGAGCCGACGGGGTGTCCTGAAGCGACGGCCTGCAACGTCGAAGCTCTGACTCCCGGCTCTCCGTGAATCCAGTCTCCGTTGAGGCCCGTACTCCTCTCATTGTCGGGATCATAGCGATCACCGGTATAGATGTCATAGGGATAGGGACAGCTGTTGCCATCAAGGCCCGCGTACCCCTTGAGACCGGTGCCCGGTACGTTCACGGTGCCATCCGCGTTGAACGCACAACCATCGTTGCCCACGTTCTTGGCCAAGGCTCGATCAAGGATGCCTGACGTGCCGGCGTCTTTGTTATAGATCCAGTTCATGTTCAGCCATCCGTGGAGAGAACCGGGGACGTGGCTACCTGCGAAATCGCAAGGCAGGTTGCCGCAGTAGTCCGCCCCACTGTCCCACGCCTCAAACGTCTGTCCCGGCGAGAGGCCCTGAATGACACCTTCATAGACGGCGATCGGCAGGACCCCTTGTCCGGACATGCGGTTCGTCTCGCGATGTACGTAGTCCGCGACTGCCACCGTGCTGGCAGCTACCTGATAGCGGTCCTGGCCGACTACCTTGAGAAACGTGGTGGTATCCGTCATGGCCACGCTGACCTGCACGCCCGTCGCCCCCAGGGGTATGCCGAGGCCGACGCCGATCTCGCCGACGGGCTGATCCGCGGCGTTCACATACCAGGCACGCACACGGCTCGTTGAGCTATTCACCGCGATCCCGTTACGATTCGCAAAGTCGGCAATGGCATAGCCCACGGCGTTATCGCTGGCAACGCTGCGGGCCGCGCACTCAACCATATGCTGTGCCAACACGCGAACGCCCGCCATCGCCGCTGCATCGGCGGTGTTCTGCACCTGCCTTCGGTCCGAGTAAGCCCGCCCGCCATCGATGGCCAGACCCACCAGCGCCGCCATCGCTACAACAGCAAAGGCCATAATCACAATCGCCTGTCCCTGCTCTCCTCTACGCTGCATCTTAGTTCCTCCTCTGATCACCTCAGGAATCATCTCTAGCTGACGGTGCGCGTGCGTGGGGCCGCGCACCATCTCAGGGAACCATCAGTATCGGATGGCTTGACTGCCCCTCCAGCGTCAGTGACCCACCCTCCACCAGCCCCTGTACAAAGGGCGTCAGGATCATCATCTCGGCCTGCACCGTCACCGTGATCGCCTGCCCCGGAGCTATCACAGCCGGTTGGTGTACAGTGACACCATCTTCGGTGATCTGCACTAACCGCGGGCTTGCCGCTACGGCGCGCTGAACGATCTCCGCCGTGTTCGACGGATCGAGCGAAGCATAGGCAGCCCCCTCATCAGCAGCATCTCTCAGGCTCACGACAGCATAGAAGGCTCGCCCAAAGTCCAGCAGTCCTAGCAGCAGCATCAGCAGTACCGGAAACACCAACGCGACCTCGACCAGACTCTGGCCGCTCTCACGCCTACACCGTCTCATCACACACGATCTCATCTCATCGCTCCTCGGCAGCAAGGACGGCTCCAGTATGACTGTCTATCACCAGACGGGCGTATGCATTCACGCCAGACGACGACACCTGCCAGACCTGCCGCCCATCTTGCATCATCAAGCGCAGATCAACGATGGCTTCCGCTGTCCCACGCAACAAGGACGACCCGACCGACCCACGAAAGCTCTGCCACACGTTACCCGGACCAACCTCTGGTGGAAACTGCGTTAACTGCGCCGGTGTGTGACCGGTCTCAATGGGCGCTATCCATGTCACCTTCTCGTCGAGCACCGTCGTGATAGCCAACCGTTGCATACTGGGCGAGTAGTAATAGAAACTCCAAGCAACCACGGGTTGCTCCAAGTCTTCCCAACCCGAACCCGGCTGCCAGGCACTCTCTGTCCTAACGAGGTAGACATCGCTTGCCCAGTCGCGGGCTCGTCCACGAGCTCGGGACTCCGCCTCCTCCAGGTTGAGTGTGGCTCGCGGCGGCGACCAGGCAACCAAGGTCTCACCGTGCGCAGGGGCTGCCTGCATTGTGTTCAGTGTTTCGACGATCCGCGCAGTCAGCACCCCGATTGTGCCCAACAAGACGATGATTACGCCGATCAGGAGCACGCGCCCCCGTCTCAACCCGGCTGCATCCGACTGGGCCACGTTATCTCACCACCAGCGGCAGAAAGACCGCGCTCCGCATATCATGGAGCCCGTAGTAGATGCCCACGGGCCGGAACTCCACACCACTCAGCGCCTCCTCCACCCAACTCGCGTGCACGATGCCCTCAGGATCCATCACGATTGCAGGAAAAAGCGAGAGCTGATCTTCGCTCTGCGATAGATTCGCCGTGGACTGCCAACTGAGCCCCCCATCTCGCGAACACCGCAGAGCCACCTCTTCCTTGCTGAACGCATCATCAGGAGCGTAGCCATGCCACGCCACACAGAGTCGCGCCGTGCCGACCGTGACAGCCGAACTCGTCCAAGTCGGCTGTGTCGAGTTCACCTTGATCGGCGCCGCATTGACCCGCTGAATGACAGCCGCCGTTGAACGCCAGTGGTTCACGTGTTGCGCTTCCGCCGGCAGGATGCTGCCCTGTGATGTGGGGATCACTTCGGTCCACACGACGTGCGCCTCCCCATCCTCATCAACCGCCACATCCGGTCGCATGGCGTACCGCTGACTTGCCGGCGAGAGCTGCGTAGGCGTTCCCCAGTCTACGTTCGTGGTGCTCAGCTGTACGGTCCCGGTGAGATGCCAGATGCTGTATTGGAGGCCCGAGACATCCGATGTTCGCTCCCACACAACGTGGAGCGTCTCCCCGGCAGTATCGGTGGCGAGTCTTGGTCTCCAGATGCCGTCTATTGGACTTGAGGCGCCGCCCAAATCCGCCACCTTCTGCGGCGAAGACCAGCCGCTAGCCGAAGGTGGATGGTGGATATAGTACAGTTCGGCGTTGAGAGCACGGGCGCTGTCCGTAGCAGCAGCATATACCATATGAAGACCTGTGGGCGCAGAGACCAGATGGGGAGCAACGTCCCCGTAGACATCCGGCACGAGAACCTGTGGCCCATCGCTGTCCCCCCTACGCCACTGAATCGATCGCACAGTGTTGGATGGAAAACGCCTCGAGCCCTGCGTCCACGCAACGATCCACTCACCCTCGGAGTAGACGAGGCTCGGGTTCCAGGCGCGTCCAACGGTCGGCAAGACGACGGTCGACTGCGTCCAATGCCGGTCTGAGCCCTCTGCGAGGTAGACGCCCCTGCTGACATCGTTACCCGCCCACGCGACGCCATACGTCGCTGGGCCTACCGCGATCACTGACTCAAGGCCGACGTTATCGCTGTCGCTGACCTTGAGTCCTGTTGACTCATGCGCTGCAAAGAGCGCTCCCGCACCAACGAGACTCGCACCCATCAGGACCGCCAGGCATGCGCGGAGTACCCAGGTGTTCGCACATGAAGCACGCACGTGGTTCAATTTGGCGAGTATGTGTACCATGGAAGCACCCCTATTCGATGCTGTCGACCTCAAAGAAGCCCACCGACTTCGTAGTGTTGGCTGTAACGTCGACCTCCGGCATCACGCCTATATACACAACCTGCTCCCCCCCCTCAATCGCGCTCATCTTGGCGACGAGGGTGTACGTGTAGACCCCCCCCGGCGTCGGAAGGTTCGTGATGATGAAGTAGCCCGCCGTGCCGCCCGAGACTCCCGACCCGCGGATGAACTCACCGTCATAGGCGTAAATGGCTACGTTCGATGTCGGATTGCCCTGATGGCGTGCGTAACCGCTGATGCTACCGGTCTCATCAGGTGGCAGCGGCGGCACAGGCGTCGGCGCAGGATTCTCCTCTACTGGCGTAGCGAGTATCGTGTCGCTCTGGTTGTTGCCCTCTTCGCTCTCCTCGACGTTGCCGAACGGATCGACGTACGCCACGATGCTGTGCTCGTCCAGCGTGGCAAAACCTTCGGCGATCTGCATCGTGAAATCCACCGTTGAGCCCGCCGCCATAGCATGAATCGCGAGCGTGTCACGCGGAGCCTGGCTCACCGGTGATAGCGCCGGATCGTAGTCAACATAGAGATGCACCCAGAACACCGACGTTGCATCGGCCACACCGACGTTCGCGAGCGTGAGGCGAACGTTGACAGGTTCATAGGTGCCGAGGGCATCACCGCTGTCCACCACCTCGATGGATGTGAATGTAAGATCGGGCAGGTCCCGCACACACACCGGCACACTCAACTCATAGCGCTGGGCTTCGTTGCCTCCATTGTTGAGACCGATCGCCAACAACGTGTGGTCGGCACCAGCGGCATCCCCTGTCACGGGCACGTTCACACTGAGCGAGCCGCTGTAGTCGTAGACTCCCAATGACCCACCGTCCCACAGCAACCTGATGCGGCGCACCTGTGAGCCCCACCTGGCACCAGATACGGTGACTGTCTGCGTACCAGGGTTGACGCACGCCACGTTCAGAGCGACGTAGTGACCTGATGATGGCGTCGGCGGGGGCGTCGGTTCTTCTGTAGGATCGGGGGTCTCTGCCTCGCCTTCGACGTAGGCGTCATCCATCGTACCGTACCCGTACACTCTGACCAGATCTCCGGCGATCAGGGGACTCAGATTGTCGAACCGGAAGCTACCGTCCGCGTCAACGTGCGTGCAGGTCTGGAGTGCGCCCTGTCCGATGATCTGCAGGCACACTTCCCTGTATGCTGTGCCCACACCCTCCACGTATGTAGCACCTTCTCGAAGTAGGTCACCTATGAACGGACCTGTGATCTGAAGGGAGACGTGGGGCACTGGGGTCGGCGTAGGCGTTCCAAGCTCCGGTGTTGCCGAGGTCGCCGGCGTCGGCCCCGGTGTAACGGTCGCTGTGGCAGTAGCCGTTGCCGTCGCCGTGGGCTCATCCGTCGGCGTCGGCACCGGCGTATCCGTGCTGCCCGGATCAGGCGTAGGTGTCCAGGTGGGCAGCGCAATGGGGGTACCTCCAGGAGGAGCTGACAGCGGAATCGTGCGGGCGCTCGTCGTCTCAATTCGGAAGCCACCGGGGATGAAGGGCTGAAGCACAGGCGTGATCGCCTCGACCGTGTAGTCCAGGGCCACCACTACACGCCACCCGATGTCAAGTACACTCGGATCGGACGTCCACTCACCAACACGATCGGGCCCCGGATCGTAGCCGACGTTGACCGCTACATCCTGCGGGTCGATCAGAGCGATGTGATCTCGGGCCGCGATCTCGATATTCCACGGGTCTGTGGGATGCGCCATACCATACCGCGCCCCCTCGCGCGCACCGTTGGCCACAGTGACGTAGACCAGAAAGATGCGCCCAAACTCCAGCGTGCCGATGACAACCATCAGTAACACAGGCAGGATCAGGGCGAACTCTACCAATCCCTGGCCCCACTTTGTCTGTGAGCGATCTCTCATAGACGGTCCTCCCTCAAACAAGTGTTAGCATCCGCAGGTGCTTCAGTAACTGCACCAAGAGGCCCCTCGCCTGGAAGCAAGAAGAGCCCTGGACGCCCAGCCTGGTAGGCACTCCGGAACTGATCGGGCTCCAAAAGCGCATACGCCGCAAGACGTTGTCCACGTTGGCAGGCACTGATGAGACCGTGCAGTATACCTGTGTTGTGTTGCGTCGTCCCTGTCTGGAGGACTCGAAGCGTGTCGAGATTAACCTGCAACTGCACTGCTACGTAACGCAGAGTCTCCTCCATAAAGGGTTCCGGTACATCAGCTGTCGCAGACAGGACCTGTGTAACAAGCTGCTGCATCGCAACCAGCGCCGCGAAGTCAATCGGTGCACCGGCGACCACAAGCGATTCGACCTCAGCCACACGCTCGCCAACGAAGGCCAGGCCCAGAGAGACACGGCTGTCTGGCTGGTCGGTGGCGGTAAGCTGAACACGCTCGACGTGGAGCTTCATCGGATGAAGGAGCTGACCGGGAACGCTGCCCTGTGCAGCGCGTACCACCTGCCCGCTCAACAGCGCGAATAGGAACGGAAGGATGACGAGAACTGCAACGAGACCATCGACCAGGCCAAAGCGTAGACCCCCTAACCGCCAACGCAGAGTAACCGGTCGCCGCGCTTCTCTCATCGCCGCAACAAGCAACTGCGCCCGTCCCACTCGCAGCCCTTTCGGCGGCGGTGGCACTACTCTGAGCGCACGCTGAAGCTCTATGGTGGTCCCTGTCAGTGAACTGTCGCACTCAGTCGAAGACCGCCAGGGACGCGAATGATGACTCAACTTGCCGATCGCGTGCCTCATCCGATCCGCAAGGAGCCCGCTATACCTTCCCAACCTGTATCCGGACCTCATAATCACCTCGATGCATTCCGAAGGCCGTCATCCAGTACAAATGCCCTCGACCCTCTCATGAGTATAAGACGGTGGAACTAACCAAAACCATACGCAACAGCCAAGAAATGTATGAGGATCATCACCAAAAGCGATGATTTGGTATGCGGAGAGGTGACCGGAGATCCGCTATCTCAACAGGCGATTCGCTGTGCCATTCATCCCTGACCTACCGATACGACGCGGGCCGGTTAGGTTGTGCCCCGCCCCCCAATCTCCGGCGCCACCCGAAACAGCCGCCCCAACGCGGGCAGCGTCACCAGATTGATCGCCGCCAGCCCCAGCAACACCCCCCGGAACCCCAGATCGTCGCTCAACGCCGTCGCCGCGCCATCGGCGACCGCCGAGCCCAGGTTCGACACGCCCATCATGATCGCAAACATCGACGCCGCGATGCGCGCATCGGCGATCCCCATCGCCAGCGCGAAGAAGACCGTCTCCTGCAGCGCCCAGATCACGCCCCAGACCAGCCCCAGCGCCACCACCGCGCCTGCCGTCGGGGCCAGCCCGAGCAAGATCGCCCCCACCGTGATCGCCACCGTCGCCCCCAACGCGCTCCACCGTCGCGAGATCCGGTCCAGGAGCAGCCCACCGACCACAGCGCCCGCCACCGCCCCCAAGCCCCGCATCGCCCCGTAGCGCCCCACCACCGACTCCGCCGCACCGAACTCCAGGCTCAGGAAGTAGCTCACCAGACCATCCACCCCGAACGAGCCCACCGAGTAGATCACGGCATAGGCCGCGAACCAGAGGAAGCGCGGACGCCCAAGCTCACGGAAGGCGCTCCACTCGAAGCGCGCCGTCGCGTCGCGCTCCGCCGGTTCGCGCAGCACGACCACCCACGCCAGCGGCAGCAACATCGCCGCCCCGATCGCGAGAAAGACGGGCTGATAGCCGTAGCGCTGCACGATCCCGCCGAAGGCCAGCGAGAGCAGGATGAAGGCCCCCGCCCGCCCCGCGACCATCACGCCCTGCACGCGGCCCTGCTGGTCGCGCGGCGTGATATCGATCGCCAGCCCATCCGCCGTTGAGTCGAAGAGCGTCACGCTGAAGCTCCCCAGGATCACCAGCAGCGAGAAGGTCCCCAGGTGTCGGTCGGGCAGCGCGAACGCCGCCCCACCGAAGCTCAGCGCTGCCAACAACAGTCCCAAGAGGATATAGGGCTTGCGATGGCCCAACCCGAGCAGGTTCACCCGATCGCTGACCAACCCGATGAAGATCTTGAGGACAAACGGCAGTTGCAGGATCAGCGTCAACAGCCCGATGGTATTCGCGTCGACACCCAGCCCATCCAGGTAGGGCTTCTGGAAGTTACGGAAATAGGCCAGTCCCACGCCCTGCACCACGTAGAGCATCCCGAACATGGTCAGCCGAAATCGTTGGGTCATCAGTCCCTCACCTTACCATGTAGGTCGGGTAGCCGACCCGACCGCTCCCCAATCACGGCAGATGGTCGGGTCAGCTACCCGACCCACATGCTTGCAGTAGGGCCGGAAGCCATCCCCCCCCGGTCACCCTCACACGACGATTGTCCGTCGAATCGCCCGCCTATGCGCCGTCAGCATCCTGCCCTTACACCCGAATCTCCCCCTCCTCGCGCCCGAAGTTGATCCGGGTCCCCACACCCAGGGTCACGCTCCGACCCGGCTCGACGTCCTGGTAGCTCTGCCCCCCATCCGTGGTCACCGTCCACCGCTCATCGCTCACATTGCGCAGCCCCCACACATTCGGGTCCCGCGGGTGCTGCGCGATCTCCGCGACCGGCTGCGAGAAATCGTAGATGCGCGCGTCGTCCACGTGGTGCGGATACAGCTTCGTGTCGTGGTTGAGCATGACGATGCCGTCGTTGACCCGGATGCGCGGCGGCAGCATGAGCTCGCTGCCGCACGACCAACAGGTACCGGGCTGTCCACCCGATGCCCGCAGCGCTTCGACGTCGTAGAAGCTCTCCAGGCCGCAGTGGGGACAATAGAAGATGCTGTCACGCAGCTGCACCATCGCCGCCCGCCACTCGCTCTCCCGCACCCGACCATGCACCGGGTCAGTGAGCCCGACGGTGAAGGCCCGGGCAAAGAGGTCACGCAGGAACTGCGGATAGAGCGACCAGAAAGCCGGCGCGTTGTCGTGGACGCCCGACACCGGGCGGTTGCTCGCATCGTGGGGGTCAAAGATAAAGAGCGGATCGGTGCCGTAGAGCTTGTTCATCGCCGGCAGGTCCAGGCAGCGGATCTCGAGCTCCCGCTGCCCCTCCAGGGGATGATGCACCATCAACATATAGAACAGCAGGACCGCCAGCGAAAAGAGATCCGTCTGGCTGCTCGGCAGCGCCTCGCCGCGCACGATCTCCGGCGCCATAAAGCGCGGGGTCCCCAACACCAAGGCCTCGCCTTCACCGTCGACCGCCACATTGTCGTTGTCGCAGATCAGCACCTCGCCCGAGTCGGGATCGAAGAAGACGTTGCCGAATGAGATGTCTCGATAGCACAGGCCCGCCGCGTGGAGCTCCAGGAAACTGTCGGCAAGCTGTAGCCCCGCCGTCGCCAGCGCGCGCAACGTCGGCTCGGCGCGCCGCTCATCAGATCCACGATGCTCTTGTAATGCGGCGCCCGCAGCGGC
>CAZYYC010000055.1:0-20746 GCA_964650935.1 uncultured Anaerolineales bacterium
CGTGCCGGGCGGACAGGCGGTGGAGTGCACGCTGCCCCGCAAGATGCTCAGTTGGGGAGCCAATGCCTTCGCACGTGTGCTGCTCGGACTCAAGGCCCACGACACCACCGCAGGCTTCCGCTGCTACCGCCACGACGTCCTGGCCTCGATTGCGCTCGACCAGATCTTCTCCGATGGGTACTCGTTCCTGATGGAGATGCTCTACAAAGTGCAGCGCGCCGGCTGGCGGGTCGGCGAGGTCCCCATCGTCTTCCACAACCGTCAGCAGGGCGTCTCCAAGATCTCGCGGAATGAGATCTATAAGGCACTCTACACGGTCCTGCGCCTCTTCAAACACCGCCTCCTCGCCGGATCGGTTCAGCCGGTCCGACCCACGCACCCCACGGGATGAAGACGACGCAACATCAACGGGAAGGCCAACCGGCAGCATCTGAGCCCGCGCCCACTCTCTGCAATCTGTGCGGCGCCGACGACGCTGTTGAGATCATCCCCTCGACCCTCGACGAGGTCGAGAAGGGCGCCTGGTCGGCCTACGCCTGCACCAGCAGCGGCTACGGACGCCACGGGCCCATCGTCCGCTGCCGGCACTGCGGCTTGGTCTACCTGACCCCGCGCCCCAACCACGACGACGTACTCGAGATCTATTCGGCGGTCAAGGACCCGCTGTACGTCGCCGAACGCGCCGGGCGCGTCCTGACCTTCGAGCACCACCTCAAGCCGATGGAGCGCTTCACCGGACCGGCGCTGCGCACCGAGGGGGAAGAGACCCAACGTCGCAGGCTCTTGGATGTGGGCGCCTACACCGGCGTCTTTGTGGAGATCGCAGCCCAGCACGGCTGGGATGCCTGGGGCGTTGAGCCCAGCGAGTGGGCCGTGGCCGAGGCCCAACAACAGGGGCTACAGATGGTGCGTGGCACGCTGGAAGAGGCCCTTGGGGCGGGCACCTTTGCACCGAGCGGCTTCAGCGTCATCACGATGTGGGACGTCATCGAACACGTCGACGACCCCCTGGGGACGCTGCAAGCGGCGTGGCGCGCCCTCGAGCCGGGGGGGTACCTGGTGGTGCATACGATGGACCTGGACAGCCTCTTCGCGCGTCTGATGGGCAAGCGGTGGCCCTGGTTCATGGAGATGCATCTCTTCTACTTCACCCGTGGTACACTGCGGAGTATGCTGGAGGCCGCAGGGTTCACGGTCTCCTGGATGGGTGCCCAGGGACGCTATCTGCAGGCGGGCTACCTTGCCAGCCGCGTGACGGCGCTCTTCCCCAGGATGGGACGCTTGGTGGAGCGGCTGGTTGAGGCGACGCGGCTCGACGGACGCCCCTTGCGCATCAACCTCGGGGACCTCTTCACCACCTACGCCCGCAAGCCCGCAGAGTAAGTTGGAGGCTAGAGGCTAGAAGCGCACCGCAAGAAGCGCGCGCTCGACGACTTAGTTATGCTTCATGGTCAATCTGTAGTTTGGGATTTGTTGATTCGTCCATTTACCGGAGGAGAGAATAACGATGATTTACCGTACACTAGGCAGGACCGGACTCAAAGTATCCCAGCTGGGCTTCGGCGCGATGCGCCTACCGATGATGGAGGTCGATGGCACCCAGTTCATCGACCGTGAGTTAGCCATTCCGATGATCCATCGCGCCTTCGAGGGCGGGCTGAACTACATCGACACCGCGGTCGGCTACTGCAACGAAGACAGCCAGCGCGTCGTGGGCGCGGCACTCAAGGGCTGGCGTGACAAGATTGTCGTCTCCACCAAGAACCACTACTATGGTGACGATGAAGCGACGTGGTGGGGTCATCTGGAGAACAGCCTGGAGCGTCTGGATGTCGACTACATCGATATCTACAACCACCACGGCATCAACTGGGAGCGCTACGTCAACGACGTCGAGCCGCGCATCAGCAAGTGGATGCTCAAAGCCAAGGATCAGGGGCTGATCAAGCACATCTGCACCTCGTTCCACGATGACAACGCCGCTCTGATGCGCCTGATCGATACCGGCTACGTGGAGTCGATCACGCTGCAATACAATCTGCTTGACCGCGCCCTTGAGGAGGGCATCGCCCACGCCAAGGAGCAGAACGTCGGCGTCGTGGTGATGGGACCTGTGGCGGGCGGCAGGCTTGCCGGTCCGTCCGACGTGCTCACGGGCCTGGTCCCCGGCATCGAGCGTGTGCCGGAGCTGGCGCTTCGCTTTGTCTTGTCGAACCCCAACGTCACCGTCGCCCTCTCAGGCATGGGCACGCAGCAGATGGTCGAGGAGAACCTCTCCGTTGCAGCGGACGAGATCAGCCTGACCACGGACGACCTCGCCAACATCGAGACCCACGTCCGGCGCCTCGTGGAAATGGAGAAGCTCTACTGCACAGGCTGCAAATACTGCCAGCCGTGCCCCGAGGATGTCAACATCCCCTACATCTTCGAGATGTACAACCTGGGCAAGGTCTACGGCCTTTGGAGCGTGGCAAGGGAGAACTACGCCAACTTCCCGGACCAGAAGTGGATCGGCGGCAAACAGGCTGACGCATGCATCGAGTGCGGCATCTGTGAGGAGAAGTGCCCTCAACACATCGCGATCCGCGAGCAACTCAAGGCGGCTCATGCCGCGTTGACGTCAGCCTAGAGAACACAAACTAGAGTATCAGGAGGACACGATGGAGAAGCTAACGGCTGTGCGGGTCTATGCCAACGCAAAGAAGTTCGTCGTGATCCCCCTGATCGGGGAGGCCGAAGTCACGCCCGCTCAGCAGGTTCATCTGACGATAGGGCGACCTATCGCCTATACCCTGGCACGAGCGCTGGAGAGCGCCCGTAATCGCTCGACATCCACAGGCGACATCGTGGCTTGGGATGGCGAGAACGGTACATGGTGGGCGCATCATCTGCTTCACGCCACGATCACCTGGTCTGAGCATCATATCCGTGTCGTGCCGGACGAAGGTCGTCCGGCACGACATCCCCAACCGACAGTCGCCACGTTCCCAACCGACACCGCAACGTCACAGATCGCGGAATGGTTGATCCGGCAACTTGGCGAACGCCTCACCTAGCATGTAGCCTGAGCCGTCGTCCCATCGCGACCTAGCCGCTGCCTAATTCGACCTGCCGGTCGATATACGCCTTGATCGTGGGGACAGCGGTCATCTTCTCATAGAAGAAGTTGTTCACGACATTGAGCACTTCAGCCCGAGCCGCCTCGGCCTCGGGGTTGAGGCCATCGTCCGGCTGCGGCTTGGCTATGCTGTTGCGCAGGCGCAGCAGCCGCCTCACGATCTCGACCTCCTGCTCTCCCTCCAGTGCGTCGATGACGGCGAGGATCAGGGTATCGATCTGAGCGAAGATAGCCTCGCGGTCGATGACCGAACCCGAGCGTGCCGCGTCATCGACGGTGCGAATCAGGCTGTGAACCTGGTAGAGTAAGGTTGTCGGCTCGTCGAAAAGCTCCCGCAGGAAGGCCGCCTCCACGTAGTGCCCTGTGAGGCGGAAGATGTTGTAAAGCCTCTTGGCCGCTTTGCCGTAGTTCAGCGGGTCCCTTGCCACGTACTTTCGCACCTCACCCTCCAGAGCTGTCACGTACTCGTTGAGCGCGTCGGATGAAACGTGCTTGACCAGTTTGGAGAAGATCGGGACCGACTCTGCCTGAAGGTAGACTTCCTGAAAGTAGGGATCGAGGTAGCCGTCCAACGGCGTGATCGTGCCGTCAGGCGACTCCCAAGTGACGTCTAGCATATTGCTGGCATTGGCGAGCGTCCCGTGAATGGGATCAATGACCACCCAGTCGAGCTTACACCAACCCGGATCTTGAGCCGCCACATCCCATAGGAGGGTGATCGGCGTGCCGTCCGGACGCGTGCCCTTGATCTCCCCCGCTTCGACGTCCGCAGCCGACCAGGAGATCGGCGCGCCGGCGCGCATCGTACTCTCTTCGCCCTCTCTCACCATCTCTTCCGGATAGGAGCCGAACTTCACCTCGATCAGTTGGTAGCCATCACCGTGCAGCGTGCTCAGCGCTTTCTCACGCATAATCTCGCCAAGGGTCCTGCATGCCGCCTCACGTGTGTCGGCGATGATATTGACCCGCTCGAAGTAGTCGGCATCCCCCGGGTGAGTCTGGATCTTCGACTGCGCTGCCGAGCCTGAGAGCGCCAGCGCCGTCTCCACTCTGCCGGGTATGTCGTCAAACTCAACCAGGCGTCCCAACTCGCGGAAGCGCTCGAGCTCTCTTGCGCTGAAGTCCAGCATCGTGACGTGGTGGCCAAAGACGCCGCTCTCCTCGTCATGGACCACGTCATCCTCGGCCTGCATCTCCGCCATCGCGGTCAGCCACTGCAGCGCCGCCTCTTCATCCACCGCCACACCCAGGCGCCTGGCGGACTCCATAATCCGTCGCAGGTCGGCGTCGGCCTGCGTGCCTGTACCGGTACGGTGCTCTGTTGTCTCACCCATCCCTCACCTCCTGACCCTTTCCTCGATCTACACGATGATATGATTCGCGCGCCGGATTGCGGCGTCGAGTTCCTAACGCCGAGACCGCGCCCTCTGCAGAAGGGCGGCGAAGAGCTCACCCTGGTCTCTCGCGTCCTGGAGTGCGTTATGCGCCAGCTCACGTCCCCCCAGATAACGACTGGAGAGGACCTCCATCGAGGTCTGTGCCCAGGGCACGCCCGTCATCCCCATA
Organism: uncultured Anaerolineales bacterium; assembly: GCA_964650935.1. Taxonomy (GTDB): domain Bacteria; phylum Chloroflexota; class Anaerolineae; order B4-G1; family SLSP01; genus PWVB01. The sequence continues at coordinate 4,685 of CAZYYC010000055.1, forward strand.
TAGAAGGCCTTGACATCCAACGCGCTGTGGCCAAACGGGTCACGCCCCAAATAGCGATGGAAGTAATCATTGACGAACATCCAGTCAAACGGCGCGTTGAGCGCCACGAAGATGGGATGACAGGGAGCAGGTGTCACCTCATTCACCCAGGCCTCGAAGGCCGCCAGCGCCTGCAGGGGAGGCACACCACTTTCCGCCAAGGCGGCCATAGAGAGTCCGCTGATCGCCAGCGCCTCCGGCACAGAGCGTCCCGTCACAGGCTGGAGTTCGACGTAGAATCCCTCGTCGAGGTCGTGCACGAGACATGCACCGATCGACAGGAGATCGTAGTCACTGGGGTTGGGACCCGATGTCTCGACATCAACGGAGATATAGATTTCACAACGGCTGTCCGGATGACGCGTCACTGCCATCAACGCCTACCTCAAGCTGGATTGGCCTATGCCGCGATCCATTCTACGCCTTCCTGCAAGCTCAGCAACCTTAGCCTGCCCGATTCTGTCACGTTCATGCCGACTTGTATCGGACGTTGGTACTGGCACATCTGCCAAGGTCTGGTAAGATCACGTTTATGTTGAGACCTCAAGCGCTGCCCGACCCACCCCGCGAGTACAGTCTGGCGCCCTTCTGGTTCTGGAACGACGACCTTGACGAAGTCGAGCTCCTCAGGCAGATCGCTGATTTCGAGTCCCACGGCGTCTACGGTTTCGTCATCCATCCGCGCGTCGGTCTGCCGCGTGACATCGGGTGGATGTCCGACCGGATGATGCACTTGATGCGTGTCGCCGTCGACGAAGCGCGTCGACGGGATATGTTCGTCATCCTCTATGATGAGGGGATGTACCCTTCGGGATCCTCATCGGGCCAGGTCGCCGCGACCGATCCCGCCTACCGGTGCCGCTGCCTATCCCGTATCGAACTGGATGGCGCCACACCACCGCCGCTCGCCCCCGATCAGACCTTGGTCGCCATCGTCACGCGGCACAACGGACGTCGAATCGCCGTCATCGATCGACCGGTCGACGCCGTCATTCGCGGGCTCCACTACATCGGCGAAGGGCCTGAGGAGGACGAGCCACCCGCCGCCGATCTCCTGAATCCGGACGCCGTCGCCACCTTCATTCACCTGGTCTACGACCGCTATGCTGAGGTACTGGGCGCCGATTTCGGCACCACCATTCGCGCGATCTTCACCGACGAGCCCGGCCTTCTGGGACGTCCTCGCGAGCGGGACGTCGTTCCCGGCACAACCGGCATCCTAACCCATGTGCGCCGCTTCTTGGGCTATGATTTCACCCCTCATCTACCCGCGCTCTGGTACGATGATGAGCCCGACGCACAGCGTTACCGCGAGGACTACCAACGCGCGCTCGACCACCGCCTGGAGCGGACCTACTACCGTCAGCTCCACGACTGGTGCGAGACTCACGGTATCGCCCTGACCGGACATCCGGCGCGCGGCGATGAGATCGGTCTGCAGCGCTACTTCCACATCCCGGGTCAAGACCTCGTCTGGCGCTGGGTACTGCCCGGCCCCACAGCCCTGGAAGGACCCGAGTCCACCCAAGGCAAGTGCAGCGCCTCGGCGGCGCTACATCTGGGGCGTCGTCGCAACACGAATGAGTGCTTCGGCGCTTATGGCCACCAGTTCACGTGGGAGGAGATGAAGTGGTTGGTCGACTGGTGCTTCGTCCGCGGCGTTAACCAACTCACCCCCCACGCCTTCTACTACTCGGTACGCGGACCGCGCCGGGATGAGCGCCCACCCCAGGTAGGCCCCCATAGCCCCTGGTGGGACACCTACAGGGCCTTTGCCGACTATTGCCGCCGGATGTGCTGGCTCAATGCCGAGAGCACCCATATCTGCCGCGTCGCCATCCTGACCGATGCCGTCAATCTGCCGTGGTCAGCAGCGAAAGTCTGTTTCCAGCATCAACGCGACTTCAATTATCTAGAGCTCCGCCACCTTTGGGAGGACCCGGTGACCCCGCAGCCCCCTATCGATGGCCTCCACATCGCCGGTATGCACTATGAGGTTGCCGTCATCGACGGCCTTCAGATCCTGCCCGAGCGCGCGCGGCCCATCGTCGAGGGACTGGCGCGGGCCGGCCGTCTGATTCACTGGGCCGGCAGCGCCCAAGTACCCTACGAGCTACCGGCGGGCACGGTCAGCGTGAACACCGCCACAGCGCTCATCGCAGCTCTCGATCGATGCGTCCGCCCTGATCTTGTCGCCGATCCCCCCGCGCCGGACCTGCGCTATCGTCACGTCACCCAGGGCGACGAGCACACCTATATCCTGTGGAACGAAGGCCTGGCACCACTCCAGACGCAAATCACGATTGCGACGCGCGGACCCGCCGAGTGGGTGAATCCCTTCACAGGGGAGTATACACCGGCTGAGGTCATCGATACCGGCGGCTGCGAAGGTTACACGTACGATCTTGAGCTCCCGCTGCACACCGCCGACGCGATCGGCGCCCTCCGCCTGCTGCGCGTGACATCAGCGCCGGCTTGAGCGAGAACCGAGGACCTATTTGAACACACGTGGTTATCTCGATTATCTGCACACCGTATCTGACACAAACGACGTCCAGCCGGGCTCACCGCTGCCCCTGGGAGTCGAGCTTACCCATGACGGCGCGAACTTCGCCGTCTTCAGCCGCCACGCGGCCCGGGTCTGGCTGGAGCTCTACGATGATGAGGATGAGGTCGATCCGATCCGCACCATCGAGCTCACCGCGCCCCATCATCGCACCGGCGATATCTGGCACGTCTGGGTGCGGGATATCGGCGCCGGTCAGCGCTATGCCTACCGCGTTGCCGGCCCCTATGAACCCGCAGCGGGGCATCGGTTTGATGCCCGGCGCTTGCTGATTGACCCCTTCGCCACCGCCATCAGCAATCGACCCTGGCGCTTCGAGGACATACTGACACCAGAAGCACCCCAGCAGAGCCTCGCTCCAGCCAAGAGCAATGCCGCGGTTATGCCCAAGAGCATCATCGCCCACGATCACTTCCGTTGGCATGGCGATCTTCCGCCGGTGCCCTGGACCGACACCATCATCTATGAGACCCATGTCCGAGGTGCCACCGTTCATCCCAGCAGCGGCGCCAATCACCCCGGCACCTACCGTGGCTTGATCGAGAAGCTACCCTATTTCGTCGACCTCGGCATCACGGCGCTCGAGCTTATGCCCGTGCAGGAGTTCAATGAAACCACCATCCTGCGCCACAATCCACTGACCGGCGCTCCCCTACGCAACTACTGGGGCTACGATCCTGTCGGCTTCATCGCCCCAGAGGGCAGCTACTGCAGCCTCGGGAGAGAGGGACATCAGATGCAGGAGTTTCTCGAGCTGGTCGATGCCTATCATCGCGCCGGCATCGAGATCATCGTCGACCTGGTCCTCAACCACACAGCTGAGGGCAATGCCGGGGGGCCGACCTTTTCACTGCGTGGGTTCGACAACAGCATCTATTACATGCTCGATCAGAACGATCGCAGCGTCTACAGGGACTACACGGGCACCGGCAACACCCTCAATGCCAACCATCCCGTCGTGCGAGGTTTCATCCTCAATGTGTTGAGGACCTGGGTGACCTACATGCGCATCGACGGCGTGCGCTTCGATCTGGCGTCCGTGCTGGGCCGGGATCGCCACGGCAACCTGCTCGATAATCCGCCGCTCCTCGAGGTGATCGCTGAGGATCCGATCCTGCGCGAAATCAAGATCATCGCCGAAGCGTGGGATGCCGGGGGCGCCTATCAAGTGGGGAGCTTCTCAGAACGCCGCTGGGCAGAATGGAACGGACGGTATCGGGATGACGTACGACGCTTCTGGCGGGGAGATGACGGGATGGTCGGCGTCTTCGCCAGTCGCATCTGCGGCAGCGAGGACATCTACCGTGGCTCCGGCAAAGGCCCGCAGAACAGCATCAACTTCATCACCAGCCACGACGGCTTCACCCTCAACGACCTCGTCAGCTACGCTCGCAAGCACAACGAGGCCAACGGCGAGCAGAACCGCGACGGCATGGACGAGAACTTCAGCGCCAACTACGGCGTCGAAGGGCCGACGGATGACCCCAGGATTGAGGATGTGCGGCGGCGACAAATCAAGAACATGCTGTTGACGCTCTTCATCTCGCGTGGCGTGCCGATGCTGCTCGGGGGCGATGAGTTCCGCCGCACACAGCAGGGCAACAACAACGCGTATTGTCAGGATAACGAGATCAGTTGGGTCGACTGGCGCCTCAGAGAGCGCCATGCCGAGATCCAGCGTTTCACGCGCGGGATGATCGCCTTCCGGCGTGATCACCCCGTGCTTCGCCGGGACACCTTCTACACACCTGCCGATGTACGTTGGAGCAATCCTGCCGGGGAAACGCCCGATTGGGCTGACCGCCTGGCGAAATGCCTTGGCTGTCACGTCTATGGTCGTGATCTGGGACCGGATCTCTTCCTGATCTTCAACGCGGCAACCGAACCGGTCTCCTTTATTCTACCGGGCTTAACCGACGGACGACGGTGGCACAGAGCTATCGACACCGCCCTGCGAGCGCCCGATGACCTCGCCCAGCCCGGCAGGGGGATTCGTGTGGACCTCCCTAGGTACTCACTGGATGGACGTAGCAGCGCGATCTTGCTAGCCCGGAGGCCAAGATGAGGACATTCCATCACCCTACTGTTGTCGTCAGCCGTTGTTTGGGATTCGAGGCCTGCCGCTGGAACGGCGTCACCATCCCGGACGCGTTCGTACAGCAGCTTGAGCCCCACGTGACCTACCTGCCGGTCTGCCCCGAGGTCGAGATAGGTCTGGGCGTACCACGCGACCCTATCCGCATCGTTCTGGTCGACGATGAGCCACATCTCGTTCAACCCTCGACGGAGCTCGACGTGACCAAGCAGATGAGCTCCTTTGCTGAAGAACATCTAGCCTCTTTGGAAACAGTCGACGGCTTCCTCCTCAAGGGACGCTCGCCCTCATGCGGCATCAAGGATGTGCGCCACTACCGCGGCATCGAGCATGGCGCGGCGGTCGCTCAGAAGGGCGCGGGCATTTTCGGAGGCCTGGTCCTGGAGCGATACCCACACCTGCCGGTCGAGGAGGAGGGGCGCCTGACTAACTTCTCGATCCGCGAGCACTTCCTCACCGCACTCTTCACTCTCGCCGATTTCCGCACGGTCAAGGACGCCGGTACGATGCGCGAGTTGGTGCGCTTTCACAGCGACAATAAGCTGCTGCTGATGGCCTACAACGAGCGGCAGCTACGATTGATGGGACCGCTCGTCGCCAATCCCCAGAAACAGCCGGTGCCTACCGTCATCGCAGCCTACGAGCAGCACCTCCGGCAGGCGCTGGCGCGACCGCCGCGGCGCACGACGGGGATCAACGTCCTGATGCACGCGCTCGGCTACTTCTCCGACAAGCTGGCAGCGGCCGAAAAGGCCTTCTTCCTCGACACGCTGGAGAAGTATCGCGACAAGAAAGTGCCCCTCAGCGTGCCCGCGAGCCTCATCGGAGCATGGGTGATCCGCTTCGAGGAACCCTACCTGGCGCGCCAGACTTTCTTCGCCCCCTATCCGGAGGACCTGGTGATGATCAGCGACTCGGGCAAAGGAAGGGACCTCAGCTAGCGACCACCACCCGCACGCCATGGTCTTTCCCGTCATCGACGAGCGGGATTACCTGCTCGGGGAGGGTCTGTCCATCCAGCGCGATCGTTGTGGCTCCGTGGCTGGCGCCCTTGGGGCTGTCCACCTCCACGTGGTAGACACTGCTGCCATAGCGATAGGTGAAAGTGAATCCCTCCCAGTCCTGCGGGATCACCGGATCTATCCGCAGCGACGTGCCCTCGCGGCTGATGCCCAGGATAGCCTCGATGCCCAGGCGATAGAACCAGGCCGATGACCCTGTGTACCACGTCCAGCCACCCCGCCCCACATAGGGAGGTTGGCTGTAGATATCCGCAGCGATGACGTAAGGTTCCACACCGTAGCGCTCGGCCTGATCACGCGACCGGCTGTGGTTGATGGGATTAAGCATCCGGAAGAGCGCCATCGCGCGGTCGCCCTCGCCCAGTTCGGCGAAGGCCCAGGCGGTCCAAAGCGCTGCATGCGTGTACTGTCCGCCGTTCTCACGGATGCCCGGCGGATAGCCCTTGATGTAGCCGGGATCGTGCGGCGTCTTGTCAAACGGTGGCGTGAAGAGCAGCACCAGCCCTTCTTGTTCACGGACGAGGTGTGCATTCACCGCCTCCATGGCTGCTGCCGCCTGCCTCGGCTCACCGGCTCCAGAGAGCACAGCCCATGACTGGGCGATCGAGTCAATCCTGCATTCCTGATTCCGAGCGGACCCCAGAGGTGTGCCGTCATCGTAGTAGGCGCGTCGATACCAGTCACCGTCCCACGCCTCAGCCGCGAGTGCCTCACGCAGCGCTTCGGCGCGCTCTCGCAGCACCTGCGCCTTCTCGGTATCCTCACGCACCTCGCACAGCCGGGCAAAGCGCTGCAGCGCCGTATAGAGAAACCACCCCAGCCAGACGCTCTCGCCACGCCCGCGAATTCCCACCCGGTTCATACCGTCGTTCCAGTCGCCCCCGCCCATCAGAGGGAGCCCATGAGGGCCGGACGTACTGCCGGCCTCGACTGCGCGAAGACAGTGTTCGTAGAGGGTATGCGTGGCTTCGGTCACGCTGTAGTGCCCATAGCGTTCCTCCTCATCCGTGTCAAGAGGCTCTCCCTGGCGGAAGGGAATCTTCTCCTCCAAAATCGCTCGGTCGCCGGTCGCTTCCACATACTCTGCCGTCACATAGGGCAACCACAGTAGATCATCAGAGATGCGGGTACGCACCCCACGTCCCGAGGGTGGATGCCACCAGTGCAGCACATCGCCCGCCTCAAACTGATGCGCAGCCGCCCGCAGGATATGAGCCCGCACCACATCAGGGCGTGCATGGAGAAGGGCCATCACATCCTGGAGCTGATCTCGGAAGCCGAAGGCGCCGCTGGATTGATAGAACGCCGATCGACCCCAGATACGGCATGACAACGCCTGATAGAGAGCCCAACGCAGCCCCACATTCATCGCCATATCAGGTGTCTCCACCGTGATCGTGTCCAGCACCTCATCCCAGAATGCCAGTGCAGCATCCTCCACGGAATCGGAGGCATCCCGGAAGCGCCGAACTAACTCAAGAGCCGCCTCGCGGTTCGTGCCCTCGCCCAGGATAAACGTCACTTCACGCATCTCGCCGGGCTCCAGATCCACGTGTACCTGAAGCGCCGCACAGGGATCCAATCCGGGCCGCACTTGACCCGACAACCCCACCCGGCCCAACGCCGCCGGATGGCGTAGGTCACCCCGCTCCCCCAGGAACTCGGTCCGGTCAGCGGTCAACCCATGAGGTCGGCGATCCGCAGCCAGAAACGCTACACTGGCACCGAACTCGGCGCTGTAGGCATTACGTGCTAACAACGCCCCCATATCATCGTCATATTCGGAGACCACATACTGCTGTGTCGTATCCCGATCAACACCGAGCACCCACTCAGCGTAATAGGTCGCCGTGATCCTACGCGGACGCTCCCAAACGTTCTCCAACCGCAGACGTATGAACTTCACCGGCGCATCGGGCGCGACGAAAAGCCGAACGGTCTGCTTCAATCCATGGCTGTGATGGGTAAAGGTCGTGCGACCCGGCTCGTGGCGGACCAGATAGGGCGTGTCCTCACCCGCGGGCGCCGGGGTCGGCGTCCAGACCTCGGTCGTCTCCTCGTCCCGCAAATAGAGGACCTCTCCGGGAGGATCTGAAACCGGATCGTTGTGCCAGGGCGTCAATCGATTCTCTCCGCTGTTCCCGGCCCAGGTGTTGCCCCCTCCACGTTCTGAGACAAGGAACCCAAAGGTCTCATTCGCCACGACGTTGATCCAAGGTGCAGGCGTAGTAGCCCGTTCGGCACCCGCATGGTCACCGTTCGCCAAGTAGATGAGATATGCGCGTCCATCTTCGCTGAAGCCACCATAGCCGTTGTCGAATAGGAGGTGGTCGGGTCGCGAGACCGGTGCCAAGGGTACATCGTGCGCGTCCACCTCTCGGCGGGCCACCCCAGACTCTGCTGCATAGAGAGCCGGAAGCCAAGCCGGACGCTGCCGCAACGAATCCAACTGCTGAGCCAGCGATCCCGCCTCTCCGGACAACACCACGCGCGCCGAAGCGAGCAACAGGGTGCGGGCAGAGGTCTCCAGCTGCCCGGCATTGATCACGAAGAGACCACCTCGCACGCCCAGCCACGTGTCGCTCTGCGTCCGATGCAGCAACCGCATCAACTGCTCATTGAGCGCCTGTTCATAGCCCACATCCCGTTCGTTGAAGAGCACAACATCGATCTTCAGGCCTCGCCGCCGCCAGTACGCATGCGCACGAAGCGCCTCGCGAACCAGGGCCAGATCCTCCTGGCGCTCCAGCCTCAGAAGAAGGATGGGATAATCACCGGAGATCGCGTAGGGCCACAGGCCCGATTGCCCCTGCCGGTTAGCGGCGAGGGTCTCCTGACCGGCACGCATCGCCGGATGAGGGTAAAGCAGGGAGGATAGCAGCAGCTGAATCTCCGCAAGGGCCGCGCTGTCGAGCCCCAAAGCACGGAGCTCCAGCTCACTGCGGGCGCGCGCCGCGTCAAAGGCCCGTGCCACCTGCGCCGGCCCACCGTAGCGCACCAGCGCGTCTTGGACCGCCTGACGCGACGGACCTGCGGCGCTCAGGTAGACCAGCTCCACCGTCTCGTGTCGCGGCACGGTGATCTCCTGAGCGAGGACCATGACCGGATCCAGCGTCGCGCCCGTCGTGCCGGAGAGTGCGTCTCGCTGCGCCAACACCCGAGGAGATCCCGGGTCTCCCCCGCGCCCCAGAAAGCGCGCCCGGTCGGTCTCGTACGACACGGCCTCCGACGTCAGCCCTTCGCCTCGCACCAGGGCGTGCCCCACAAAAGGCGGGGATTCATCCGACGAGCGGGGCCGGCGGCGGAAGAGCAGCATCGGCAGCGCCGGCGACGATGCACGATCTACCACGTAGTCGCTCTCGATGAACATCTTGTTGAAGGTCGGATGGCGGCGCGCAGCGGACTGAGGCGCCAACACGACCTCCCCATAACTGGCCAACCGCAGGTGTCGCGGGGCGTCACCACGATTAGTGATCGCGACCCGCCGGATCTCGACAGGATCGTCCGACGCCACGGTTACATCCATCTGGAAGGCCAGATCTCCGACTTCGCGATGATAGGCCACCTGATGAGGGAAGAAACGCACGCGGATGTCGTCTGCGACGCGGTATCGACCATCAACGACCGTCGTGGGTTGTTCGGTCACCGACCAGAACGATCCGGACTCCAGATCCTGTGCGTAGATCCACGTGCCCCAGGCATCGCGCGTGGTGTCGGGATGCCATCGCGTCACGGCTATGTCGCGCCACTGACTGTAGCCGCCGCCACTCGCGGTCAACAGAACCCCATACTCCCCGTTCGATAGATAGTGTGCCCGCGGCAAGGTCGTCTCCAGCGTGACCTCCCATGGCAAGAGATCCTCCTCAGGCGCACGATCCGCAGGCTCGGGAACCTCCTCGAGATCCTCGGTCCCGGCCTCGGGCGATAGTTCGGCGGGGATGCGCTCCTGGAGCAACAACTCAATACTCCGAATGCGCGCATCGCGATGGAAACGATCCACGAACGTCGTCTGAGGCGCGCGCAACGCATTAGCTAAGGCCAACAGGGCCATTCCCTGATGGTGAACCATATACGATCGGACAATCGCGTATTTGCGACCAAGCGGCAGGCGAGAGGTCGTGTAATCGATGGCCTCATAGAATCCTGCGTGGCCCAGCACACCCAACGCTGTCAGGGCCTCCATATTGTCGAGCACGGCTTGGGGAGCGATCCCCACGGCGAGCAATGAGGCATACGGAGCAATCACAAGATCCTCCGCAAGGCCACGCTTACGACCCAGGCCCGGTACCCCAAAGCCACGATACTGGTAGTTCATCGCCGCATCGAAGCGATAGTAGCCCGACTCCGATACACCCCACGGGACACCCCGTTCGCGAGCATAGGCGATCTGGCGCTCCACCACAGCGAGGTTGGAGTGGGCCAGCAGCGTGCTTTCGTAGGAACGAGTCAACAGCTCGGGCATCAGATACTCGAACATGCTGCCGTTCCACGAGAGCAGCACGGACCGGTCGCCCACCTGCCCCAAGGGACGCGCCAGGTGCAGCCAGTGGCGCACAGGCACATCTCCCTTGGCTATAGCCACCAGGCTCGCCGTCCGTGCCTCGGAGGCCAGCAGGTCATAGTGGTTCGTGTCGAGCTCCTCAGCATCCACGCGATATCCCAGGTAGAAGATGTGCCGCCGTGCATCGTAGAGGAAGCCGAACTCCATCTCATCGACGAACGACTCGGCTTGAGCCACCAGACCACGTATACCGATCAGCAGGCTCATAGCACGCTGGCGCGACACGCCCAATTGCTCCAGCAGATCACGAGACCACTGGCGTGCCTCGGCAATCTCCGGTTCGGCGTCGTCTGCGGGCAGAACTGCCAGCAACCGCTCCAGCGCCAAGCGCGCCTCGTCGCACACTTCAGGGACCTCCTGCAACTGTGGCGCTGCAGGTAACAAGCTACGGAGCGACCGCCAAGCCTCCCCGATCGGCGTGTCCCGGTCCGACCCTTCCAGGAGCATGGGCGGCGTCTGCAGCGGCAGCAACCAAGCCGCCAGCAAATCCACCTCCTCGCGCATGTTCTCGAGGTGATAATGCAGCCTCCCCACCCAGAGCCGCAATCCCTGCAATAACTCAAGCGGCAGCGCATCGACACCGACCTCGAGCAGTTCCGTGATCAGCCGATGCAATGTCTGCACGCCCTCGGTGCTGAGTTCATTGAGCATCGCGGGCGCCTCCTCCGGCGCGCGGCGCACGGACCGGACCTGCCGGCGGATCTGCGCAAGGTGCGCCTGGAGCGCTGCTATCGCTGCCTCGATCCGACCCACCTGCCCGGCGGAGAGCTCTTCCTCGACCACAGCCGACCCAGGATCGATGAAGGCATCGGCAAGCACCTCACTAAGCACGCCCAACGTGTCGCGTAGGCCCTCCCAGCGCTCCGCGCGCAGGATCGGCATCTGCAGGAGTTCTCTCAGGCCCTCCTTGAGGGTCAGCAACATCGCGGCGAGATTGCCGCTGTCGACCGTGGAGACATAGCGCGGATCAAGCGTGCTCAGCCCCTGCGTCTCGTACCAGTTCAGGAAGTGACCACGGTAGCGCTCAAGGCTCTGCATGCTGTCGAAGGCGGAGCGAAGTCGCACCAAGAGGGTCAGAGAACCGAGATATCCCAGATCGTAAGCCGCCAGCGTGGAGAGCAGCATCAGCCCGATATTGGTGGGGGAGGTGCGATGCGCCACCAGGCCGCGAGGATCCTCCTGAAAATGATCCGGCGGCAACCAATGATCATCCGGTCCCACATAGCGCTCAAAATAGTACCACGTCCGCCGCGCCAGTCGGCGCAGCATGTTGCGCTGAGCGACCGTCAGCTCTGAGGCATCGTGGCGCGCAGGGCAGCTGATCCAGACTGCGATCTGGGGCGAGACGAACCAAAGCAGGAGCAGTGGGGACGCGACCCTCAGCGTCCCTGGCTCTGCGACACCGAGGGACACGGCAAGGATGGCCAGCCCGGCCAACACCAACGAGAGCAGCGGCGCCACCATCATCTGTCGCCATACCAAGCCCACCTTACGCCGCCGCCCGAAAATGCGCACCGTATGCGCTGACGTCGTCCACTGCAGCATCCGCTTATGGCTGATGAGGAGACGCACGAGTGTCGTGACAATGCCATCTACCATCAAAACCGCTTCATAGGGCAGGAACACGAGCGACAAACCCCAGCGCGCGATCCCCATCCGCAATGATGCCCACTGCGACTTGAGCACGGACAAGGTTCCACCCGAATCCGACTGACGTTGCACGCGGGTGAGCGCGGTCAAAAGGCCCACGAGCACGGGCGTGACCGAGACCACCAACGCCAGGAAGGTCCACACCCAGGTCGATCCGGGCAGCAGCAGCCATCCCGCGACGAAGAGCGCCAGGAGCGCAGGTGTACGCAGGCTGCGCCGCAGGTTATCGAAGATCTTCCAACGATCCGGCGCGGAGAGCCGATTGGGCGCCGTCTCGCCCTCGACCTCCACCGGGACACGGGACAACAGCCACGGCAGAAGCTGCCAATCACCTCTGACCCATCGATGCTGCCGGTGTGCATACGTGAGATAGCCGGGAGGATAGTCCTCATAGAGCACAATATCGGTCACCAGGGCCGCACGCCCATGGATACCCTCAAAGAGGTCGTGGCTGAGCAGTGCGTTCTCGGGCACACGCCCCTCAAGGCTTTGGTGAAAAGCCGCCACGTCGTAGACGCCCTTGCCGACGTAGATACCCTCGCCAAAGAGATCCTGATAGACATCGGAAACGGCAAGTGTGTAGAGATCCAAGCCCACATCCCCGGCAAAGATGCGGGTGAAGGGCGTCGCGACGACACTGGTTGGCTGGACCTCAGTCCGAGGCTGGAGCACAGTATAGCCGGCGACCACGCGTCCCGTCTCAGGATCGAACCGCGCGCGGTTGAGCGGATGGGCCAGTGTACCGATCAGACGTGCAGCACTTCCATGCGGCATCACCGTATCGGCATCGAGCGTGATAACGTAACGCGTACCGACCAACGCAGCTACATCACCAACCTGCGTCGTATACCCGGAGGCTGTTGCATCGCCCCCCAGCAGCAGCCGATTGAGCTCCATCAACTTACCGCGCTTACGTTCCCACCCCATCCATACTCCTTCCTTGGGGTTCCACTCGCGCGGGCGGTGAAGCAGGAGGAACGGCGCTGCGCCCTCATGACGATATCTATCATTCAACGCCTCGATACCGTCCCGAGCTCGCGCCAATAACGCCTCATCTTCATCCATCTCAGCCTGGGGAGCATCGGCGAAATCCGTGAGCAAGGCAAAGCGCAGGTGGAGTGAGGCGCCCCTGACATGACTCAGGTAGTGCTGCTCAAGCTGCCCGATCAGGAAATCGACTTCATCCGGTGCGCTGAGCAGGGCCGGGATCACAACCAAGCTCTTGTAGACCTCGGGCACACCGTCATCAAGCTCCAACCGGGGCAACAGGCGCGGAGGTACCATAGACGTGACCGCAGCCTGGACCAGGTTCACAGCGATCATCGAGGCCGGGACCAACGCCAGCAGCAGCGTTAAGCCGATGGCCCAACCGGCTCCTCCCATTGCCGCTGCATAGGCGGTCAGCCCTACAGCCACGAACAACGTGATGAGCGCAATGGCAGCGAGATAGAGTGGGGTTGCATGATGCATAGCCCAACGCCCCAGACGCTCAACCGCCGCAGGACGATAGGCTAACGCCTCTTCAAGCCGCGACACGCCCGGCCCGAGCAGATAGTAGCCCACATGGGCTGTCTCTGAGTCAGGGTCAGCGGCTGCTTCGGCGAGCCTGACCACGGCCTGCGCCACCTGCACCTCGCTATGACCGGAGCGGCGAGCCAGCCGCTCCACGATCCCCCGGTACTGATCGCGGGACTTGAAGGTCATCTCACGGTAAGCGCCGGCGGGGTCCTCGCGCAGCACAGCATCGACGGGGCTCACTTGCTCGAAGAAGGTCTCCCAGTCCTGGTTCGCCAACACGCGCAAGCTGCGGATACAATGAGCAACGATGAGATCATCGGAGAGATCGGTGTCGAGACCAATCGCTCGCAATGGGAGCGGGGCCTCCGCAAGCGGGAGGTGAGAGATCTTCGCGACGGTAGCCACGAGAAGGTCCAATAAGACCACGCGCAACATCGTGGGAATCGCCCAGAGCTCACCGATTGTGAGCACTTCCATCGCAGAGGTTACATCCGCTCCCTGGTAGTCATGGATGAAGCGCTGTACCTCCACTATATTGAGCAACGCATCGGCCTTGGCAACCGCCTCGCGCATCAGGGCATAGACACGAGGATACCCCTCGAGTTGCGTGGCATCGAGCTTGGGCAGCTCAAGGTAGTAGTCGGTCGGCATATCCTCCCGGATCTGCCGCAGCGTCTCCCGGACCAGGTGGAAGTTGTCCAACAGCCATTCGGCTGCCGGCGAGAGTAACGCTTCCTCTGCCGATTGGCGCCTGAAGTATTCGTAGGCTTCCTGAAGTAGGGAGGCGCGCTCCTGAAGAACCGCCAAGGGTGATGCCTTCAGGTCCGATCGCCGCGATGCGAGGTAGCGCCCGGTAAGGCCTTCCTGACGCAAGGGCATGTCTAGTGCCCCTTGGACTCGCCGGCAGCCACCCCAGCTTCGGATCGGCGGGCATCAAGCTCCGCCAGATCCTGAACCATCAATAACGGTGTCGTGCCATAGGCAATGAAGTTGAGCGCCACACTCCCATAGGGCCATTGGGCGCTTCCCGAATAGCCGTGAGCACTGAGCAGCACGAGATCAACGGGCGCCTCCGTGGAGAGCCGTTGCAGCGCAGCGGCAGGGCTATCGTCCACAAGCAGCCGTGTCTCAACCGGACAGGGCAGTCGCCCGCTCAATGCCTCAAGATAACGCGCTGCCTCCTCGCGGTTGAGCGCGACGAGACGCTCGATCAGCTCACGCTCGTCGACCGTAAGCGGTACACGCCGCGGCACCTCGGGACGTGCCACCACATGCGTCGCCAGGATCTGAGCTCCATGATGCTGCGCAATCGTGAGGGCCAACGGTAACACGCACTCGGCGCGCTGTGAACCGTCCAACGGCATCATCAGACTGCGATAACGCAGGTCATCAAGCCCGGACGCGGGCGGCTGATAGGCCCGCACGATCAGCACGGGCACGTAGGCCCGGAGGATCACCTTCTGGACCACACCGCTGATGTTCCACTCACTCAGGCCACTGCTGCCATGACTGCTGAGAACAATCATACCGATCACGTGCTCACCGGCGCGTGATCTATCCACGAAATCAATGATCTGCTCGGCGGGTAGGCCCTCCGCGATTCTGATGACCACGTCCAGGTCCAGCGCGCGCAGTCTGGCCGCGACGTCGATCAGGTACGCTTCGGCCTCAGCCCTATGGATCTGCCAACTCAGCGGATCGGCGGCGAGGTCCTCACCGCAATCCTGCTCACGCTCCAGCACGCGCAGCAGTGTGATCGGCGCAGCAAAGGCGCGCGATACGGCTACAGCGTGCGGGAGGACACACTCCGCCAGGGCGGAGCCATCCAAAGGCACCAGAATATGACGATGATCACCCAACATATGTTTACCTCCAGACTGCGCAAGACACCGGCGGGCTGACGGCACGGCATCACCGACAGACAGGCAGGTTAACTCTAGCGCGGAGGAGGCTCGAAAACGGTTGGGATAAGTGTCGGTTGTGGTTGGCTTGGGTTGCCGGGGTTGGTAGTGGGTTGGGCGGCTACAGAGCGCGGACCTCCGAGGCCTGGCGCTTGAGCCACCCCTCAATCGTAGCCATTTCTTCGTCCATCGCATGCCAGTGCTGCTGTTGCGAGCGCACGAAGCGGCTGTAGGGAGAGATCGCGGTCTCGATCTCTTTCACACTGCGTGAGACCTCGGCGTCGTACTGAGCTGTCAGGATCTCCATCAGGTTTCGCCGCACTTCGGCGATCTTCTCGCGCAGTTCGTCCTTGAGTCGCCGGCGACGACTGGGGATCACAAAGAGTCCCAACACCGCCATCGCCCCCGCAGCAAGCACCCCGGTCACATCCAGCGCGCTGCTGGAGGCAATCACGGCGATCAGGGTCCCCAGGCCCACGGCGCCCACCTCGACTAAGGCTGTGTTCGCCACGGCATTCTTGAGCAACTGGGCGATCCGATACGCCTCACCTTCGTGATCGTAGGTCTGCAAGGCTTCCTGGGCAGCCAGCCCTACACTTTCGATCAACTTCCTACGGTCGACCTCAAAGGTGCCGGGGATCTCCCCCAGAAGCTGCTCTGCGTGGACCTGCCTACGCCGGCGGACGTGCTCCATCACCAACTGCCACTGC
>CAZYYC010000056.1:0-20499 GCA_964650935.1 uncultured Anaerolineales bacterium
GCCGGTGTCCTGTCTGCCGGGCATCGGCTCAGGCGTTGAGCGAGCGCTATTGTGCCACCTGTGGGGCCGATCTCGCGTCGACCGAGGCGGTGACCCGGCGCTATCTGGTGCAGGAGCGTCGTGATGTCGAGGCGTTCGCCACCGAGCGCCGGCTGCTGAGTATGCAGCTGGCGCATCCGGGCCTGCTGTTGCCGTTGGACGTCTTCTCGGAGGCCCCCTATGGCCCACCACGCGCCTATCGCGTGATGCCGGAGTTCTCGCCCCCTCTCGTGCAGTCGCTGGGGCTGCCGCAAGGGTGGCAGGTCGTGGTGCTCTGGGGCATCGCTCTGGCCGAGGCGATGGCCCACCTGCACCAGCACCAGATCGCCGTGCGCGCCGTGGACGTGGGGCATATTGCAGTCGATGGAGAGCGGGCGATGTGGGCGGGCCTTGACGCCGTGTCGTTCATTCCCCCGGCGGAGCGCGGCGCGACGACGCCGGCCTTCGCCGAGGATGTCCGCCGCTTGGCGGCGACGCTCGTGCGATTGCTCACCGCCACGACAGAGCCCCGGGCTGAACCGGATCTGCCCGATGCTCTGCGGCAGCTCCTGGCCGAAGCGCATCAACACCCAGAGTCGCTCACCGCGCAGATCTTCGGCCAGCGGTTAGCGGCCTTCCTCAACGACGCGCGACCGGCGCCGCGGTTCGCCCTGGCGGTCGGTTACCGGACCGACGTCGGATCCGTCCGTGAGTTGAACGAGGATAGTCTGCTCGTCTTGGACCTCGGCGGCCAAGACGCTGGGAGGTCCTCGATGACGTCGGGCCTCTTTCTGGTCGCTGACGGCATGGGGGGCTATGACGCGGGGGAGGTCGCAAGTGAGATGGCATGCGAGGTCATCGCGTCGCTGGTGCGGCGTCAGCCGCCGCCGATGCACGCTGCTTCACAGGGCTTCCAGGTCGTAGCGGAGTGGCTGATGGGTGCGGTTGAAGCTGCGAATCTCGCAGTCTACGAGGCGCGTCGCGCCGCCGACTCCGAGATGGGGACGACCCTCGTCGCCGCGTTGGTGGACGGGGCCTCGCCCAGCGGAGGCCTGGCGGCGACCGTCGCGAATGTCGGCGACAGCCGCTGCTATCACCTGAATGGCACCTCAATTCGTCGCGTGACGACCGACCATTCGCTCGTGGAGCGGCTCTTGGCAACCGGTCAGATCACGGCGCTGGAGGCGGCGAACCACCCGCAGCGCAATGTGATCACGCGCGCTATCGGCGACCGCCCGCAGGTCGAGGTGGATGTCTTCGGTGAGGTCGTCGCCGTGGGTGAGGCGCTCCTGCTCTGCTCTGATGGGCTCAGCGGTATGGTCACCGATGAGCGGCTCTTCCAGCTCTGGCGCACGTCGGTCTCACCTCAGGAGGCATGTGACCGATTGGTGGAGGCTGCGGTGCAGGCCGGCGGCGAGGATAATATCACGGCGATCATCGTGCAGACGGTCGCTGTGTAGCCCGTCGCGGCGACCGCCCCGCAGGCTTTCCCGCGCGAGGAGGCCTGGGGTGTCGACGGTCTAGGATGCTGTGAGGCGTGAGAGGAGGTCGAGATGCCATTGCGACGCGCTCTGCGGATCTGGAGCCTGATCATCCTCGGCTCGATGGGAGGCGGGTTGGTCGGCGTGCACGGCGCCCTGCCGGTCGCGGGGCAGGCCGATGAGCCGCCGGTGGTGGCGATTTTGGGCACGCCGGATTCACGCACCGATCCCCCCAACGCCCACGTCTATGTCTCGGTGGTAGACCGTGCGACGGGGTCTGTCATCGAGGGCCTGGAGAGCGACGCCTTCGAGGTGCGCATCTCGGGCGAGCCGGTCGAGCCGCAGGTCAGCCTGGAGACGCAGGGCCTCGCGGTGGTGATGGTGATCGACCGTGGGGGTATCGCGCGCCGCAACGATCCGCGCATCGGCAACGCGGTCGACCTTGCGGGGGCGCTGTTGGAGATGCTTCAGGTCGACGGCAGCCCCACATCCGATCTGGTCGCCCTGATCGGTATACGGGGCGAGGAGGCGGGCGGGCTGACGCCGCTCGTGCCCTTCACCGACTACGATCCGGTGGCGATCAGCAACACGTTTGACGCCCTCGCCAACGAGGTCGTCGACGAGACGACGCCGCTCTACGAGGGCATCGACCGGGCGATCGGCTGGATCGCTGCGAACCCCGATCCGTCGGTCCAGGATAAGCTCACACACCGCCGCAAGGTGATCCTGGTCTTTTCCGACGGGATCGACCGTGGTTTCAGCGACGAGTCGCACGAGGCCCTCATCGTCTCCCAGGCCAAACAGCACGATATCCTGATTTATGCCCTCCAGATGACGGCGGCAGGTAGGACGGCGGAGTCCGACAGCCTCAACGCGATGGCGGCGCAGAGCGGCGGTACCTATCTGGTCCACAACGCCGCCGACGATGCGGCGTCGCGCGCGGAGGTCGTGGCGCGCTTCGGCGAGATCGTGTCCCAGCGCCGCGCTTACCGCGTCACTTTCCCGCTCATCCGTCCCCAGGGCGATCACCAGCTTCAGGTGCGTGTCTCGGGCACCCCGGGGGGCGCGGCGACCGATGTTGCCACGGTCTCGTCGCGATTGCAGCGTCCGAGTCTGGTGCTGCGGGCTGCGACGGACGCGTCTGCGACGGACGCGCCGATTGTGGTGGCCTATTCGGAGGCAGCGGAGAGCTTCGAGGCGACGTCGCTCGCCCTGGGGGTCCGGGTGGACGTGCGCGATGGCGCGCCACGCTGGCCCGAGGAGGTCTCCTACTTCGCCAACGAGCAGCGTATCGGCGTGGCCACGGGTGCGCCCGATTTCGCGTTCACGTGGGAGCTCGCCGAGCTGGTGAGCCCTGAGTCCGAGCCGGTGACGCGGACCTACACCCTCAGCGCGCGGGCGATCGATCCCTACCTGGATGAGCCGCTGCAGAGCGAGCTGGTCGATGTGCAGATCGTCTGGGAGGCCAAGCCGGCGACGGTCAAGACGGTTTCCGAGGAGGTCACCGCGAGCGTGATCGCCAACTGGTGGATTCTGCCGGTTGTGGCTGTGCTTGGGTTGGGTCTGTTAGTCGTCGTCGCGCTGGTCCTCGTCACGCGCAAGCAGGTGGACCGCAAGGTTGTGGAGAGCCAGGCGCCTCGAGCGCCGATCAAGGGCGGTACGCAGTTGCTGGGCGCCGGCGGTGCCGCCGCTGCGGTGAGCGCGAAGCTGGTGGTCGTACAGGGGCCGCGGATGGGCAGCGAGATACGCCTCGCCGGCAAGCCCATCAAGGTGGGCCGCGAGGCGCAGTTCAACGATTTCGCGCTGAACGATAGTTTCGTCTCCAACCCGCACTTCACCCTGATGGAGGAGGGCGGGCGCTTCTTCATCCAGGATGAGGGGAGCACGAACCGCACGCGCGTCAACGGCGTGGTCATCCCGCCGCATCAACGTCAGCCGCTGCCGCCGGACGCGATCATCGAGGTGGGCCAGACGCGGCTGCACCTCAAGCGACTGGGCGGCGCGACGCGGATGTTGAGCGGTGAGGAGGCCGGGCAGGGGGAGACGCGGCGAGCGCAGGTGCAGCCACCGACCCGGGTCGCGTCGCCCGACGCGCCGCGCCGCCGCGATAGCTAGGGAGGGAGGATAGGATGCCGGTTTGTGCGAACTGCGGATCTTGGCAGCCCGATGAGGCTGCTTTCTGTGATGAGTGTGGCCATCCGCTGCGTGGTCAGGTGCCCACGTCGGCGCCTGGACCCGCTGCCGAACAGGGACGTACCGTTGTCGCCACACCGCCTCCGGCGCCACTGTGTCCCGTCTGCGGCGCTACGACGGTAGCAGGCGATCCTTTCTGCACCAACTGCGGCGCGGCGTTGACCGCCCGACCCGGTGACGCGGCTGCGCTGCCTGCTGCCCAAACCGGCTATGGGGCCACGGTGGTCGCCATGGGCGGAGGGCGTGCCCGTCCCAACAGCGTCGAGGTTCCCCAGGCGCCGACTCTCGATCATCGTGGGGTGCCGGTGCCCCCTGCACCGGAGACCCGTGCCGCAGCCCAGGGACCGCCGCATTGTGCGAGCTGCGGCGCCGAACTGCCGCCTGAAGGTCGTTTCTGCGAAATGTGTGGAGCCCCCGTGGTCAGAACGCCCTCGCCTGAGGCTTGGGACAACGTACCGCCGCGAGCGAACGCCGCACACTGGCCCCCCACGGACGCGCCGGTCTCGCAGGAACCGACGGCGGCGCCGCCCGCGCAGCCGCCGGGGTGGGGCGCGGTGGATGCCGCGGGCAGCAGCGTCGCTGCCTCGCTGCCTTCCCCATTCGATGAGGTGGTGCAGGACGCGGAGCCGGCACGTACGCGGTATGCAGCGCCCACCTATGAGCCGGTCGTCTCGGCGGCGCCCACACCGGTGCTCATCAGGGGCAAGTTCGTGGTCTCTGCGACCAACGCCTCGTTACCCTTTCCTCCGGGTCGGGACGAGATCATCGTCGGGCGCCAGGACCCCGTCAACGGGATCTTCCCCGAGATCGATCTCACAGATCACGGTGGCGACGAGGGTGGGGTCTCACGCCGGCACGCGCGCATCACACAGCAGGGATCGCGATTCGCGATTGAAGACCTCAACAGCACCAACCATACCTTCGTGAACCGCAGTCGGCTTGCGTTGGGAGAGCGCCGCGTGCTCTACGAAGGCGATGAGGTCGCCTTCGGGCGCGTCAAGATGATCTTCCAGGTCATCTGAGCGATCCCAACGGCAAGATGTCCGGATTGGACCGACGATGCTGACCTCCGAAGGGGCTGTGGCTTCCCGCGTGGCACAGGGCCTGGACCGCGTGCTGGGTCGTGCGGTGGCGGCAGAGCCGACGGTCGCGCGGTCGCGCTTTGAGCTGGATACCGACCGCCTGATCATCTTCTCCGACCTCCATCGAGGTGCCCGCAACGCCGCAGATGAGTTCCGCGTCGCCGAACCCGCCTATCGCGCCGCGCTTGCCTACTACTTCAGATTGGGTCATACGCTCGCGCTGCTCGGCGACGCCGAGGAGCTCTGGGAGGAGCGTCCCCGAGACGTCCTGCACCACTACCGGGAGACCTTCGAGCTCGAGGCCGCGTACCACCTGCAGGGACGCTATTGGCGCGTGTGGGGCAACCACGACGATGAATGGCAGCACCCCGAACGGGTCGAGGAGCTCCTGCAGCCTGTCTACGGGGGCGATCCGCTCCAGACCTACGAAGGTCTCCTGTTGACCGTAACCGACGACGGGGCGCCTCTGGGCCGGATGCTCCTCGTGCATGGTCATCACGGCGACCGGAAGAGCGATGCCTGGTCGCCGATCTCCAGGCTCGTGATCCGCTATATCTGGCGCAACTACCAGCGCTTGACCCACGCCCGTGTCAATACACCGGCGACCAGCTGGGACCTGCGGTATATGCTCAACCGAGCGATCTACGCTTGGGCGGAGCAGCAGCCGAAACTGGTGCTGATCGCCGGGCATACGCACAACCCCGTCTTCCGCTCCCAGTCGCTGGTCGACCTGATGGCGTCGGAGCTGGCTGCTTTGGAGAGGACTGCGGGGCCCTCACCCGGTCCGGCGGAGCGGGAGGCCATGGCCCTGCTCGCAGCACGCCTCGAATGGGCGCGGACCGAGGCCCAGGAGGCCAAGCGCCAGTCGGAGGGCGTCGTCTTTGCCAAGCCCTGCTATTTCAACACGGGCTGCTGCTGTTACGACGATGGAGACATCACGGGTATCGAGCTCGTCGACGGCGAGATCCGCCTGGTCCGGTGGCCCGCCGCCGAGGACGAAGTGCGCCCGACTATCCTGGAGCGGGCGTCGCTCCGCGACGTGATTGCCGCTCTCTAGCCCGCTCCCACAGGACGGGGGAAGCGCCTTCCGGGCAGCGGTCGCGTCAGCTGCCCGGAAGGACTCCGTGACCTACGAGTGGCTAACCTCGATGCCGTACCCGCGCGCAACCTCGGCTAGAGCCGCCATGTGCTCCTGGGTCGGTGCGGTGAGGGTGGCTGCCTGATAGATCATCCCCAGGCTGTCGTACTTGTTGGTCGCCATCGCGTGGAAGCGCAGCAGCTCGTAGCTGACGAGGTTCGGCAGCCGTGCCGCGAAGGCGGCGATGGCCCGGATGGTATCCGCGTCGTCGTTGATGCCCGGGACGACGGGCGTGCGCACGATCAGGGGCTTGCCGGTCTCGCCGAGGCGCCGGGCGTTGGCCAGAATGCGCTCGTTGGGCACGCCCACCGCCTCGCGGTGGCGCTCGCTGTCCATCAGCTTGATGTCCATCATGACCAGGTCGGTGACCGGCAGGATCTTCTCGATGCGCTCCCAAGGCACGTTCGCCGCGGTCTCGACGGCGGTGTGAAGCCCGGCCTCGTGGCAGCGCGAGAGGACCGCCTCAGTGAAAGCGGGCTGGAGCAGGGGGTCACCGCCCGAGAGCGTGACGCCGCCGCCGGAGGTCTCGTAGAAGGCCCGATCCCTGAGGACGGTCTCGACGACCTCGTCGGCGCTCTTCGTCTCGCCGATCAGGACCAGGGCGCGCGCATAGCAAGTCTCGGCACACGCGCCACAGCCGGTGCAGACGTCGCGGTCGAAGTGGTGTTCGCCGTCGACCAGGGTATGGGCGCCTTCGGGACAGCGCTCGAAGCAGGCGCCGCAGGCGATGCAGCGCTCGAGATAGAGCTGCAGTTCGGGCTTGGGGCTCAGCGTCTCCGGATTGTGGCACCAGAAGCAGCGCTGATTGCACCCCTTGAGAAAGACCGTGGTGCGGATGCCCGGACCGTCGTGGATCGAGAAGCGTTGGATGTCGGTGATGATGCCTTCGACCATGGTCTGTCAGTTCTCCGCCAGGATGCGATCGACGATGGGCTGCCGGTACTCTCGCGAGAGCGAGTTGAAGTAGGCGCTGTAGCCGGTCACACGGATCATCAGGTCGGGATGGGTCGAGGGATCCTCGTGGGCTTCGAGCACCTGCTCCTTAGAGACCATATTCATGTTGATGAGCGTGCCGCCCTGGCGGTTGTGGGCCATGACGAAGGCCATCACCGCGTCGATGCCTCCCATGCTCTTGACCAGTTTCCCGTCGAGCTCGACCTGGAGGGGCGTGGTGTTGCCCCAACCCGATTGCGTCGACGCAACAGCATTCGCCTTGGCGGTCAGCGCCACAGCCCCACCGGGCAGGAAGCCGGGGTCCGGGTCGGCGCTATGCGACACGGGTGCACCCGCGTGACGCCCGTTGGGCGTCGCCCCGAGGCGCTTGCCGTAGTTGTTGGTCCCGCCATGGGAGAAGAGTCCGGGGATGCAGATGTAGCGCCCTTTGGGCGTCGGTGTATCGCGCACCAGATGCGTCCACAGGGCGGCGATGCGCTCGGCCCACCCGTCGGCGCGGGAGCCGCCACTGCCGTACCGCGGCACGCTGTGTAACATCATGCGCACGTCGTCGGCGTCGGCGAAGTCGTTCTCCAAGTGGGCCATCAACTGCTCCCACGTGAGACGCTGCTCCTCAACCACGCGCTGCTCGATGGCGGCGAAGGAGTCCGCAACCGTAGCCAAACCGACGCCGTCGAAGGCCAGATCGATGATGTCCAGACCCCCGGCAGCGGCATCGAGCCCGCGCTCGATCGGGCCGTGGCAGAAGAGGTTGAGCACGATCTCGGTGTAGTTGTCGGCCTGGCGCTCCATATGGATGTCCTTGCCGACCTTCACCGCCTCGACGACGATGCCCAGATGCTCGGCATAGCGGCGCCAGAGCTCGTCCATATCCCGGGGCGCCTGCTCGTCGGCCAGCAGCTCCTCCAGCGCCAGCGTGAGCGGCGTGACCAGGCAGAGGCGCGTGCCATCCTGGATCGAGTACTCAAAGCCGGGCAGGGCGGTCCAATTGCAGCCGACCTTCGCCCGCATACGGGCCAGCCCCAAGGGATAGCCGTTCTTGGCGAAGCCCTCATCCAGGCCACCCGAGAGGGCGAAGTCCACGCCGGTGCCGTCCTCGACCATGTACTCCAGGGCGCGGCGCAACAGCTCCTGATCCATCTCCTCGTGAACGCGCAGCGCGATGTTGGTCGGGATGCGGATGCGGTGCATCGCCTCCAGGATCAGGAAGGACATGCGGCTGGTCAGGTCGTGACCGTCGGGCGCCTGTCCCCCGATCTGCGAGTAGTGCGGATCATTGAAGAAGAGGCTGCAGAGATGCCAGATGATCGACTCGTCGGTCTCGCGTCCCGCGGCGATATCGGCTTCGTAGTAAGGCAACAGCAGTTCATCGAGCTGGCCCAGCGCGCCGCCCAGCGCCCACATGCGGTCGATGTCCTGGGCCCAGACCAGGAATTGGCAGGCCTCACGGAAGGTGCGCGGCGCGCCGTCAATCAGCCACTCGTTGACCTCGGCGATATCGAGCAGGTTCTGTCGCGTCTTGGGATCGCTCTCCTCGGCAGCCATCTCGCGGGCCAGCTCCACGTGGCGCCGGATCCAGGTCTGCACGCCGAGGATGAGATCCTCCTCGCCGTCATAGAACGAGGTGTCCGGCGGGTGGTTGAGCTCGCGGAAGTGGCGCACCTTGCGCAGCAGACCGCCCCAGCCTAGCTCCAGCCCGATGCGCATGTCGGGCCCGAAGTGGTTCTTGTTGCCGATGCCGGGGCTGTAGGTGTTGTACTTGCGATGGAGCTCGTACAGGTGCGTGGGGCGATCCTCCGGCTTCCAGCTCTTGGGATAGCTCACATCGACGGGTTTGGAGACCTTCTTGCGGTCGGGATCGCCCATCCCGCTCTCAAGGTCAAAGCCGCCGAGGCCCGGGATGCCCTTATAGACCCAGGCGCCCGCCAGCGAGCTTGCCGGGTGGATGTAGAGCGGGTGGACCTCCAACCAGCGGCGGAAGTTGTGCCCGATGCAGGCCATGCCGTAACAGCCCCCCGAGGGATGGTTGGGGATCACCTCGAAGGGAATCGGCTCGGTCCAGGGGATGTAGCCGTGGTCGTCGGTGTCGAAGTGCCCGTAGAGCTTGACCTTGAGGTCGGTGTGCTCCTTCTTGGTCGCGTGCAGGGCCTCGATGCGCCGTTGATAGACAGGGTCAGGTGTGCTGCGATGGGATATCATAGATGTCACCTCCGGCGCCAGTATACCATCAAGTGAGGCGAACCTAGAACCGCCGGCCGAGCTCGGGCGGTTCCGGGTTGCGTGGCGCGGAGAAGACGGTGCGCCGCCAGCGTTCGAGGTCGATGTCGGGCGGCAACTCCCAGCCGGTCTCCAGCAGCCAATCGAGGTGCACCAGGAAATAGCGCATGATGCGCGCGTAGTTGTCCATCGCCATCAGCTCGTTCCAGTCGCCGTTGACCGCGAAGTATTCATCCACCGTGCCCAGGTGGTTCTGCGCCAGGGACAGCAGCATATAGCGCTCGGTCAAGGTGAGGGGCATCTCGGCTGACTCCAGGGCATCGATGCGCTCGGCTGCGACCCGCAGCTTGGCGTACATCCCGCGAACCGCGATCTCGGGATCGAAGAGATCGACCGTGCCGAGACCAAGGGACACGACCTCCGTGGGACGCAGCTGCGCGATGCCGATCGACATGTCCTCTTTGCCGGGCAGCCCGAGTGCGGTCTGCTCCCAGATGTCGACGCCAAAGGCCCGCTCCACGTCGCTTGCCTGCTCCGCGATGGCTGCCGCAATCAGGGTGGGCGGGAGCTCGGGGTAATCGTCCCCGACGGCGAGGATCAGCTCCGTGTTGTTGATCACGTCGTTGCGCCCGTGGAGCAAGCAGATCGGTGTGCCGTCGCTCTCCTCCAGATAGCCCTCATTGCTGTTGAAGAGTGGGGCGCTGCCCTGGGATATGAGGCCCTGGTAGATCCAGTAGCGGGCCTCCCAGAAGGCGTCCTCGTCGTGTTTGACCTCGGCAGGGCGCAGCTTGATCGAGGCCGCCGCGGCGCTGAGGGGTTTGGTCGCGTAGCGGGCGTGAGATGTATGGTACGTACAACTCGGTTTCGAAGCTAGGTAGAGATCCGTGGTCTCGATCGGCTCATCGAAGGTCTCGCGGATCTCGGACAGGACGGAGGAACTGGGTGCGGCGAGGATGGCGACCGCCATCAGGATGGCCACTAGGCCTAGGGTCCTGCGATGTTGCATGGTGACTCGTGATACTCCTCCTCTCGCCAATCATAGTGGCATGATACCATCCTTATCGCGTAGGGGTAGTGAGAGGTTACCCGAGCCCTAGGCCTCGGATCCGGACACGCTCGCTGAGCGGGCGCCCGGCGTCATCCACGGCAACGATCGCGCCGCCGACGGCACGCGTGCGGATCTCACCACGGGCAAAGGGATTGTGCTGCAGCTGCGGGCTGTCGAGCAGGCCCACCCTGACCGCCCTTGCCAGCGTTGCCGGGTCACTCAGCGGATCGTCGCTCGTCCCCTCCCCGAGGCGGCGGATCGCCTCGACCAAGACGAGCGCCTCGCTGACGAGGATGTCGATCCGCTCGCGCACCTGAGCGTCGCGCGTCATATCGGGCCGGCCCGCGATCGCGGTGTCGATCACGTGCTGGGCCATCGTCGCCGATTCGATCACCTCGTCCGCCGTGGCGGCGTGGTCGGCCTCGCAGTAACCGACGACGTGAACGATGGAGGGCCGCAGCGCCATCTGCAGGTAGACCGACTCGGCGAGGTGAGCTCGGGCCCGGGCGACATCGACGGGATAGCTCAGGAGGCCCGTGCGCGTCTGACGCCAGATACGTCGGTCGCCGGCGTCTTCGGGCCCGGTGAAGCCGGCCTCGGCGACCTCGATCTGGGCCAGGGCCTTGGCCAGGTCCATCGTGTTGGAGAGCTGCGGTGGGCTTTCGAACATGTAGGTCGTGATGTAGTCGCGCACGCCCGCTACGCGCGCGTTGTGCGCATAGAGGTAGGAGACGGCGACCGAGATGACGTCCGGCGCGTCGCGCATGCCCCAATGATAGGGCTCGTTACCCTCGACGGGAATGTCACGTTCGCCGTGCCAGGCCATGAGCGCCTGATGCTCGCGGATTGAGGCCTCGAGATCCAGCGGGCCCCGCCCGTCCATCGCGTTGAACCAGAAGAGAGAGGTGGCGCACCAGGCGTTGTGGATCGTCTGCACCAGGAGCTCGGCGTAGCGCAGCAGATCAGCCGTTCCGGAGTAGGAGCGCATGAGCGGATAGTTGCCCCGGCGTGAGGCGGCGTAGAGAGCCTCCAGGTCGGCTGCGCTGCGGAAGGGCACGCCCCCCGCGCCCTTGCGGGCGGGGACCTGGAGATCGGGGCGAAAGAGGTTTGCCTGGGCGTCCTGGTCGGCCCCCAGCGAGATCACGTCGAGGACCTCGGCCTCGGCGATGCGCGCGATGCCCTGGAGCGTCGGCTCGATCGTCTCGGCAGGGATCCCGAAGTGGTGGCGCAGGAGCGGGTAGGGGGCCTTCCGGCGGATGCGGTCGAGCGCGCGCTGCGGTGGGGGAGAGGTTTCCCCGGTTTCGTCGCGTTCGCCTTGCAGATAGCGGATCACAGCAGAGGTTGGTTCACTCCCGTCGAAGACAGCGGCGAAGATGCGCATCTCGCGGGCGATGGCGGCGACCGGCGGCGTGCCCCCGAAAACAAAGGTGCGGTCGGCGAGGCCCGCCGCCTGCATCACCGACCAAAAGTCGGCGAGCGCCCGGCGCCCCGTCTCGGGTGTGAGGCGGTAGCTGACGCCGATCACGTCGGGTTGGAACTCGCGTGCCAGGTCGGCAAAGCTCTCGACGTCGGTCGCGGGTCCGGTGAAGCGGACCTCGTGGCCCAGCCGCTCGGCGAGCGCGAGGAAGTGGTGAACGCCGGCGACGTGCACGCAATCGGCTAAGGCTCCGGCAAGGATTCGC
This sequence comes from uncultured Anaerolineales bacterium, assembly GCA_964650935.1. Taxonomy (GTDB): domain Bacteria; phylum Chloroflexota; class Anaerolineae; order B4-G1; family SLSP01; genus PWVB01. Next base: position 11,814 of record CAZYYC010000056.1, read on the forward strand.
ATCGTTGACCTCCCTTAATGTAGGGCGGCTAGCCGAGCCGCCCAAGGTCGGGACAGCTTCCCGACCTACATAACTGCATGCGGGCGGGTAGCCGACCCGCCCACGGTCGGACCGATTGCTTGACTAGCGTTCACCGGTGTCGACGTAGCGGTGCAGCTCCTGCACCGACATCGTCTCGATGTCCAGGCTCTTCATCGTGCGGCCCTCGCGCCAGTAGTCCTTGCCGTGGACGATGTTCGCCAACCGGATCATCGCGCGCATCGTCGCGGTCTCGACACCGTACTGCCGCCCGAACTCGGCGATGGGGACGAGGCTGCAGGGCACGTCCTCGAAGATATAGCGGTGGCGCAGCTGGGGTGGTGCGTTGATCCCCGCGTAGCCCTGGTTGGCGTGCATGGCCTCGTGGAGGGTGCTCCCCTCGGCGTTGTAGGCGCGATAGAGCCACTCGCGAGCCGTCTGCGCGCGGATGCCCAGGGCTGCGGCGACGGTCACCCGCTCACGGTCGAGCGCTTCCAGGACGCTCGCCGTCGCCGGCGTCACGCCGTCCATGTAGAACTCGAAGGCGCCGTGCGTGCGCTCGATCCAGCCTGCATTGAGCAGGGTGAGTGCCGGATGAAAGATGGCCCCCATGTTGTTGAGGCTGGTGTGCAGAACGCTCTTGGCGGGAATGAACTGCGGATAGACGCGCTGGATCAGCGGCAGGGCCTCGTCGGTCCGGCTCGTCGGCAGCGCGGCCACCGGAACCGAGAACTTCGTGCGGAAGATGCGCGCCTGCGTGGGGCCCATGCTGCGCGCCGCGAAGAGGAAGGTCTCGGCCTCGCATATGATCGGGCGCGTGGCGCAGCCTGCCTCCCGCAACCCCGCGGCGAACTCAAGCGCCCCGCCGGTTCTGCCGGGATTGAGCAGGACGACCTGGTCGTCCCGGAGGCACGCTGACGTGTTGAGCGCCACCCAGCGGTGGCCGCTTGCCGGGATCACGACCATGATCAGGTCTGCGTCTTGCACGGCTTCGGCCATATCACACGTCACATTGACCAGGGGACAGTAATGATCGCGTCCATCTTCCGTCGTCAGATCAATGCCGCCTCGCAACCGGATGGCTTCGATGTTGGCCTCCGTCCGGTTGTAGAGGGTGACGCTGAAGCCGCGATTCGCCATGTCGGCGGCCATCGACTTTCCCCCATGGCCGGCACCGATCACGGTGATCCTCAGGTCGTTGACATCGTGGTTCATCTTGAGCACCTCCTCAACTTGGTTGCGTTGGTTGGAGCAGGACAAGTGGCGACGCCCTTCGCGCGAGTGCGTGGGGGGGCACCACAGACGACGTGGGTCGCGAGTCACCCTACTTTACCACAGAGCGCGCCGGTTGACCACTGTGGTGCCGGTTGCCGTGTGCGAGGCGCGACAAGGGTTCGGGGCGCAGCGTGGTCGTGACGGACCATCGCTCAAAGCCCTTCCAAGGGCTTTGAGCGGGATGCGTGGCGCCGGGTTGTCTGCGGGATGGTCAGGCGGCGGCTTCGGCGCGCTCCCAGCGCGCCATGAGAGCGGTGAGGTGGCTCTCCAGCTCGCGGTAGGTCTGCTCCAGCGACTGAATCTCGGCCCAGTCCTGCTCCTCGGTCGCGCGGACCATAGCTTCGGCGAGATCGTTGAGCCGTGTTTCCTTCTCGTGAATGGTGGCGACGAGCCGCTCGACGTCCTCGACCGGTTGATCGGGCGCGACGGACCGAGCGCTACGCCGCTGTGTGTCGAGAGCCGCCCCGCGGGCGGACGCCGCACGGGCCTCGGCGGCCGCGGCGCGTTCCGCCTGACGCGCGGCGAGATAGGCAGCGTAGCCGCCTGCATAGACGTGCAGGCGGCCATCGCGTAGTTCCCAGACCTGGGTCGCCAAGCGGTCGATCAGATAGCGGTCGTGGGAGACCATCAAGACGGTGCCGGGGAAAGCCAACAAGGCCTCCTCCAGCATCTCCTGTGCCTCGATGTCCAGGTGGTTGGTAGGCTCGTCAAGGAGCAGGAAGTTGACCGGATCCAGGGCCAGGATGGCCAGCGCGAAGCGCCCGCGCTCACCGCCGCTCAGGGCGCGCATCGGTTTGTAGATGTCGTCCCCGCGGAAGAGGTAGCGCGCCAGCAGATTGCGCGCCTCGCCTAGGCCCATCAACTGGTGTGCCAACAGCTCGTCGAGCACGCTCTGGTCGGGATCGAGGAGCTCGTAGGCCTGGGCGAAGTGACGCACATCGAGGTTGGCGCCCAGACGCAGGTCGCCTGCCAGCACCGGCAGCTCGTCGAGTAGGGTCCGCAGAAAGGTCGACTTGCCGCTGCCGTTAGCACCGATCAGCGCCGCGCGTTCGCCGCGCAGGAGCAAGAGTTCGTCGATCTCGAAGAGCGGCGTGTCCGGATAGCCAAGGGTGACGTCCCGCGCCCGTAGGACCTCGTTCCCTCCCCGCTGTCGGCTCTTCAGTCTCAGCCTGAAGCGGTCGAGTGAGGGGTCGGGTGCCCGCAGCGCTTTGATCGCCTGCTCGATCTCGGCGACGGTCCAGGTGCGCTTCGAGATGGCAGGGCCATCCTCCATGAACTCGCTCCACTTCTGATTCAGAGCCTGGGTCCCCCCCAGCTGCACCGCCTGGACGGCACGTGCCAACCGCTTGAGTCGCCCCTTGGCCTGGTCGTCGCCACTCGGCATGAAGCGCTTGATGAAGTCGAGCTCTTTGAGGAAGCGCGCGTAGACCGATTCGAACTCCTTGGCGCGCCATGCCCAGCGCTCCTCACGTTGCATCACATAGGCGCTGTAGTTGCCGCGGTAGACCTCCATCCCCTGCCCGCGCATCTCCCAGATGACGTTGACCACCTGGTCGAGGAAGTAGCGGTCGTGGCTGACGATGACCAGGGCGCCCTCCCATCGGGCGAGTGTCGATTCGAGCCAGGCGACGGCCTCGATGTCGAGGTGGTTGGTCGGCTCGTCGAGCACCAGGAGATCCGGTGCCTCGAGCAGCAGACGTGCTAACAGGGCGCGCGTCTTCTGCCCGCCGCTGCAGTGGGCGAGGGGCATGTGCTGCTGTTCATCCTGGAAACCGAGCCCGGCCAACACCTGTTCGATGCGTAGCTCATACTCGTAGCCGCCATCGCGGGCAAAGGCCTCCTGGGCCCGTCCGTAGCGTGCCAACAGCGCCTCGTCCCCGCCGCCGTCGGCCATCGCGATCTCCATACGGCGCAGGGCCGATTCGCGAGCGCGCAGCTCGGTGAAGACCGTGAGCATCTCCTCGAAGACCGTATGCTGCGGCGCGAGGAAGGCGTCGGCGGCCTCCTGTTCGAGGATGCCTACGCGTGTGCCCTTGGCGATGTGGAGCGTGCCGGCGGTGGGCGTATCGAAACCGACGAAGATACGCATCAACGTCGTCTTGCCCACGCCGTTAGCCCCGACCAAGCCGATACGCGCGCCTCGCGGCACCTCGCCCGTCAGGCCTGTGAAAACATCCAGATCCCCAAATGACTTGCCCAGCTCCTGAAACCTTACGACCGCCATGGTTCACCCCTTACCTCAGAGAACGAAAAAGCCGCGGCTCCTGTGCGCCCGCGGCTCTTTGGGTTCTGACCTAACAAAAAAGCGTGGGCTGTGTGCGCCCACGCTCTAGTTCTTGTGTCTATCCGTCAGACAGGCGCACTACGACAAGGAAAACTCCCCGTCGCCTTCTGCTGCTAGCATGAACCACGCCTCTCCGACCATCATCTACGCAAACCTCGTGAATGGCTTCAATGTCACTAATCTACGTCAGTGATTATACCCGAACCTGCCGAAAAGTGCAACTGCGTGGACGGCAGGACGGCGGACAGCAGGACAGCCTATCGGGCACTGATGCCGCTTGTCGTTTGATTAGAATTGGGTTATAATGGAGTTGGCCGAGCATATCATACTTGGCATGGCCCACCCAGGACGGTGGTGTTGGGCAGGTCCGACGTTGCTGACGCCGCGGACCGACCAAGCATCCTCGAAACGGATCGGCGTTCCGCAGGTGGCCCTCGGCGACCTGCTGCGAAGGAGAGTCAGCGTGGCTGAGACGAAAGCATATCGGATCCTGCTGGTGGTCGATGAGCCTGCTGTGGCGCGTCGCCTGACGGAAAGGGGCTACCAGGTAGAGGTGGTGCGTGACGGCGCGCAGGCGTTGCTTGCCCACGACGCGTATCGCTACGATGTAGCCATCCTGGGTCACCATGCCCTTGACGACGACGTCTGGACCACCGTTCGGATGCTGCGCGCCCGTACCCCGGATCTGCCCTGTCTGCTGATCGTGTCGGCGGGCGGCGTGCCGGACGTGAAGCTGGGCATGGAGGCGGGGATCTGCGACTGCCTAGTGCAGGATGCTGATCACGTCTACCTCGAATGGCTGCCCTGTCTGGTCGAGCGGGCGCTCATGCGCCTGCAAGCGGAACGTGAACACGCCTCAGTCGAGGCGGCGCTCCAGGAGAGCCGCCGTGCCCTAACGACCCTGATGGACAACCTGCCCGGTATGGCCTACCGTTGCCTCAACGACGCCGATTGGCGTCTTCTCTTTGTGAGCAGCGGTTGTGAGGCGCTCACCGGCTATCCACAGCACGACCTGCTTCTCAACCGCCGGCTCTCCTATGCGGAGCTCGTCCACCACGAGGATCGCGCTAGGCTTCGGCGAGCGATCGCCGAAGGGCTGCGCGATGGGCGCCACTTTGAGTGCGAGTACCGGATCGTGACGGCTTCGGGCGAGGTGCGGTGGGTTTGGGAGCGCGGCACGCAGGTGCCCGGGAACGACGGGGCTGAGGTGCTTGAGGGCTTCATCTTTGACGTAACCGCGCGCCGCGAGGCTGAGCGGCAGCTCCGTGACTACTCCGAGCGCCTTGAGGAGAGGGTGGCTGAGCGTACGCGGGCGCTGGAGGAGGCGCAGTCCCAACTCGTGCGGCGCGAAAAGCTCGCCGTGATGGGGCAGATCGCGGGCGGGGTGGGACACGAGTTGCGAACGCCGCTCTCGATCATCAAGAACGCGGCTTTCCTCCTCGCGGAGGCCATCAACGATGCGTCGCTCAATGCAGGCGAGTTAGTGGCCATGATCGATGGGGAGGTGGAGAGGGCTGACCGCATCGTTGCCGATCTGCTCGACTTCGCGCGCTCCGGCACGCCGGTGCCGTTGCCCCTCGAACCGGAAGCTCTGATCACCGGCGCGTTAGCGCGCGCCCAACTCCCCGGCGGTATTGAGGTGGTGACCGACGTGCCGGCAGCGTTGCCCCTGGTGCTGGCCGACCCACTGCAGATGGAGCAGGTGCTGTTGAACCTGATCACCAATGCCCACCAGTCGATGGGGAGCATCGGGACGCTGACCCTCCGAGCAGCAGCATCCGATGCGGGTCACCTGGTCTTTGTCGTCAGCGACACGGGTGGGGGCATCTCTGAGAGCGTCATGACTCAGCTGTTCGAGCCGCTCTTCAGCACGAAGGCGCGCGGCATCGGTCTGGGATTGGCCCTCTGCAAACATCACGTCGAGGCCAACGGCGGCACGATTGCGGCGGCGAACAACCCCGAGCGTGGTGCCACCTTCACGGTGACGCTGCCGATCCTCGCTCCGACGGAGGGTTAACGCGCATCACACGCCGTCCCGCTCAAGGCCGACGTCTTTCCCGCCCAAGGGCGTTCTGGCGGCCTTGGGCGGTAGTCTGACGGCGGTAGCTCGCAGGGTCCCCTTGCCGCCCCTCGATGCGGGTTGCCTAGACCTCTTCCTTACGGTATCATATAGGCAGCGTCTGAACAGGCGAGACGGTCCTAGCGCTGAGAGGGGCAGGTACCTATGAAGCGGAAGCTGTTGGGTGTGGCCCTCGTCGCACTCGTAACACTGATTGGCGTCGTTCCCCTGCGTGCCGCCTCAGGTCCGGTGCTGATCTTGGAGATCGAAGGTGTCATCAATCCCCTGACAACGCGTTATCTGGAGCGTGGGCTGCGCATGGCGCAGCAGCAGGATGCGGAGCTCGTCGTCATCACCCTCGATACGCCGGGCGGGCTGGAGACGGCGATGCGCGAGATGGTCCAGCTGCTCCTCGATGCCGCGGTGCCCACGGCGGTCTACGTGACGCCGGGGGGCGCGCGGGCGACGTCAGCGGGTCTCTTTATCTTGATGGCAGCCGATGTGGCTGCGATGGCTCCGGCGACGCAGGTCGGCGCCGCGCATCCGGTGCCCCTGGGGGCCGAGATCGACGAGATCACCAGCGCCAAGGCGACCAGCGATGCGGCGGCGCTGGTGCGCGGCATCGCGGTGGCGCGTGGGCGCAACGCCGAGTGGGCCGAGAGCGCGGTGCGTGAGAACGTCTCCGTCACTTCTGAAGAGGCGTTGGAGATCAATGTGATCGATCTGATCGCCCGCGATCTCAATGATCTGTTGCGCCAACTCCAAGGACGCAGCGTGGGCGACATAACGCTGGAGCCGCTGGGGCGCACGGTGGAGGAGACACCGATGAACGTCGGTGAGCGCTTCTTCCACGTGATCACCGAGCCCAACATCGCCTACCTGCTGCTCTCGTTGGGGACGCTGCTGCTCCTCGCCGAGGTCGCCGATCCCGGGCTCAGCATCGCCGGCATCGGTTCTGCCGTCGCCTACATCGTTGCCTTCCTGGCGCTGGGCAACCTGCCGGTGAACTGGGCGGGCATCGCCTTGTTGGCGGTCTCGGTGATTCTGTTTGCCGTGGCGCTCCTGACGGATACCGAGGCTATTGTCTCCCTTGCGGCATTGATTCCCTTCGTGATGGGGTCGTTGCTGCTGTTTGTGCCCTTTGAGCCTATCTCGCCGTCGCTGCCGATGGTCCGTGTGAGCCCCTGGCTCATCGGCCTGATGGCGGCGGCGATCTTCGGCTTCAGTCTCGTGGTCCTGAGGGCGATCCTGGTCGCGAGCCGCCGGCCGCCGCAGTCCGGTGCGCAGCGGCTCGTCGGCTGGACGGGTACAGCGCTCACGGATCTGGCGCCGACGGGCCAGGTGCGCGTTGATCGTCAGGACTGGAGTGCCATCTCGGACGGCGGCAGGATCCCATCCGGTAGTGTGATCCGGGTCACGGGGGTCACCGGTGTGCGTCTGGAGGTCGCACTCGATGAGACTGCTCAAGCAGACGGTGAAGCATAGCTCCTTATAACCATCAACTGACGAATGTACCCAAAGGGGGCAAGTTATGGAATGGCTCGTGATCCTGATCGTAGCACTGGGTGTGGCTGTATTGCTGGCAATGTCGGTGCGGATCGTGCCGGAGTATCGGCGCTTGGTGGTCTTCCGGCTGGGGCGCTCACTGGGGCCCAGCGGACCGGGGATTGTCTTTCTGATTCCTTTTGTCGATAGGGCCGTTGCGGTGGATCTGCGCGAGGTCTTCTTCGATGTGCCGCCGCAGACCTGTATCACTGCAGACAACGCGTCGGTGAGCATCGACTTCCTTGTCTACGACAAGGTGATCGACCCGGAGCGTAGCGTGTTGGAGGTCGAGGACTTCACGGGCGCGGCGCGCGGGCTGGCGATCACCACGCTGCGTGCGGTGGTAGGCGCGATGGATCTCGATGACGTGCTGTCCAAACGTGATGACATCAACCGTATCTTGCATGAGAAGCTGGATGACGTGACCGATCGTTGGGGTATTCGGGTGATGGCGGTCGAGATCCGCGAGGTGGTGCCGCCGCGCGACGTGCAGGATGCGATGACACGGCAGATGGCTGCGGAGCGCGACCGTCGCGCGACGGTCGCCGAGGCCCAGGGCGCCAGAGAGGCGGAGATCGTGCGGGCAGAGGGTCAGAAGCGCGCTGCGGTCCTGCGGGCCGAAGGTGACCGATTGGCTCAGATCGAGGTGGCGGGGGGTGACCGGCAGGCAGCCATCCTGCGCGCCGAGGGCTTTGCGCTGGCACTTGACGAGATCTATAAGGTGGCCCAGGGCGTCGACAGCAAGACGCTGACGCTGCAGTACCTGGAGGCGCTCAAGGCGCTGGGCGAGGGGGCCTCGACCAAGTTCGTGATCCCCACCGAGTTTGTGAATCTGGCACAGCCGCTGGTCTCCAATGCGCTCAAGGCGCACGAGGAGTAGCTGCCGTCCGGCGAACGCGGATGAACAGACGAGGCGCCTATGGGTGATGTCGCCCATAGGCGCCTCGTGGTTTGGCCTCACCGGACCGCTAACGGGTCCTGGTCCTATGACCCACTAGGCGCTATCGCTGAGGTTGCGCTCCGCGTAGACGCGCATGGCTTCGGCCAGGAAGCCGGCCATCCCGTCAGCGATCTTCTCGTAGAAGGCCCTGAACTCGGGATGATCCGTGTAGGTCTGCGCAAGATGAGTGTAGACCTCCGCCGGTGCGGGGTAGAAGTGCTCGATCCAGGCGTGATGCCGGGCGACCAGGGCCTGCACCTCGGGTGCGTCGGGGGCGTGGGTCGCCACCAGCGGCGCCAACGCCTGGTGGATCGCCTCGCTTTCAGCGCCGATCGCTTGCCATTCGGCCTTCGACATGCTGCGGGCCTTCCGCTCCGAGGCCTCGACGACCTCATCCCCATACATCTCACGTGCTTCACGCCGGTAGCGCGCGGCGGTCTCCGGCGCAAACCCCTCGTAGAGTTCTTCATCCGTCATAGACATCGGTTCCTCCGTCAGTCTTTGTAGTGTTCTGTCGATCGTCTCCAGGAGGCGGGACAAGCGCCTCGCGCGCTGCTGCAGCAAC
>CAZYYC010000057.1:0-1884 GCA_964650935.1 uncultured Anaerolineales bacterium
TGCCCTCCAGTATAGGCTGAAGCCGGGGCACAGCAAGAGCCCCGAACCCATAGCGTCGGGGGTTGACACCGGCGCGGCTTCGGTTTATAATGTTATAAACATATATTAATACAAAGCGGGGGCAATGGCAGCGATTGACCGCAGGTCACCTATTCCTCTATACTATCAGCTGAAGCTCCATCTCCAGCAGCAGATGGAGAGCGGTCAGCTGCGCCCCGGCGACCGCCTGCCGACCGAGGCAGAGCTGTGCGAGCTCTACAACGTGAGTCGTGCACCGGTGCGCCAGGCACTCACAGATCTTGTCCGCGAAGGGGCCATCTACCGGCGCGCGGGATTGGGCACCTTCGTCGCACCCCACAATGGCATCGGTCTCGAACGCAGGACCGTCATTCGGGTGTTGGCGCACTATGATGTGCGCTGGATGGCCACCCTCGAGGAAGCCGTCTCAAGCTGGAACGAGCGCCACCCGGAGCACGAGGTGCGACTCGACCTGCAGATGTGTGCGCGCGAGGAGTTCCACAACGTGCTGCGGCGGGCCGTGATCCAAGGCGAATCCCCCGACATGGTCCCGCTGGACTACGTGTGGGTCGCCCACTACGCCAGCGACGGGTATCTCAAGCCCCTGCAGGAGCTCGACCCAGCATGGGCGGCTACGCTCGCCAACGATCTCGAACCCCTCGTGAACTACAACAACACCTACGAGGATCGTCTGTACGGCGTGCCCGTGCAGGCCGACATCACGGGGCTATGGTATCGAAAAGACTGGTTCGAGCAGGAGGGCTTCGGTGCCCCACACACCTGGGCAGAGTGGCTGAAGGTTCTCGAGCACTTCTCGACAGAGGCATGTCGCGCTCGATTCCGCCATCAGTACGCCCTGACTATGCCGGTCTCTACGGCGACCGGCGAGGCCACCGTGAACCTTCTGATCGCGTTCCTCTGGATGTGCGGAGGCGACATCCTGGATCCGGACGGGGGCCTGACGCTCAATACCCCGGCGGTTCATCAGGCCTTGCAGTTCCTCCAGTCGATCACCGTTGAACGACGCGCCTACCTCCCCAAGGAGATCGATCGGGCGAGTTGGTGGGACCTGGTGCGCTTTTTCGCCTCCGGGGATGTCCCGATGGCCATCGGCGGATCGTACGAGTGGCCACGTATCCGGGACGAGGCCGACTGGGCAGAGGAGGAAGATGCAACGAGCAACCTGGGGTTCTGCCTGCTGCCACGGCCTTTGCCCGAGACCCCTCCGGTGGGATCTCTAGGCGGCTCCAGTTGGGTCGTCCTCAGGCAATCGTCCCACCAGGACCTGGCATGTGAGCTTCTCAAGCTCCTGGCGGAACCGGAGATTGCCACGGCATTCTGTGAGGAGAACCTGCAGATCTCGGCGCGGGCGAGCATCAACCGGCACATCGTGGGGCCCGAGCACAGTTGGCTCTCGCAGATCGTTCCGATGCTGGCGCACGCCAGGCCCAGGCCCAGGATCGCAGGCTATCTGCGCCTCTCCCATCTGCTGCAGATGATGTTTGAGCGAACGCTGTGGCAGGGAGCTGAGGTCGAATCGATTGTCAGGCAGACTGATCAGATGTTGCGCTACGTCCTGGCAGGGTGACATACGCTTGTCTCATCGCAACCAACAAGACCGGAATCAGCACGTTAGCCACACTCACGTCGATTGAACACCCAAGAAAGGAGGTCGAATCATTGACCGAAGGATCGAAAAGACCCAGAACGATAACGTGTCCCATGTCTACGCAATAAGGAGGAGTATACAATGAAGAAGCATCTGCTTCTGATACTGAGTCTCTTGATGGTCATCGCGATGGTGGCCACAGCGTGTGGCCAGCCCACGGCAGAGCCAACGCAGGCCCCGCCGGTCGAGCAAGAGCC
>CAZYYC010000057.1:1984-20463 GCA_964650935.1 uncultured Anaerolineales bacterium
CCCGTTGAGGAAGAGCCCGTGGTGGTCGAGACCGGGGAGTTCGGCGAGGCGCCGATGCTGGCCGACATGGTCGCAGCCGGCACCCTGCCGCCGGTGGAGGATCGCCTTCCGTCGCAGTACCAGGTTGTCGAGGTCGTGGATTCGATCGGCACCTATGGCGGCACCCTCAACGCCGTGAGCCGCAGCGCCGACTTCGGCACGATCAAGATGTGGCTCTATGACCCGCCCGTCCGCTGGAGGGCCGATCTGACCGGCTACGAGCCCGGGCTCGTCACCGAGATGCCCGAATACAGTAACGACGACAAGACCATCACCTTCCACTTCCGCCAGGGCCTCAGGTGGTCGGATGGTGAGCCCTGGACGACCGCCGACCTGCAGTTCTGGTGGGAGGATCTGGCCCAAAACGAGGACTACGCTAAGGTCAGTGTCCCGTGGTACATGCGCAACTCGGACGGCACGCCGATCACGATGGAGTTCCCTGACGATTACACCTGGGTCCTCACCTACGACTCGCCCAACTACATCACGCCCTACGTGATGGCGCAGGGCTTCTGGGAGTGGGAGCCGATCATGAAGCCTGCCCACTTCCTCAAGCAGTACCATCCCGACTACGATGGGCAGGCAGGCGATGCCGGCTATGCCGAACTCGACCTGATGGATCGCTTCGTTGAGACCCCAGGCTATCCCACCTTGATGGCGTGGCACCTGAAGGAGTACACGCCCGGCGAGACCTGGCTCCTGGAGCGCAACCCCTACTACTGGAAGGTCGATACGGAGGGTAACCAGCTGCCGTACATCGACGCCATCCGCGTCGAACTGGTGCAGGATGAGCAGGTGCGCACGCTGCAGATCGCTCAGGGCCGCTACGACATCACCTTCCGCGGCACGGAGGATCCCACGCAGATCCCGCTGCTCAACGAGAATGCGGACGCGGGCGACTTCTACATCGTCCCCGGCTGGATGAATGGGGCGGGGGCATGGCCCGGGTTGATGATCAACCAGGACTATCACAAGGATCAGGACTACGACCCGGATGCTGAGGCTCCGATCGATGTCGAGATCCGCGAACTGCTACGCAACCAGGACTTCCGCATCGGCTTGTCCCACGCGATGAACCGCCAGCGCGTCCTCGACGTCGTCTGGGAGGGCATCGGTGACATCAAGAACTTCACCATCAGCCCGCAGTCGTGGCACTTCGCGAGCCCCGAAGGTCAGGAGGTCTACGAACGGTGGGCCAATGCCTACGTGGCATTCGATCCGGACCTGGCCGCGGAACACTTCGACGCAGCCGGCTATGTCGATGCCGATGGCGATGGCTGGCGTGACCTGCCCAGCGGAGAGCCCTTCACCTTCATCATCGATCTCACCGACTGGGGCCAGGAATCGCTGAACACAGCCTTCGTCGAGGTCTATCGCCAGAATCTGGAGGATGTGGGTGTACAGGTGCTGATCAACAACGTGATCGGACAGCCCGATGCCGGCATCCGCGGCGACTACGGTCTGTACATGGCCCGGACGGCTCACGCCTCCGAGCTGGACCTGTGGACCTATCCTGACTGGATCTTCCCGGTGCGTGGTGGTGGCGGCGAGGGGACTCGCGCCTTCCCGATGGCCGGCGCGTACTACCGCACCGGCGGCGAGGAAGGTTGGGCGCCCGAACCCGGCAGCGCAGCAGCCCGACTGCAGGACATCTACCGCAGAGGCCTGAACGAGGCCGATGAGCAGCGGCGTCACGAGCTGGTCTGGGAAGCCGTGGACGTCTACGTGGAGCAGGGCCCCTTCATCCTGGGGGCGACCGGCGACCAGCCACAGCCCGTTGTGGCCAAGAACTATATGAGAAATGTCCAGGAGTACGGTGTGCTCGGTCCTTGGGCACCCGCCAGCCCCGGCAATGTCCATCCCGAGCAGTGGTGGATGGATAAGTAACTCCGGGATCCCCCCTCTGGCGGGCGGCATCTGCCGCCCGCCAGAGCACAGACCCGGCTGAACCTACGCGCCAGAGGCTGGAACCAACTCGGTGTTGAGCATGGCGGCTGTCGCCTTTACTTGGGTGGACAGCCTCGCGACGCCAACTGATGGGGGATGCTATGGCGACTCGCCGCGGCACATCGCCGTGACGAGTCAAGGAAGTCCGATGGGACATCCAAGGAGGTAGACGTGTTATCGTATATCGCACGACGTCTGTTATACATGGTCATTATGGTCGTGCTGGTCTCCTTTGTCAGCTTCATCATCATCGAGTTGCCCCCGGGTGACTTCCTCACGCAGAAGCTGCAGGAGCTCCAGGCGCGCGGCGACCGAAGCGCACAGGATCGGATCGAGTCCTATCGCATCCGCTACAAGCTGGACCAACCCCTCATGGCGCGCTACTGGAACTGGGTCAGCAACTTCGTCAAAGGCGACTTCGGCGAGTCCTTCCAGTTCGAGCGACCGGTCAGGGAGATCATCGGTCAACGTATCCTGATGTCGATGATCCTGGCACTATCGAGCATCCTCATCATCTGGTGCTTAGCCATCCCTATCGGCGTCTACTCCGCCACACACCAATACTCCCTCGGCGACCAGGTCATCACCACGCTGAGCTTCCTCGGCTTGGGGATGCCGGGCTTCCTTCTAGCCCTCCTGGTCCTCTTCTTCGCTATGATGGTGCTGAGGGTAGAGGTCGGTGGGCTCTTCTCACGCGAGTTTGTCGACGCGCCGTGGAGCTTCGCCCGGGTCGTCGACCTGTTGAGGCACCTGTGGATCCCGGCCCTGATCAGCGCGGTCACGGGCACGGCGGGCCTGGTGCGCCTGATGCGCGGCAACCTGCTGGACACGCTGGGCCAACCCTTCGTGGAGGCAGCCCGCGCCCGCGGGCTCAAGAACCGAGCTGTAGTCTGGAAGCACGCCGTACGCGTCGCCATCAACCCGCTGGTCGTGATCTTAACGGCTGACTACCTGCCCGGCGTGATCGCCGGTGATGCGCTGGTCGGCACCGTGCTCAACCTACCGACGGTAGGTCCGCTCTTCGTCCGCGCACTTCAGGTACAGGATATGTACCTGGCGGGGACGATCCTGGTGTTCACCGTTCTGCTGACCATGATCGGTACGTTGGTCGGCGACCTCACGCTGGCTGCGCTCGACCCGCGCATCCGCCTGGACTGATAAGGAGGGTGAGACGATGACAGAGCTACAGCCCCAGATCTCAGAGGAAACACCCCAGCCCAGCCCTGAGCCGCAGCCCGCCGGCAAACAGCAGCAACTCAGCCAGGCGTACTGGAGCCTCGTCTGGTGGAAGTTCAAGAAGAACAAGCTAGCGATCGTGGGGGGGATCATCCTGATCCTCTTCTACTCGATCTGCGGCCTGTTCGCCGAGTTCTTCTCGCCGTACCTGGTAAACAGCCAGTCCGACCACCTGGAGGCGCGGCCCCAGCCGCTGGTCTTCAAGAATATGGAGGGGCAGTTCAGCCTTCGGCCCGCCGTCTATGGCTTGGACGTGCAGATCGATACCGTCGCGAGGACACGGACGTGGGTCGTGAACAAAGATAAGATCTACCCCATCTCATTCTTCGTCCGGGGCGAACCCTACAAACTGCTGGGGCTGATCCCCAGCCGTGTCCACCTGTTCGGCATCAACACAGAGCAGCATCCCGACGGCACCGTCTTCCTATTCGGGACCGACCGCATCGGACGCGATATCCTCTCGCGTATCATCTACGGTGGGCGCCTGTCACTCCTGCTAGGACTCCTGGGCCAGAGCCTCACACTACTCCTCGGCATGGTGATGGGCGCGATATCCGGCTACTATGGGGGCTTCACCGACGTCTTGGTGATGCGCCTCACGGAATTCGTGGGCGCCTTCCCGCAGATCCCGCTCTTCATGGCCCTATCGGCGGCTATCCCGCTCACATGGTCGCCGATCATCGTGTACTTTATGCTCACGCTCATTCTCGTCTTCATCAACTGGGGCACGTTGGCACGTCAGTTCCGCGGGCTCATCCTGTCCCTGCGCGAGCGGGAGTACGTACTAGCAGCGCAGAGCGCCGGCGCAAGCGACCGACGGATCATGTTCCGCCACTTGCTGCCCGGCACACTCAGCCATGCTATCGTCACCGCCACCCTGATGATCCCCGGGATGATTCTATCAGAGACGGCCCTCAGTTGGCTGGGACTGGGCTTGCGCCCCCCGCTGACCAGTTGGGGCGTCCTGCTCCAGGAGGTCAGCACGGTCCGCGCCATCCGCTTCGCGCCTTGGTGGTTGATCCCTGTCCCGTTCATCATCCTAGCCGTCCTGGCGTTCAACATGCTGGGGGACGGCTTGCGGGACGCGATGGATCCCTACGGTGGGCGGTAAAGGAGAAAGCAATGGCAGAACCGCTACTTGAGATCAAAGACGTACGCGTGGACTTCGAAGTGCGGGACGGCACAGTTCACGCTGTGGATGGCGTGACCTTTACTGTCAACCGGGGAGAGACGCTGGGCGTGATCGGTGAAAGCGGATGCGGGAAGTCTGTGACGGCGAAAGCGGCGATGCAGATGATACCGAGACCCGGCAAGATCACCAGCGGCGAGATCCTCTACTATCGTCGGAGCAAGTTCGAGCCCGACAAACCGGTCGAGGTGGTGGACATCACGCGCCTGGATCCGGACGGTAACGAGATACGGAGGATCCGGGGCGGCGAGTTCGCGATGATCTTCCAGGAGCCGATGAGCTCTCTGACCCCAGTCTACACAACAGGAACGCTGATCGGCGAGGCACTGCACCTGCACCGATTGGTGCCCATGAAGGTCGGAGAGCAGATGGCACAACAGATTATGAAGTACCGACCTGTCACGAAGGAAGAGGCCCGCGAGATCAGCATCGACATGCTGCACAAGGTGGGCATCCCCAGGCCTCATGAACGCGTAGATGCCTATCCGCATCAGCTCTCCGGCGGGCAGCGACAGCGAGTGATGATCGCTATCGCGCTCTCCTGTGAGCCCTTTATGCTCATCGCGGATGAACCGACGACCGCCCTCGACGTCTCGATCGAGGCGCAGATTCTGGATATCATGCGGGAGCTTCAGGAGACGGTCGACATGTCGATCATGTTCATCACGCATAATCTCGGCGTGGTTGCGGAGATGGCACGCGAGATCGTCGTGATGTATATGGGCAAACAGGTCGAAAAGGCCGAGACGGTCAAGGTCTTCTATGAACCTAAGCACCCGTACACACGCGCGCTGCTGCGCTCGATCCCCAAGGTGGGCAAGCGCACGGGTGCCCGTCTGGCCTCCATTAAGGGTATGGTCCCCGACCCCTTCAGCCTGCCCTCCGGCTGCGTCTTCCATCCACGCTGTCCCGAGTTCATGGCCGGCAAGTGCGATCGCATCGAGCCGAGCTGGATTGAGACCGAGCCCGACCACTGGGTACGCTGCTTGCTCTACGAGAACGTATAGGAGGTGGGGAACATGACTGAGTCCATACAAGCCAGAGATGACACGATCCTGTTGGATGTGCAAGGGCTAAAAAAGTGGTTCCCCATCCAGAAGGGGCTGCTCAGGAAGGTTGTCGGCCACGTGAAGGCCGTGGATGATGTCAGCTTCTACCTCCGCAAAGGTGAGACCTTGGGCTTGGTCGGAGAGAGCGGATGTGGAAAGACCACGGCAAGCCGTACCGTGATCCGGCTCTACGAGCCCACCGGCGGATCCGCGTACTACAGGACCCGCTCCCTCTCGGCGGATGGCAGCGAGCAGTTCGTCAACATCTTCGACCTGACGAAGGAGCAGATGAAGCTCGTCCGCCGTGAGATGGCCATGGTCTTCCAGGACCCCGTCAACTCGCTGAACCCGCGGATGTCCATCTTCGATATCGTGTCGGAGCCGATGGTCATCCACGGCATGCGCATCGGATCGGAGATGGAGGAGACCGTCATCAGCCTGCTCGAGCGAGTGGGCTTGCGCAAGGAGCACGTTCGCCGCTACCCCCACGAGTTCTCGGGCGGACAGCGGCAGCGCATCGGCATCGCGCGTGCCCTCTCGCTGAATCCGAAGATCATCTTCTGTGATGAGCCGGTCTCGGCGCTCGACGTCTCCATCCAAGCTCAGACGCTCAACCTTCTTCAGGATCTGCAGTCAGACTTCGATCTAGCCTATGTCTTCGTCGCCCACGACCTGAGCGTCGTGCAGCACATCTCGGACCGGGTGGCGGTGATGTACGTGGGGAAGATCGCCGAGATGGCCCAATCGGATGCACTGTATAACGAGCCCCTGCACCCCTACACCGAGGCCCTGATGTCGGCGGTGCCCAAGCCCGATCCGCTCTATGAATCGAAGCGCATCGTCATGCAAGGCGACGTAGCAGATCCCGCCAATCCCCCTCCCGGCTGCTATTTCCATCCACGCTGTCGCTACGCCAAGGACATCTGCAAGACGGAGGAGCCCGAGTTTCGCGAGCTCAGACCGGACCACTTCGTAGCGTGCCACTTCGCCGACTCCCTGAATCTGCAGGGCGTGTAGGCATCTCTCCCGATGCAAAGCCGTACACTTGGAGGTAACGACATGGCAGAACTGAAGGCGATCGTTGAGGTCTTGGAGCGAACACCCCTCTTCCGCGGTCTACGACCGCGGCAGCTCGAGGGACTCGCCAAGCGCTTTGTGGAGCGCTCGTATGCAGCCGGACAGGCTATCGTCAAACAGGGCCAAGGCGGTGAAGGCTTCTTCATTGTCGTGAGCGGCAAGGCCGAGGTGGTCCACACCCGTGCCGACGAGACGACGGTCGTCCTGAACTACCTCGAACCAGCGCAGTTTTTCGGTGAGATGGCCTTGTTAGCCGAGACGTTGCGCACGGCGTCGGTCGTGGCAATGGAGCCGACGCAGTGCATCGTCCTCACTCGCTGGGACTTCCTGAGCGTGCTGCGAGCCGATGCGGACATGGCCGTTGCGGTTCTGCAGGAACTCGCAGCACGCTTCACCCGCGTCCTAAGCACGATGTAAAAGCGCAGGCTGACCCGCGCCGCATCCTCTCGGCAGCCTTGTGGAGGCGCGTGGGTCACGTCACCAGGCAGCATCAGCAAGCGCGGGGCCTTCACCCCGCGCTTGCCTATGGATGAGAGGAGGTCTACCCGTGAACACAGAAGGGCTACTCTGGTGGCAGAAGGGTGTGATCTACCAGATCTATCCGCGTTCATACCAGGATAGCAACGGCGACGGCATCGGCGATCTGCCGGGTAGTGTCCAGCGCCTCGACTACATCCGGGATCTTCGCGTCGACGCGGTCTGGCTCTCCCCCATCTATCCCTCACCGATGCACGACTTCGGGTACGACGTCGCAGACTACACCGGGATCCACCCGATGTTCGGGACGATGCGCGACTTCGATCGACTGCTGGACGAGGTCCATCGCCGCGGTATGAAGCTGATTCTCGATCTGGTGCCCAACCATACGTCGGACGAGCACCCTTGGTTTATCGAGAGCCGCAGCAGCCGCGATAACCCCAAGCGGGACTGGTACATCTGGCGTGACCCGGCCCCGGATGGCGGCCCCCCGAACAACTGGAACAGCTTCTTCGGCGGACCAGCCTGGACCTACGATGAGGCGACCGGGCAGTACTATCTGCACCAGTTCGTGACCCAACAGCCGGAGCTCAACTACCGCCATCCCGAGGTCCGTGCAGCGATGCTCGACGTGATGCGCTTCTGGCTGGACAAGGGCGTGGATGGGTTCCGTATCGACGTGATCTGGCTGATGATCAAGGATGAGGCACTCCGCGATAACCCACCCAATCCCAATTGGGACGGAAAGAACCCTCACGATAGCCAACTCCACCTCTACAACGCCGACCTGCCGGAGGTGCACGACCTGATCCGCGACATGCGCGAGGTCCTGGACGCCTACGACGAGCGGATGATGGTAGGCGAGATCTACCTGCCGAACGAGGAGCTTGTGACCTACTACGGCAAGGACTTCGACGAGTGTCATCTGCCCTTCAACTTCAAATTGATCCTGACCCCCTGGCAGGCCCAGGCGGTCCGCGAGGTCGTAGACGCCTATGAGGCGGCCCTGCCGGAGGGTGCGTGGCCCAACTGGGTGCTCGGCAATCACGACCAGCACCGCGTGGCCACACGCGTGGGCCGCAACCAAGCGCGGGTGGCGCAGATGCTGCTGTTGACCCTACGGGGCACGCCCACGTGCTACTACGGCGATGAGATCGGGATGGAAAACGTGAGGATCCCGCCGGCGTTCATCCAGGATCCACCGGCGGTGAACCAACCTGAGATCGCCGACATCGTGGGCCGCGACCCCGAGCGAACCCCGATGCAGTGGGACGCGAGCCCGAATGCGGGCTTCGCCCCCGATGGCGTCACGCCGTGGCTGCCGGTCGCCGATGACTACAGAACACGCAACGTGGCGATCCAGCAAGAGGATCCCACCTCCATGCTAACGCTCTTCCGCCGCCTGACCGAGCTGCGCCGCGCCACGCCCGCGCTCCACGGGGGCAGCTATCGATCAGTGGACGGCGTGCCTAAGGATTGCTTCGTCTATTGGCGGGAGGCAGGTGACCAACGCCGATTGATCGCCCTCAACTTCTCCGGCACGCCGCAGCAGATCGAGCTGCCCGAGGCACGCCACGGACGAGTGGCGCTGAGCACCTATCTTGACCGCGACGGCCCCGCCGGCGGCACGATCCTGGGCCTCCGCCCACACGAGGGGCTCATTCTCGCCGTCTAGGGAAAGCGTGGCCCCCCCGTGCGCCGGGGGCCACGCTCTCCTTGAGCACTCGCGGTGGGCCTCTATCGGCGTCGCATAGAGGGCTCGAGACCGGGTATCGCCGGAGCACCGCTACCCGATCGGAGTATAATCTCCGCGATGTCCATCACACCGGAGAGACCCGACCGGCTGCTGCAACCCGCCGACGAGGCGGTGCGCGGAAGACTAAGGAACGCGATCTGGCGCCTAGCTTGGCCGATCACCCTGAGCCAGGCGCTCTTCATGCTGCCCAGTCTCTATGACTCCCTCTGGCTCGGACGGCTGGGCAATGGTGCGCAGGCCGCTGCCGGGCTGGCGATGTCGGTGCGGGTCACGATGATCAGCGTCCTGATGGCACTGAGCGGTGCCAGCGGCGCCGTCGTCGCGCGGTATGTAGGCGCCAACGATGAGGAGAACGCCAACTTAGCCACCCTACAGGCCGTGATCCTGATGACGGTGAGTTCAGCTGTGCTAGGCATCATCGGGTTCGTCCTGGCCGAGCCGCTGATGCGACTGGCGGGAGCCGACCCCGAGGTGCTCCCCGCCGCCGTCAGCTACGCGCGCGTCATCTTTACCGGCCTGATCGCGATGGAGCTCCTGCCGAGTCTAGGTGGCATGCTCAACACCGCGGGCGCGCCCCATGTCCGGCTGACGATGGCGCTGTGGATGATGGGCACCCAACTCGTGGCACAGCCCCTACTTGTCCGAGCCTTTGGGCTCACCGGCGCAGCCACTGCCGTGGTCATCGCTAACGCAGCCGGTACCTGCTGGGGCCTTGGCGCGCTACTCCGCGGTCGAGCCTCGGTACGCATCGACCCGCACAGCCTGCGGATCGACCTCCCAATGATGGGCCGCATCGTTCGGGTCGCGCTACCCTCGGTCGTGCAACGCGGAGCGCCCAATCTGGCTAACTCGCTCCTGATCCGGCTCATCTCCTCCTACGGCTCCTCGACCCTGGCAGCGTGGATCGTCACCACCCGGGTCCTGGGTGTGGTCCAAGTACCGGGGACGGGCCTCTCGGGTGCGGCAGGATCGATGGTAGGGCTGAACCTAGGCGCCCGACAGATCCCACGAGCCGAACGGGCGGTAAGCCGCATCGCGCGCGTCGCGGTCGCCATCACGGCGGGGTTGGTGCTCTTTCTGCTGATCACGGCACCGTGGGTCATGAGCTGGTTCGGGCTGGAGGCCGAGGCCGTAGCACCCGGCGCGACGATGCTGCGGTGGGTATCGCTGGGCTACCTGGTTCAAACGGTGACCCTAGTCTTTGACGCAGCCCAGGTGGGCGCCGGTGACACGTTCTCACCGATGGTGGTGAACCTGGCGGCCCTGTGGCTGGTCCAGCTTCCCCTGGCGTGGCTACTCTCCAGCGTCGTTGGGCTGGGCCCCCAAGGCATCTGGTGGGGCTTGATCGCCGGCTGGGGCCTCCAGGCCGCTCTGATGGTCAAGCGCTACCGGGCTGCCCGCTGGCAGACCACACGGCTCTAGCACCACGCCCCGGCATTCAACGGCCTAGAGGGTGAGCGCCACCATCAACAGGCCGATCTCCAGCGCCAGTGTGATGGCGAACAATCGCCACGACCTGTCGCTGCCCACATTCCGCAGATGGTACTCTGCCCCGCCGATCGTGATCGCTACCGCGAGCATCGCGAGCGGGATCGTCACCATCTGACGAATGAACACAGCCCCCCAATAGGCTCGCACGGGAATCGCACCATCGCCCCAGAAGGCCCCGTAGATGCGGGTGACAACATCCAGTGTGGCGGGGATGATTACGACGCTCAGCACGGCGGTCGCCAGCCACAGGAGGGCGGTCACTACCTTGTGCCACGCCGTCGCCGTACCACGATCCGTTGGTTGATCCATCAGCACTCCTTACGCCCAAGGATATCCCCGGACAGGATCTCAAGGACCACAGCGATAGGGAAGCCAGACCGGCTGTCCCATCACGGGGCTTGACGGCGTGCCGAGGTAGGGAGAGGGATCAAGCACGCGCAGCTGCGTCGACGGCGCCGTCCGTTGTTCGCCCTCGGGCTCAGGAAGATCGAGCAGCGCGTCGGGAAAGCCCTCCCCGTCCAGCGCCGGCACCACTACGAATCGCAGGTGCACCCAGGCGATCCCGGACGCCCACGTGCGCCCCTGGTAGCCGAGACGTTCCCCTCGCGTCACCGGCACGCTTTCGCTCCCCGGAGGAAAGGCTGCGTCAACCAACGAGCGACCGGTGCTGTCGTCGGCCATGTTCCCGTAAAAGGTCCACACCTTAGCGTTCTGCAGCGGGTCATCGTGCAGGATCGCGACCGCGTCGAGCCACCCCGGTCGCCGCAGGAGAAGGCCGTCCGCGACCGCCGTGACGGGCAGCGTGCCCTCAACGCCCTCGCCCATAAAGGCCAGCTCACGCGTCGTCCATAGGATGCCGAAATCCCCCCGCGTCGGTGCAGCCCAGGGGCCCCCTGGACACGCCGTTTCAGTCGACAGCAGAGGATGGCGCCGCGGTTCAAAGACCAGCGTCTCCGCCACGAACCGTGTGGCCTCGTAGGAGGTGAGGATTTCGTCCAGCATCTCAGGTGTCCAGCGTTCCTTGTAGACCGGCCAATGCCTGAAGTGATGGATCAAGATGAGGGGAAAGGCTTCGTCACGGATCTGCGTCAGGAGCGGGCGCTGGTCCCATTGCCCGGCAAGGGCCAACTGCGTTCTCTCAAAGGGCTGCAAGTAGAGAGCCTGACCCTGGAGCGTGAGCAGGCCCATGAACTCATCGGCAAGGACCGGCCCCGTCACCCCCTCAACCCGGGCCTCGAGGACTGCGAGGGCCTGCTCGGCATCACGACGATCCTTCAACGTCTGCACGGGGCCCTGAAGTCCCACATGCAGCATCGCTCCGGCCTGCGCCGCCAGTGCCACCGCCAGCGCGCACCCGACCGGGGCGAGCCAGGGCCCCACCGGTGCACGCGAGGCCTCGTCACGCCGTCCCATCCAGGCAACGATGGCCCCAGCACTCAGGCTCAGTGCTGCGCAGAGCTCCAGCAGGTAGTTGACGTTGCTACCCACCTTGCCGATCGTGATGGCTGAGGCCACCGCCCCGATCAGGTAGGGGGCCAGGAGAGGCCACAGTGTGATCCTGCCCGGACCCAAAGCCAGCGTCACGCCGCCGATCACCAGCATCAGGGGAGCTGCGTCCCACAAGCGCCGCCCATAGTGCCAGACAAGGTCAAAGCTGAACGCGTTGACGTTCGCCGTGATCACGTGGGTCCAGAAGCCGCCGCGCGTCGCCACGATCAGGATGAGCAGCAGGCTCCCACCCACGGCGGCGCAGACGGCAGCCAACTGGAGCGCCTTCCGCCAGCCTTGCCGCACCCACAGCCAGATGAAGGCAGCCAAGGGCGCCGCCAAGCCATAGGATTGCCGCGTCAAGACCGCGCCGACCAACAAGAGTCCGGCGACCAGGATCGATCGTCGCTCCCCGGGCCGGCGGCTGATGACGAAGAGCGCCCAACTGCTCAGGGCGAGCGCCAACAGATCTACGCGCAGGCGGCCTGACCACTCGAGGACGTAGGGCCAAGCAAGAAAGGTCATCGCAGCGATCCACGCTGGGAGGCGATACTCCGTATGGCTGCGCAGCATGCCGCCCAACGCCGCCGCCGTGGCAAGCGCCGCGAGCACGGAGAGCAACCGACCGAACCCGAAGGACGGCCCGAAAAGCCAGATCCCTGGGACCAGGGTCAGGGGATAGAGCGGTGGGTAGTTGGAGATCGTGTAGGGGGGCGTCGTGAGGTCGGGAGGGTAGATCGATTCGCCACGCAGTAGGCGCTGCGCCTGGTCCACCAGCGGCGCCTCGCCGTAGTCAAGAGGATAGCGGTAGGTGACCGAGAGCGCGCTATGGAGAAGGAAAATCGCGATGATGATCACCAGAAAGACAGCCACAATCACCCGGCTGCCCAACTCCAGATAGGGCACCACGCCGCGCACTGCGTCTCTCACAGAGCACCCCCGATCCGCTTCACCCCCAGCGATAGCGCCAAGGACGATGATCTCACGCCAAGGGTACTTCGGTTAACGGCTTCCGCATGATGTCGTAGCCGACGTCGTGCAGCGTCGTCACGACGACAAAGCCGACGCGCTCATAGAGCGACCGCGCGCGCGGATTGTCGTGCGAGACCCCCAGCTCGATGACGTCGGCATGGTCCCTGAACTCAGCCTCCAGCCGGCGGAGAGCCGCCGACCCGATCCCGCGCCCCCGCTGTGCGGGGAGCACCATGATCGCGTGGAGGTGCAGCTCACGCTCGCGCAGCTCGATCCAGCAGTATCCCGCAACCTCACCCCCACGGCACAGTGTGCACACCTCGCCACGTGTCGCATAGTGCGCCTCGAACTCTTCCCATGACAGCCCTAGCACCTGCGTGATACGCTCGAACTGGTCCGCCAGCTCCTCACGCATCATCGACCACAGCACTGCCCGCTCGCCAGCGGTGGCAGGCACCAGGTCCACCTCGACAGGTTGCCCCGTGCGCAGATCAGGATCCATCGTGCACCGGATCCAACAGCTCATGCAGCCGATCACGAGCCCCTCCCACTACCGGCTCCCCGTGCCCGCAGCATAGAACCTCGATCGGGAGCTCGAGCAGCCGCCGGGCGGAGCGCCGAGCTTCCTCCGGATCCACACTGAACTGGGGAATCGAGAAGCGTACCGCCGCGTGAGCGGAGAAGCGCTGAGCGTGGACGAGGAGGTCTCCGCTGAAAAGCGCCTGCCGTGCAGGCTGATAGAGACAGATACTGCCCGGGGTGTGCCCCGGCACGTGGAGCACCTCCAACCCACCCAGCTCCTCCAGCACCTCGCCATCTTCCAAGGTGCGGGTCACCTGACAGTGGATGGCATCCCCCAGGAGACCCTCAGCGAGGCCCATGCTGGCACGTTGGAACCACGATGGATAGGGGAGTGGCGCTGAACCCTCAATGTAGGGCACGTCGCCGCGATGTGCCAGTACCTCGGCACCGCTCCGTGCGGCAAGCGCTGCGGCACTGCCGGTATGGTCGAAGTGCGCATGGGTCAGCATAATCGCCCGCAGGTCGATCAGGCTGTAGCCGGCGGCCCTGAGTTGTACCTCGATCCTGGCTTCGGACCCGGGCATACAGGTGTCGATCAACGCCACGCCGCCGTCTACCGCTAGCGCGTAGACGGCACTCGCGCGCAACCCCTCCACCTGGTAGATGCCCTGTGCGACTTCTCTCATCACCGTCTAGCCTTCGCTACCGGTCAGACCACGCGGACAGCAACGTCTCCTCGGGGACGTCTGTGGGACTCTCGAAGAAGAGGGCGTAGCCGTCCGGATCCCTCATCCCCACCACCCACATCGCATTGCCGACAAACGGCTCGTCGGCCTCGATCCCGCGCGCGACCATCTCGTGGTAAATCGCCAGGGCATCCTCGCAGGCGACAATCTCGTCGTAGCGCGCCTGCATCACCTGTGGAACGCTTTCGCTTGTGCTTCTCCTGGGCATAGGATGTCCTTCACCACAACGACTCATACCTATTGTAGACCTGAGATACACAAGGACAAACGCACAGGCATCGGAGCCTCTCGCATCTACCCCACTTGACATTTTACATATATCGATCTATCTTATTGATAGAAGAGTGTGACAGGCACAGACGATGACCGACACGATCGCAGCTCAGATCGAAGAGCCGTTGGGGATATCTCCGGAGCGCCCGACCCTGGTCGAACGTGCTCTTGGCCTCTTGCCGCTACCCTACGGCTTGGCAGCGGCGTCGGTTGCAGCGCTGCTGGGGCCACCGGGCAGCTTGCTCGTCGGCTACATCGAGACGGGGAGTTTCAAGACCAGTTTGTTGATCTATTTCCACGGCTATCTGCCCGAACACCCTTGGCAGCAGGCTCTTGCCATCGTGCTGTGGTTCGCCTTCTACACCCTCCTCTTCCTGGTCATCCATCACGCGAGGCGCAGTGTGAGCAAGTCCAGGAAGACGTTGACCCCACTCCTAAGCAAGCCCACGGACTTCGATGAGGCTTTCCGGGCCTTGCCGCGACTGTGGCCTGCCCTGCTCATCGGCCTCGCGATCGAGGCCTTCTTCATCGGCGACTACCGGATGCGACTCGCCGAAGCGCCGGGGCCGGTGAGTACGATCTACGAAGCGCTCTCCGGACCGCCCCTCTACCTGATGTCCGGCACGGCCATCTGGGTCTATGCCGGCGCGGTAGGGGGCCTGCGCAGACTCGGCAAGGGCCCGCTCAAGCTCAGGCCCTTCTACGAGGATGAGAGCATGGGTCTGAAGCCCCTCGCCACGCTGTCGCTGTCACTTTCAGCAGCTTACTTCAGCCTGCTTCTCATCATGGTGTTGATGTTCTTGATCGGTCCGGTGCGCGTCGAGTATGTGATCACGGTCGCCGGCCTCCTGATGTTGGGACTGGTGTTTTTCTTCTTGCCCTTGGTGGGCGCACACTTGCGCATGAAGGAAGAGAAGAAAGCCCTGCAAGCGACCATCCGCAGACGATGGGCCGACCTTCTGAGCCGCGCTCTCGACCCGAACGAGCCCGGAGAGATCCCCGATAGAAGCACGCTGTCGGTGCTGGAGACCCTTGAGCGCAGGGTGGACGACGCACGCACCTGGCCCGTCGATCTGCCGATCCTGAGCAAGCTGGGCGTGATGGCCCTCACGATCATCGTGGCCTTGCTAACCCAGATCATCGCCAAATGGCTGGGGCTGTAGAGAGGCATCCTACCCGGCATGCCTTCCACCGATGTGAGGAGGTCCAGCATATGCAGCGTTCGAGGATAACTATGACAGCTGGGGCCATCACGATCGGCGCCATCGCCCTTCTGGCCCTCAGCAGATCCGTCGCAGGCCATGATCCCTCGCCCGAGATGCTCTCCACGGAGATGCTCGCTGAGGACTTCGCCGTCTTCCGCACGGCCCTGGAGGAGGCCCATCCCGGGATCTACCGCTACACGCCCAAGGCTGAGTTCGACGCGCTCCTCGACAGGATCGCGTCCTCACTCGACGTGCCGATGACGGAGCAGGAGCTCTATCGGGCGCTCAATCCGGCGATCGTAGCGCTGCGCTGTGGCCACACCAAGTTCCACCCGGAGCGCAATTTCGCGACGCCCTACCTTTACGGGACGGGCGAGCAGCTGCCGCTGGCTCTTTTTGTCTCGGGCCGGCGCGCGTGGGTAGAGGCGGACCTCAGCCCCTCGCCTGTGCTTCCTACCGGGACCGAGCTGTTGGCTATCGATGGCGTGCCGGTGGAGACGATCATCGAGCAGCTGGTGGATCGCGTCTCGTTCGCAGACGGCAACGGCATCGGGGCCAAGGAGCTGGAGCTCACGACCCATTTCAGCGCCTACTACAGCACCTTCATCCACAGTCGCCCCAGCTATACCGTCACCTACCGAGCCCCGGAGACCACCGAGACAGCGATAGCGTCGCTGTCGGGGATCCCGCACGAGACGCACATCGCGTGGCAGGAGGCTCAAGCCTCGGACGCGCCGCCCCTCGAGCTCAGCTATCCCGATGAGGCGACAGCGCTACTCACCATCCGGTCGTTCTGGTTCGAGTCGCGAGAGGTCAGCTTTGAGCGCTTCCTGGACGAGGCCTTCGACGAGATCGCGGCTCGTGGGATTGAGCATCTGATCATTGACCTACGCGACAACGAGGGCGGCAAGGATGCGTACGGGGCCCAACTCTACGCCTACCTGACCGACGAACCCTTCAACTACTATGACCGGATCACGGTGACCCAGCGGCGGCCCTTCAGCTTCCGCGAGCACGCACGGCTACCCTGGTACTTTCCACTCTATCGCGCACTGATCGCCAAGGACGCCGATGGGACCTACATCTGGCCCCACCACAGCAACCTGCGGGTACAGAAGCCGCAGCCAAACGCTTTCCTCGGGGACGTGATCGTGCTGGTCAATGGGCGCAGCTTCTCGGTGACCTCCGAGTTCGCAGCCATCGCCAAGGCCAACCACCGCGCGACCTTTATCGGTCAGGAGACAGGGGGCGGTTACCGCGGCAACAACAGCGGCTTCTTCGCCATTGTGACACTGCCCAACTCACACCTGGTGGTAGGGATTCCCCTTTGGGGGTACACCACCGCTGTCCCGGATCCCGAAGCCGGCGACGGCGGTGTGCGCCCGGATATCGAGGTCATACGCACCTTCGAGGATGTGCTCCAGGGCCGTGACCCCGAGCTCGCGCGCGCCCTTGAGCTTATCGCCGAGCGCTGACGGCGTGCCGGGTGCGGCGTCGCGACATCCTAACGATCCTTCAGGGCCGGACTCTGGTCGGGCAAGGGGACGACATAGAGATCGCGGTTGTGGACAGCACGCGTGCTGAGCATCACGCCCCAGCCCACGCCGACAGCACCGTCTCTTCCGGGACATCGGTGGGGCTCTCGAAGAAGAGCTGGTAGCCGTCCGGATCCCGCATTCCCACCACCCACATCGCATTGCCGACGAAGGGCTCGTCCACCTCGATCCCACGGGCGGTGACCACGCGATGGATCGCCAGGGCGTTGTCGCAGATGAAGTAGATGGCGATGCCCGCCCCGAGCGTCTCCGCAGGGACCCACGCGTCCGGCCCTTCAGTCCTGAATTGCTGCAGCATCAACGCGGCACCGCCGAGCTGCAACCGGCACCAGCGTAGCCTACCCCCGTCGATCCATCGATGCACGATCTCGAAACCCAGGCCATCCACATAATAGCGAACCGAAGCCTCGATATCCGATACCGAGAAGAACGGAACAGCCTCTTTCACGTTCCGATCATCGCCCGACGTCAGGTTCACTGTACCACCTGTGGAACGCTTTCACTTGTGCTTCTTTGGGACATTGGGTTACCTCCTTGTCGGATTGTCGGGAAGCCACATCTAGGAAGGCGCCGAGCAGTAGAGCACCGCCTTCCCCATCGCCGACGGCACCCGCCACCTGTAGCCGCCATCCGCTGCTATCGGCTGCGCCGCCGCCCTCTCTCCCGTCGCCGGGTCGAGCCAGAACGCCGTCGCCGGAGCAAGCGGCAAGGCCAGCGTGACCTCCCGCGGAGCGCTTCCGCGCTCCGCGTAGACCAGGACCGCACAGACCGCACGATCTTGCGTGCACATCGCCAGGGCCTCGAGGCCACCCGTCGAAGCCGTCACGACCCTGTGGTCGGGCATCATCGCCCACGGGCGAAAATCCACCTCTCGCACGAACGACGCCAGGTTGCCGACATAGGTCAACTGCCGCTCCGCCAGCACAGCGATCTCTTCATCGGGCTGCCAGTTGCTGCCCAACACACGGTGGAAGCGCGCCGAAGCCGATCCCGCCAGAAGCCGCATCCAGAGCACCTCCGGCGCAAGCCGATTGTAGACCTTCATACAGGTCAGGGGTTTGACGTGATCCGTCTGCTCGCAATAGTCGCGGAAGCGGGCTAGGTTTTGCTTCACCCGCTGCATCTCGCCGACGCCCTCCCCTCGATAGTACTGCGAGGCATCCGCGAAGCCGTACCGGTCGTCATCAATCATCTCCTCCACCGTGAAGTTCTCGGTGAAGGCGAACTCCCGCGGCATCTCGCCCGCGAGGTGGGGCGCGCCGTCCCACACTTCATCGAAGTAGCGATGGGTGAAACTCAGCCAGTAGTCGCTCCACGCTTTATCGGCCGAGGTCTCGTTCACCGCGCAAAAGATGACGTTGGGATAGGGGCTCAACACATCCAGCATCCGCCGGACGTACTGCACTTGAAGGTAGAGTGCTTTCTCGTACCCGCCCCGCGTCACCGTACGGCAGAA
>CAZYYC010000058.1:0-20124 GCA_964650935.1 uncultured Anaerolineales bacterium
CCTGCAGGATCCGGTTTTACCATCGGGCGCATTATAGCGCAGGATGGGAAGTTGCGGATGCTGGAGTGCTTGACATTTGCCTGTATAGCTTCTACAATAACAGGTGAAGTTTGGATCGTGTCGCGCTTGTCTGACGTCTACCAACCATCAAAGGAGAAAGTGCTATGACCGTCGAGAACCCACAACCCCTCACTGAACTGACCGACGATGACAAACTCTGGGCCTTGCTGTCTTGGATCTTCTCGCCCTTTGTTCCGGTGATCGTGCTGTTACTTGAGGACAAGAAGCAGCGTGCGTTCATCAAGTACAATGCGATTCAGGCGCTTGCGCTGAGCATCGTGGGCTATGTGATCTCGGCGGTGTTGTCCGCCGTGGTGATCGGCTGCTTCACGGGTCTGGCGCTTCTCGTCTACATCATCTACCTGGCGATCCAGTCGTACCAGGGTAAGTGGGTCACCGTCCCGGTGGTCACGGACTTCTGCGTCAACCAGGGCTGGATCGAGCGCGCGCCCTAACCATTACGCGAGCGACACGTCTGCTGAAGGGGGCGTTGTCCTGCATCAACAGGCCTTTGACGTCTCTGCGATGTGCTTGGCGTTGACGGAGAAGGGCCCGCTGCCAGAAGGTGACAGGTCCAGGTAACTCCGGTCAAGACTGGATGAGAGCGGCTTCCTGTCATGGGAGCCGCTCTTTCACATGGTCCGGGCCTGGTGCTTCGAGAGCTAGATGGGAGAAGGATGGATAGATCCGAGAGCAAACGGTGGCAGGTGGCGGTGCCGGTGCCCGACGACTTTGTACGGGCCCTGCATCCCCTGCATCCCCTGGTCGCACAGGTTATCTACAATCGAGGGCTGAGCACTCCACGCGCCGCGCAGAGGTTCCTGGACGGCACGCGGCCCCTTAGCGATCCGCTTGCCCTGGCGGGCGTCGAGGAGGCCGTTGACCTGATCCGGCGGGCGGTGCGGGACGATGCTCTGATCGTGATCTACGGCGACTACGATGTCGACGGCATCACGGCTTGTGCGGTGCTTGTGCAGACGCTGCGCGCGCAGGGCGCCAAGGTCAAACCCTATATCCCACGTCGTGAGGACGAGGGATATGGCCTGAATCCTGATGCGATTCGCGCGTTGGCCCAGGAAGGGGTGGGCCTATTGATCACGGTGGATTGCGGGATGCGGGCGGTCGACGATGTGCAGCTGGCTCGGGACCTCGGACTGACGACGATTGTGACCGATCATCATCAGGCCGAACCCGGCGCGCGCGACGGCGGCACGGTAGGCGTGGCCGATGTGGTGATCAACCCGAAGTGCTCTCTTAGCGCCGGCGAGGTAGATGATGATGAACTGATCCACCTCGCCGGTGTGGGTGTGGCCTTCAAGCTGGCCCAGGCGCTCCTCTTGGCTAACCGATGCACGCCTCTCCCGACGACCGTGCGCGAGATGGAAGAGGAGGAGTTGCTCGATCTGGTGGCACTGGGTACTGTCGCTGATATGGTGCATCTTGTGGGTGAGAATCACACGTTGGTGGCGCGCGGCCTGGCCCATCTCAACGCAGCGCACCGTCCGGGGCTCCACGCGCTCATGGCCGAATCGGGCGTCGATCCGGGGAACGTCACCACCAAGACCATTGGCTTCGTATTGGCACCGCGGATCAACGCTGCCGGACGTCTCGACGAGGCCATGACGGCCCTGGAGTTGCTGTTGGCGCCCGACATGGCGTCGGCCTGGCCTCTGGCGCAACGTCTCGAGGAGCTAAACCGCCGGCGTCGGGAGATCACGCTCGCCGTACGCGAGAGGGCGCGGGAGCTGCTGCGCTTTGAGGATGGCCTACCGTCTCTGATCTTTGCCGCCTCGCCCGATTTCCCCCACGGCGTGGTGGGGCTGGCAGCCAGCCGGTTGCTCGATGACTACTATCGTCCGGCTGTGGTGGTCTCCGTTGAGGATGAGATCAGCAAAGGCTCGGCTCGCTCGATTCCTGAGTTTCATATCACCGAGGCGCTCGACGCGGTGAGCGATCTGCTTGAGCGACATGGAGGCCATGCGGCGGCGGCGGGCTTCACCGTGCAGACGTCACGGCTCGACGAGCTGGCGGCACGGCTTGGGGCGCTGGCCGACGTGCAGCTCGGCGATCGCCTCCTGTTGCCCACGCTGGAGGTGGACGCTGAGACGTCCTTGAGCGACCTCTCGTGGGATCTCTATCGGGGGCTGGAGCAGTTACAACCCTTCGGCCTGGGCAACCCGGTTCCGGTCTTCGTCAGCCGTGGAGTGCCCGTCGAGCAGGGCCGCGCGGTGGGTAGTGACCGGCGGCATCTCAAGCTGACGGTTGCCGACGAGCGGCGGCAGTTGTGGGACGCGATTGCCTTCGGACAGGGCCACTGGGCGGATCACCTGCCGGCCCGGGTGGACCTGGCGTATCGGCTTGAACGCAACGAGTGGAACGGCAGGGTGTCCCTGCAGCTCAACGTTGAGGATCTGAGGCCCTACCAGGGCGGGAGTGGGTGGGACTGCGATCCACCTGAAGGGGGGAGGTAGCGTATGCGAGTGTTGGTTACCGGCGCCGCCGGTTTCATCGGGAGCAATCTCGCCGAGGCCTTGTTGCGGCGCGGGGACGAGGTCGTGGGGCTGGACAACTTCAATGACTACTACAGCCCGGCGGTCAAACGCGCCAACGCAGCCGCGCTGGCGGCGTATCCACATTTCGCGCTTGCCGAGGTCGACCTGCGCGATGCCGAGGGCGTCGCTTCAGTCCTGGCGGACGGGCACTACGACGCCGTCGCGCACCTGGCGGCGATGGCCAACGTGCGTTACTCGATCACCCGCGCGCCGCTCTACACCGACGTCAACATCCGGGGAACGGTGAACGTGCTGGAGGGAATGCGGGCTGCCGGTGTGCCGCACGCGGTCTTTGCCTCGACGTCGTCGGTCTACGGCAAGACGGAGCAGCTTCCCTTTCGCGAAGACGACCCTCTCGGTAAGCCGCTGGCCCCCTATCCCGCCACGAAGATCGCCGGCGAGCTGCTCGGCTACACCTACCATAATCTCTTCGACCTCACCTTCACGGCGGTCCGTTTCTTCAGCGTCTACGGCGAGCGGGGTCGCCCGGACATGATGCCCTACATCATCACCGACAGCATCGTGAAGCAGACGCCGTTCAAGCTCTTCAACGCCGGTGAGATGTACCGGGACTGGACCTATGTGGGTGACATTGTCCTAGGCCTGATCTCCGCGCTGGAACGGCCCTTGGGCTATGAGAGGATCAACCTCGGTCGCGGGCAGCCGGTGCGCATGGCGGATTTCGTTGAGCTGGTGGAGAGACTGGTGGGGCGTCCCGCGCGGATGGAGACGCCGCCGGCGCCGGCAAGCGAGCCTGAGATCACCTACGCCGATATCGCCAAGGCGCAGCGTCTGCTCGACTATGCGCCGACCGTGACCGTCGACGAGGGCATGGCACGCTTCTGGGCCTGGTATCAGACGACGGTCGGTGGGTAACCCGGCAGGGGACGTGACGTGATGCGAGCGCTGGTCACGGGGGCGACCGGATGCGTGGGGGCGAACATCGTCGAGGCCCTGCTGGACGGTGGCTACGACGTGCGCGCGCTACACCGTCCGACATCCCGGCTCGATGCGTTGGCAGGGCTTGCGCCTGAGCTGGTGGTGGGCGACGTGCTCGACGAGAGCTCCCTGCGCGAGGCCATGGCGGGCTGTGGTGTGGTGTTCCACGCTGCCGCCATGGCCCAGTATTGGCGGCAATCGCCGAGCCTGCTCTACGCCGTGAACATCGTGGGGACGCGGAACGTGCTGCGAGTCGCCGTGATGAGTGGGGTGGAGCGGGTGGTCTTGACCAGTTCGGTCGCCGCGCTGGGGGTGCCTGAGCGAGATGGACGTCCCCGTGACGAGTCCTCTCCTTTCAACTGGGCTCCGGCGCGCTTTCACTACGGGCATAGCAAGCTGCTGGCGGAGGCCGAGGCGCGGCGTGCGATCGCCGAAGGGCTCGATGTGGTCTGTGTCAACCCCGCCACCGTTCTCGGGCGACGGGACATCAACTTCGTCGGCGGTGAGATCCTCCGCGCCGTACATCGTGGCTATGCCGTGGTCGCTCCACCCGGTGGCATGGGTGTGGTCGCCGCTGAGGTGGTGGGCGCGGGCCACGTGCTGGCGGCGGAGTCCGGACGTACCGGAGAGCGCTACATCCTGAACGGGGAGAACATCACGCATCGGGATCTCTTGACCCTAGTTGCCGCCGAGTTAGGGCGACGCCCTCCATGGTTGACGGTACCGCGGGGTGTGACGCGCCTCGCTGCGCGTCTGGGGCGGGCGGCGTTGCAGGCGGTTCGATTGCCCCCGCCACCCTTGCTGGTGCAGCTCGATCTCTGCGCCCGGGATATGTACTTCGACGGGCGCAAGGCAGAGCGGGAGCTGGGCCTGCCGCGTATCGGAGCTCGCGTGGCGGTGAAGGATGCGTGGCACTGGTACCGTGAGCATGGGCTGCTGTAGAGCGTGCGTCGGACAGCCCCGTGCGTGGTTGGGTGGGTGAGACTACGTGTATCTGAAGTCTGAGCGTGAGTTGTTCAGCGGGCGGCGTCCCTTCTGGTGGGCGCGCCTGGTGATGGTCGCGGCTCTCCTTGCCGGGGGAGGTTACGCCGTCTACCGCGGCTACCAGCGCTTCGCCGAGCCCCTGGCTGCCGGTGCTACACCGACGCCGATGCCGACGCCGACCCCCTCTGCCGCTGTCTTTGCTGCACAGGGGGAGGAGGCCTATTGGGGAGGCAGTACGGCCGACGCCATCGCCGCCTACCAGGCTGCCTTGGATCTGGAGCCGCATCAGACCGAGCTCTATCTCGAGCTGGCGCGGCTGCTGACCTTCGAGGGGCGTCCGGAACGTGGGCTGGAGATGGCGCGTCAAGCGCTCTCCCGCCAGCCGGAGAACGCACTGGGTTGGGCTCTGCTCGGACAGGCCTACGACTGGTTGGGCATGACGCGCCAAGCGGTGACCTACTGCCAGCGCGCTGTGGACCTCGATCCGACGCTGGCTGAGGCCTATGCCTATCTGGCCGAGGCGCTCGTCGATGCCGGTCAGTGGTTTGACGCCACCCAGGCCATCGAGACGGCGATGCAGCTGGATCCGACCAACGCCGTGGTGATGCGCAACCGGGCCTATGTGCAGGAGAACCAGGGCAATTACTACGGTGCGATTCAGGCCTACCGCCAGGCAGCCGAGGCCCATCCCCATCTCGTCCATCTCCATTTAGCCGTCGGGCGCAACGCCTTGGCCGTGGCCGATTTGGCGACGGCGAGGGCTGCCTACGAGGCGGCGGTCGAAATCGACCCGGATCACGCGTTGTCCCTGGCCATGCTCGGATGGACCCAGCTATTGGCGGGTGACTATGCCGCGGCGAGACCTAACCTGACCGGTGCGGTCGAACGTGACCCCTATCTCTCAGACGCCTACGGTTATCTGGGCACGCTCTACTTCCACCAGCGCAACTACGAGGACGCCATCATCGCCTTTCGTCCCGCGATCGAGTACGCCGAGGCGCGAGCGCGGCGCCGCACCGCGCTCTTCGTGATCACCGAGGAGGCGATCGACGGGCTCGGCACGACGCCACAGGGGCCCGACGTCGCGGTGGCGGAGTTCGTGCACCCGCACGATCCGCACGCGCCGCTGCGGGGTGTCTTCAGGGCCGCGGAGCGCGTCGCCGGCGGCGAACTGAAGATGGGCGTGGGGGGACGGATCCGATTGGATGTGCTGTCCGGACGCTATACCCTGTCCATGACCGGCATTCCGCCGGTGCCATCGGGCAAGGTCTATGTCGGCTGGTTTCGGAATCTGAACACGCCCGAAGGCGAGTTGGTGCGCACCGAGCCCATCTTCCCGGCCCCTGATGGTCGGGTTGAGATCAGTGCGGCGACCGGGCGGGTCCGCGGGGCGTCGGTCCTGATGATCAACAACTACGCGCTCTCCCACTACTTGTTGAGCCAGTGTGAGGAGGCGCTCCCCCTGATCGAGCTGGCGCTGCGCATCAACCCGGGGGACGAGCAGGCGCTCGGCACGCTGAGCTTGTGTCGGTAGGGGGCTGAGGATGAAGGAAGAGCGTCGCGACATCCGGCGTCACCTGCTTGCGGTAGCGGCTCCCGTGCTGATGCTGCCGGCCCTCGCGTGGATCTACCGGCGCGTTGTCCTGGGCCGGGTGCTGGCGGGGGGGGATCTCCAGCTCTACTTCTTCCCCTATTGGATGGCGGTCGTGCGCGCGCTGCGGAGCGGGCAGCTTCCGCTGTGGAACCCCCATCTCTTCACCGGCGCGCCGCTGTTGGCTAACTCGCAGGTCGGCATCTTCTACCCGCTCAACTGGCCCTTCTGGCTGTTGGCTCAACCGACACTTGAGGGCGTCACCCGCGCGATCCACACAAGTGTGCTGGCCCACCTGGGATTAGCGGCGCTCAATGCGTACGCCCTCGTGCGGCTGACCTGGCGTCGTGCAGGTGGGGCCCGCGAAGGCCCCGCGGTTCTTGCAGGCTCTGCGATGTTGGCCGGCCTGGTCTACGCCGGCGCCGGCTTCCTCGGCGTGCATACCGAACACCTCAACCAGCTTCAGGCCCTCGCGTGGTTGCCGCTGCTCTTCCTGCCGACGGTAGCGGCACGACCGGGTAGGGGGCTGCGCTTCCTCGACCAGGGAGCGGACCTGCCTCATCCCCTATCGATCGGCGCGTTGGCCATGATCCTATTGGCGGGGCACACCCAGATGGCGTTCATCGCCGCCGTTGCCGTGGCGGTCTGGCACGTCGGACAGATGATCGGGCGCGTGCGCCGGCGCGATGTGCCTGTGGCGCTGATGACGCGTGGGGGTGCCTTCCTACCGGCAGGCCTGATTGCAGCGGTGCAACTGCTTCCGACCCTGGAGTTGACCGGTCTCTCCGGGCGCAGCGGGGGACTTCCGTGGCGCGAGGCCGTCTCGTTTTCGCTTGAGCCATGGGCCCTGCCGCGCGCCCTGATGCCGCCTTACGTAGCGGCGCCGCTCTTGCCTGAGGGCGTCGCCTATCTGGGCCTCGCGGCGCTGGTGCTCGCCGTGCTGGGCGTGGGGCAAGCGCTGCGCGTGCGAGATAGGCGGGGGCTGACGTGGGCGGCGCTTGCCGGACTGGGACTCTTCCTCGCCTTGGGGGGCTACAACCCGCTTTATCTGCTCGCCGTGCGGGTGGGGTTGCCGGGCTTCGTTCACTTCCGTGCCCCGGCACGCTTCCTCGCTCTTTACGTGCTGGGTGGGGCGGTGCTGGCTGCCGTGGGTCTGCGCCGGCTCGCTACGTGGCGCCCTTCCGGTCTGACGGCGCGGATCCAGAGGCTGATGCCGGTATTGATCGTGGCGCTGACCCTCGCCATCGTGGCCGTCGAGCTCGATCTCTCCGCGGCGGTTCTGCCGCACGCCCACGCGACGACGCCACGTGCCTATACCGACCTACGCCCGGCGACCGCTGATCTGGTGGCGGCAGCTCGGGCCGCGGCGAAGGCAGCCACCGTGCCGGGTCGCTTCCTGAGCATCTCGAAGACGCTCTTCGAGGTGGGTGACAAGGCCGAGATCGAGATCGCCTATGGTGATCAGCTCTCGGAGGATGCCCTGTGGGCCTATATGGTGGCTTCCAAGCAGCGCGAGGTCCTGGCGCCGAACCTGCCCATGGCCTTCGGTGTGCCGGCTGCCGACGGCTACGACGGTGGGATCCTGCCGCTGCGCCATTACACGGCCTTTACGGAGCTGCTGTTGCCCGGCGGGACCACCGATGGGCGGCTGCGGGAGAACCTGGTTGGGGTCCCCGATTCACGGTGGCTGGCGCTACTGGGGGTCCGGCACCTGCTCACCGACAAGACGACCGACGCCTGGATTGATGGACTACTCTATGACCGTCAGTTTCGACCGTCATTGGCCTCCGGGCAGAGGCTGGAGGTCGCGTGGCTGCCGACGGGCTTCGACGCGACCGGTCTGGCCTTGTTGGCCGAGGGGGAGGGCGGCGTCGTGACGCTGCGCCTTGGCGACGGTCGCACGCTCGATCTGGTACTGCCGGCCTCGGCGACGCCGGACGAGCCGTTGATCCTGACGTGGGACGGGGCTGCGGAGGTGCGTGGTCTGCAGATCCGCGCGGACGGGGCGCTGCAACTGAGTGGAGCCGGCCTCATCGATCAGCGGACCGGGGCCTTCTACCCCCTCGTCCTCTCCGACACCTTCCGGCTGGTGCATTCCGGCGACGTCAAGATCTACGAGGCGCTGACCGCTCCGCCGCGTGCCTTCATGGTGCCACGAGGCTGCAGCGTGACGACCGCTGAGGCCGCGCTGAATGTGATGCGGGACCCTGCCTTCGATCCGACGAAGCTCGTGGTCTTGCTCGATACGGAAACGACGGCTGCGGACCCGTGCGACGCGTCGCCGTTGAGAGAGGGTGGGGCACCGGCGGAGGTCGAGCTGGTTCGGTACCACGACGCCGAGATCGTTGTCGATGTCACGACCGAGACACCTGCGTACCTGGTGCTGTCGGACGCCTGGTATCCGGGTTGGACGGCAGAGGTGCAGGCGGTAACCGAGCCCACCGCGGGAGAAGCGATGGACGTGCTGCAGGCCGACCTGCTCTTCCGTGCCGTGCCGATCGCGCCCGGGGCGTGGCGGGTAACGCTGACCTATGCGTCGCGCACGCTCGCCTGGGGCACTGGGATCAGCCTAGGGGGGCTGGCGCTCCTCGCTTGGTATGGCTGTGCTATAATCGTGTCCCATGAACCACGAGACGATCGCACCGGCTAACGCAGCGGTTCTCATCATCGAGGACAACTTCAGCAGTTTCATTCTCATGACGCGCCTGCTGGCTTTCCTGGGCGTGACGAAGTGTGAGTGGAAGGCCTCGGGATGGAAGGTCCTCGAGTTCGCCGAGACGCTCGGCAGGATCGACCTGATCCTGATGGAGATTGCGATGCGCGACGGCGATGGCTTTGAGGCCTTCGACCACCTGCGCGCCGATGCACGTTTTCGTAACGTGCCGATTGTGGCCGTGACCGTCGATGCATCGGAGGCGACCCTGGAGCGCGCTCGTGAGGCGGGCTTCAATGGCTTCATCGGCAAGCCGCTCGACCCCGATCGCTTCCCCTCGCAGGTTCTGCGCATCCTGCAGGGTGACGAGGTCTGGGAGTGGGTGTGATGCGCCGCTTCACCATGTGCGGACAGTGGGTCGAGCCGGGCGGTGGCCTGCCCACAAGCGTCCTCTCGGGTCGCCGGCTCGACAAAGCGTTGTGTAGGGAAGATGGGCGTCGCTTTGAGGCGGGCGTATGACGTCGCCGTTGCCCGACATCTACGCACTACTCGATGAGGTCCAGACGTTGGCCCGCAACGGCCTGCACTACGCCACGAACAACTACGACCGCGAGCGCTATGAGCGCCTGTTGTCGCTGACAACGCAGGCCTATGCAGAGCTGCTTGATCTGCCGGGGGATACCCTCCGGGCGCGGTTCGCACGCGAGTTGGGCCAGATCACGCCCAAAGTCGGCGCCGATGCGGCGATCTTCAACCCCGAGGGCGAGATCCTGTTGATGGACAGGGTCGACGGGTCGGGCTGGTGCCTGCCCTGCGGCTGGGTCGAGCCGAATGAGAAGCCCGCCCAAGCCGCCGTGCGGGAGGCCCGTGAGGAAACGGGGCTGGAGGTTCAGGTGAAGCAGCTCGTGGGCGTCTTCACACGCCTGCCTTCCGCCCGGAACGGCCCCCATACGATGATTGCCGTGGTCCATCTGTGCGAGGTTGTGGGCGGCGCGCTGACGCTGTCCCACGAGGGTCTGGCGCTGCGTTACCGGTCCATTGACGCGGTCGAACGCTGGCACGCGACTCACGAGCACTATGCGCGGGCGGCCTACCGGGTGTGGTGCGCCGACCGGACCCTCCCGGCGATCTCCGACTGAGAACTGAGCCGTTTCACCCGTGCGTCGGGTACTTGACACGCGATATCGATGCAGTACAATCACCTTGGTGTTTGGATCTAGTCCAAGTGGTTTCAAGTGTCACTTTCATCCATACCATAGGAGGCTACCCATGGCTTATGTGATTACCCCGCTTTGCGAACGTGCCGGACTCTGTGTCGACGTCTGCCCCACCGATTCGATCCACTTTGTGGACGGGGACGACGATTGGCCGATCTACTACATCAATCCCGATACCTGCATTGATTGCGGTGCCTGCGCCGCGGAGTGCCCGAACGAGGCAATCTTCGCCGATATGGATCTGCCCTCGGAGTACGAGAGCTACCTCGACAAGAACGCGGAGTTCTTCACGAAGGGTCCTGGGGCCGATCTGGTCTAGTCTGTCGCCTGCATAGGCGCACAACACAGCCCGCTTCCACGTGGAAGCGGGCTGTGTCGTTGTCTGGTTTGACTAGAGGGCGTAGATCGGGCTGGTGAAGATCCAGCCCACCTTGCGCCCGCGGTACCTGCGGTAGACCTCGACCCGGTAGATCCCCGCCTCTGCCGAAGTGTACTTGAGCCCCTGGCCCGTCACCTTCCGGATCACCTCGCCGTCGCGTCGCAGATGGATCTCGCCCGGCGCGGGAAGCTTGATGGTGATGTTGATGGCGCCCAGCCGGCGGATCTCCTCCCCCGGCACCGCGCCGGCGGAGCCGCTTTGGACCAGGCAGCGGAATCCTCGGGTGGAATGGGGCAGATCGTACCCCACCCAGGTTCGTCCGGCACGCAGAGCCTCGTAGATCAGGGCTTTGTCCTCCGCTATGTCGCCGGTGAGCGGCTCGCGGGTGAGCAGATGGGTGTTCACGCAGCGGAAGAGGTGCTCATAGGGAAAGACGGTGCGCCGGATGGGACCCATCGAGTATTCCCCGCCATGGGCGTCGGCCCCCCCGATGGCTGCAATACGGTGGCCCTGGTGGAGCAACTCATCCCACAGCCGTAGCGTGGCACGGTAGGGCCCGCGGATGCCCCAGGCAGGCTGCAGAGCATAGATAAACGCGACGAGCTTGTTCCAGAGCAGGCCCTTGAACTCCGACATATAATTCCAGATCTCCATACCGTGAACGCCCTCGGGGGGCCAATCGGACCACGGAATGGCGATCAGGTCGGGGCTGATCGGGCTGCGCTTCTCGATCGGGTGGGCGATGTAGCAAGCTGCCTCGCGCTGCCGGCCGGCCTGGATCAGCCCGCGTGTGCTACCAAAGGTATAGGGCGCCATCTCCTGCTCTGCTCCGTAGACGAGGAGATGGTTGCGCTGGGGACGGTTCTGCACATTGTGCAGCTCCTCACCGGAGAGCATCAGGGTCTGTCCGTAGTAGCCCTCCAGCCCCCGCGGACGGACGTTGTGGTCGGTAACGATCACGAAGTTGAGCTTTGCCGCTGCCGCGGCGGTCGCGATGCGGTTGTAGGTCGCCGTCCCGTCGGAATAGCGCGAGTGCACGTGCGGATTGCCGACGTATTCCCGGTAGGTCTCCATCGCCGATCTCACTCGCCCTCCGGGCGTCTGACGAGAATGGCGCGCTGACCGTCTCCGTTGTGGACGTTGAGGGCGATCTGCATCTCCTCCGCGGTACATCCTACGAGGACCTTGATCTCCACGTCGCGCTTCACGGCGTCGAGCGTGCAGACGATTCCGACGACCTCCCGATCGCCTTTGCTGCCGACCCAAAGATCGAGGTGGTCACCATCGCCCGCGCGGACGCCCTGCAGGTAGCCATAGTCCAGCGGATAGCGCAGCGCCGGATAGCGGGGATGTGTGGATCCCTTGGGCCGGTCGACCTTGATGGGGCCCGAGGCGACCCACGCGGAGAGTGCCTTCCAGAAGTCCTGCGATCGCGGTAACGTGCTCACTCCGTTGTCATCTCCCACGCTAGAGTATCAGCATCGCGTCGCCAAAGGAGAAGAAGCGGTAGCGCTCACGGATGGCCTCCTGGTAGGCACGGCGGATGGCTTCCTCTCCGGCAAAGGCCATCACGAGGGCCAGCAGCGAGCTTCTGGGTAGGTGGAAATTGGTGATGAGCGC
The DNA here is from genome assembly GCA_964650935.1 of uncultured Anaerolineales bacterium. Classification (GTDB taxonomy): domain Bacteria; phylum Chloroflexota; class Anaerolineae; order B4-G1; family SLSP01; genus PWVB01. The sequence goes on from CAZYYC010000058.1 coordinate 11,996, forward strand.
GTCGACAGCGCGGAAGCGGAAGCCCGGGGTGATGTAGAGATCGGAGAAACCGTCGAAGGGCGACAGCGCCTGCCACGGACAGCTGGCCATGTCCTCGGTTGCCGCGTCGACCTCGACCCGCGGCGATCGCAGCAACCCATGGCGTGCAGCGGTCTCCAGGACGCGCACGCTGGTGGTGCCCACGGCGATGACGCGCCCGCCGTTCAGCTTGGCGCGATTGACCTGCTCAGTCGTGTTGAGATCGACCCGGCACCACTCGCGGTGGATCTGGTGCTCTTCAATGTGCTCTTCGGTGATCGGGCGGAAGGTGTCGAGGCCCACGTGTAGTGTGACGAAGGTCAGGCCCACGCCTCGCTCGCGTAGCGAGAGCAGCAGATCGGGCGTGAAATGCAGGCCTGCCGTGGGCGCCGCTGCGCTGCCCGGCGTCCTGGCATAGACGGTCTGGTAACGTTCGGGGTCGTCGAGCCGGCGGTGGATATAGGGGGGCAACGGCGTGTGTCCCAGCGTGTCGAAGTGGTGCTCCACGGGCTCCGAGAAGCGGAGCGTACGCTCTCCCCGGTCGCCCATCTCCTCGACCTCGGCGGTGAGGTCACCGTTGGGCCCCGCGTCGGGATCGGCCTCATCCGCAACCAAGCGGATCAGGGTGCCGGGACGCGTGCGCGCGCCGCCTACCAGGCAGCGCCAGCGGCACGCATCGAGCTGCCGCAGGAGCAGGATCTCAACGCGTCCGCCGCTGGGCTCTTTGAGCCCGTACATACGTGCCGGGATGACGCGGCTCTCGTTGGCGACGAGCAGGTCGGGGCGGGCGACGTAGTCGCCGAGGTCGTGGAAGACGCGGTGCTCGATCTCACCGGTCTCGCGGTGCAGCACGAGGAGCCGCGAGGCGTCGCGTTGAGCTATGGGCTCCTGAGCGATGAGCTCCTCGGGGAGCTCGTAGTCTAGATCATCTGTCTTCATGGTGTATCCAAGTTAGGGTTATCTGTCCCATCGCCGTGATCTCAGCCCGGCAGCAAGACGGGGCGCAACTCGGGTGCATAGGCGTCGAGCAACTCCGGCGTGATCGCGTTGCCGCTTGCGATGGCGGCGTAGAGATCCGCGCTGGGCCTGGGCGTGCGCTTCTGAGACTCCGGGTCGAGCTCGATCAGGCCGAAGGGCAGGGTCCAGCCCTGAGCCCATTCGAAGTTGTCGACGAGCGTCCAGTGATAGTAACTGACCACGCCCGTGTTCTCCTGGAGCACATGCCACAGCTGGTGAAGGTGGAGCAGGAGCGCGCGGGGACGCTGGTCGTCGTCAGCATCGGGGATGCCGTTCTCGGTGATATGGATCGGTAGGTCGCAGCGGGCCAGCCGCTTGACTGCGCGCGCCAGGCCTTCGGGATAGAGCTCGCCGTAGCCGCCGTCCAGCGGCTCGGCGTCCACACTGTGGAGTGTGCGGCTCTTGGATGGACCATCGACGCTGCGATCGAAAACGACCAGATCTCGCGTGTAGTAATTGAGGCCGATCCAGTCCAACGTGTTGCGCAGGCCTAGGGCCGGACCGAAGCCGAGCGGCGGTAGCCACCAGCCGTTGTTCAGAGCCCGAAGGGTCGTCTGATTGAACCAGAGATCGTGCAGGCGTGCGGCGAGCCGGTCGACCAGCCGTGTGCGGTAGCGGGACGCCTTGCGTGTCCGAGGTGCCTTCGCCGTCTGAGGCGCCTTCGCCGTCTGAGGCGCCGCCGTCCGAGGCGCGGCGTCAAAGAAGCGCACATTGTGGGCCAGGCCTACCCGCGCGCCCTCCTGCATACGGTGGATGACCTGGTAGGCGGCGGCGTGGGCGCGCAGCATGTTGCGCAGCACCCTGCCCGCCTGGCGCAGATCCTGGACGCCCGGGGGGAACTCACCCGTGATGTAGCCCAGCGACGCGTAGACGTTCGGCTCGTTGATCGTGCACCATAGATCGGTGTAAGGCCTCAGCGCCTCAACCACCTGCTCCACATAGCGCGTGAAGTAGGCGACCGCGTCGGGGCCGGCCCACCCTCCTTTCTCCGCAAACCAGCGCGGATCGGAGAAGTGGTGCAGCGTGACCATCGGCTCGATGCCGCGGTCGCGCAGCCCCTGGAGCATCTCCCGGTAGCGATCGAGCGCCGCCGTATCGATGCGCCCGGGGGCCACCTCCACCCGGCTCCACTCGATCGACAGCCGGAGTGTCGTCAGGTTCATCTCCGCCGCGCGGTCGAAGTCGGCTTCGGCGCGGTGCCACCAATCACAGGCCAGACCGGAGGACTGGCCCTCGGCGATGCGGCCCGGTTCCTGCTCCCAGGCCCACCACTGGTTGTTGGTGTTGTTCCCCTCCACCTGATGGGACGCCGTCGCGACGCCCCACTTGAAATCGGGTGGGAAGTGGTAGGTGGCTTCCGACATAGATCAGCTCCGCTCTTCACAATGAGGCCCGGCTGAAGGCCGGGCCTCTACGTGTAGTATAGCCGATATGGCCCCGGGCACAACGAACGGCTTCAGGGGGCCACGGTGATCGACGGGGCAAGCGTTACCCGGTCGGCCTGTACGACGGCTTGATCCGCCGTCGCCGGCAGCCGGTCCAGTGTCTCGGGGTCGTACCACCCCAGGCCGATGCGGTAGGCGCCCGGGGCTACGCCGGTCAGGTCAAAGGCAATCGTCTCGCTGACCACCTCGCCCGCGACCCAGAGGGTGGTCGGATAGGTCCAGTCGCGCGGCATGGCGTCGTCCTGGGCGGCGACCTGCTCGCTCGCCGGGTCATAGAGGTGGACGAAGCGCTTGAAGTCCTGGGCGGGCGTCGCGGCGGCGCGCCACCAGAGCGTCAGTTCCAGCCGATCACGCGCAGCTCCCCTTCGCTCAGGGAGCACGAGGTCGTAGCCGAGCAGCTCCAGGGCGTCGCCAAAGGTGGCGTGCTCGTCGTACTCGACGTCGGGCGCGGAGAAGGCGCGCGGGCGTGGCGTCACCATCAGCTCGGCGATTGGTCCGCAGTCGATGGGATCGGCCCCACCACTGCTCAAGGTTAGGTGAAGGGCATGCCCTCCCGTCGTCATCCGCTGCGGCAGATCGAGCCTCACCGGGGAGCGGACCCAGGTGTGGCGGGGCCAAGCGGAGGTGGCGCTGCCGGGGGCAAGCGGAGCTGTGGTGGTCGCTACCGCGCCGCCGTCGGGACCGGTCAGGGTCCAGGTCGCCTGCAGATCCTCGGTGGGGGCGAGGAGGGCGTTCCACTCCGCCGTCAGACGCAGCGAAGCGCCCTCCTCCACGGATGCGGGCCGGTCCAGAGCGAGAAGCGCGACCTCATCGTTGGAGCAGAGGATCGTTGCGCCTCGTCGATCCAGCTCACAGCAGGCCTCGCGCAGATCGAAGAGCGTGGGCACCGCTAGCGACAGGGGTAGATCGACCTCGCCGCCACCGCGCATCGTTGACTGCAGATAGGTCACGATGCGCAGCGTGTAGTCGCCCGGAGCGAGCCCCTCGGGGAGCTCGAGCACCGGCGTGTCGACTACCATCTCGCCGGGTTCCCAGAGCGTTGTGGGCAGGTAGCCGTAACCGGGTTGCAGGTCCTGCTGAGCCAGGAGCCGCCCGTCGAGATCCAGGACCCGCAGCGAGAGCCGCCAATTGCGGGGCGTCCCTCCCGCGGCCGTCGCCGGGTCCAGGGCCCACGTCATCTTGAGGCGCAGCCGGGTCGGTGTCTGCTCGGTCTCCAGGGCCATCAGCGCGATCTCCTCGAACCGGGCGAGCGGTTCGGACACTTCCAGAGGGGCTCCCTGGGGCACACGGAACTCACCGACGTAGAGCGTGCTCATCGCACGCCCGCCCACCGTCTGTGGCGTGATCCTGTAACCCTGTGCGTCGGTGAGTTGCACCTCGATGAGGTAGAGGCCCCGGGAGAGGTCGTCGGGCAGGGGGATCTCAAGACGCTGTGCCGCGGCCAGAGGGACGGTGACCCGAGCCCGTACGTAATCCACGCCGTGGCGGGGTTCGGCAGGTGAGACGACGCGTACGGTCAGCGTTCCGGCTTCCGCCGGGAGGCGCTGCCACTCTAGGTGCAGATCGATGCTCGCGCCGGGTCTACCCTCCGACGTGGAGAGCGTCGCAGCGGCGAGCACGCCGTCGGCGAAGGCCACGGGTCCGCGATGCGGGTAAGGCATCTGCTCGAAGTCGAAGAAGGTGGCCTGCCCGGCGATGGGATGCTGAAGGAGCGCGGGCCCGATCAGGGCAGCGCCGAGCACCACCACAGCGGCGCCAAAGCGGCGGAGCTGGGGGAGCATGACCGGGGATGTGCGCCGCCGGGTGACGACGACGGCGACGACGACGGCGAGGGCCGAGATGAGTGAGAGCGCCAACGCTGTACTCTGTACCGGGGTGGGCTGGAGCCGCAAGGTGATCGTGTGGCTGCCGGGCGGGAGGTCGAGCGCCAATCGTCCGGAGCCCTCCATCGCGTAGGCGGGCACCTCGGTGTCGCCCAGATAGGCGTGCCACCCGGGCCACGCGTTGAGCGGGAAGGCGACGGAGGTGAGCTCGCCGGCGGTCTCGATCCGCCAGACCTGCCGCACCGGGGTGCGGCGCACCAGATGACCCTGGCGCAAGCCGCTGCCCAGGGCACGCAGCGATCCGCCGCCGTCGACCACGGCTTCGGACGTGTAGAGCCTGGGCACGACATCCGCGGGCAGATACTCGTAGCGGATGGTGGTTCCGATGTTCCCGGTAAAGGTCTCGTAGAACCGCAGGCGCTCCCAGGTGACGTCCTCCGCCATGATCGGCAGGCGCTCGGGACGCAGGCCCACGAGCGCCGCGGCCATGAGGGCCGCCGTTGCCGGCGCCGCGATGACCCACCGCCCGCGCCGCTCGGCGAGCGCGCCGGTGACGGTGGCGGTGAAGAGCGCCTGCACAGAGAGAAAGCGCCACGGGAACTGCGTCAGCGCCAGCAGCGGCACGTGGGCCCAGAGAGGAGCCGAGAGGGGGGTGATCATCAGGGTGCTCACGAGCAGCGCCGCGAGGTGGGCGGGCGGCATCACGGGCAGACCGCCGACGCCGGTGGTCCTCGCCCGCCGTACGAGGTAGCGGGCAAGACTCACGCACCCTGCGAGTGTCAGAAGGGTTTGGACAAAGCCCATCGCGAAGGGGCCGGCGCTCTCGATCGTGCCGGCGACACTGTAGTCGAAGGCAGGCGAGCGCTGGGTGAGATCGAGCCCGCGGAAGTGGTTGCCGTAGTGGAAGTAACCCTCGGTGAAGGCGGGGCCCATCTGACCGTACCGCGTCTCGGTGATGGCGGGCAGCCAGAACCACGCCGTCAGCAGGACCCCGACGATGAAGGGAAGGAGCACGGCAGCGATTGGCCGGTAGCGCTGCTGTGGTCGGTTCAACGCATGCTCACCGGTTAGGTGGGCCGGGTCGGCCCGGTGTCGGAGGAGGGCGATCAGGGCATAGAGCAGGGCAAAGGGCGAGAAGATCAGGGCCGAGACGTTGTGCGTGAGAATCAGGGCCCCATAGGCCAGGGCACCCACGAGCACATACTTGATGGCTCGTCGTCCCCGGTCCTGACCTGCCGCTGTCGCGCGGTCATCTGCAGCCGCGTGGCTGGCCGCAGCCATACGGCTGTACTCAGCCATACGGCTGTACTCAGCCGCATGGTCCACCGCCCAGAGGATCAGCGGATACCAGATGAAGGCATAGAACTCCGAGAGTGAGTCCCCGCGCACGTAGACGTTGACCAGATGGAAGGGCGCGAAGGTATAGGCCGCGACCGCGAGGGTGCGGGCCGCCTCGCTGCGGAGGACGCGCTCCCCCCAGCGCCGCATCGTGAGCGCTGCCAGCAGGAAGCCCAGCGTCTGCGTCGCCTGGATGGCGGTCAGGACATTGAAGCCCAAGGCCGTCAGGGCGCCGCTGATGACATAGGGTAGCGAGGCGTAGTGATTGAAGAAAGGATAGCCCAGATCGTAGGCGGCGTGGGACATCCAGCGCGGCGGGAAGACGCCGTGGGCGAGGATCTCGGCCATCTCCAGCGTGCGCTGTAGGAGGAAGGGGCTGTCACCCCCGCCGCGTGTGTTGACGATGCCCGGTCCCCAGAGCGGCGCTGCGGCGAGCAGCGCGAGCAGGAGGGGCAGGACCCATCGGCCTATCCCGGGTCGGTGCCTTGCTGACCCGTAAGCATGGTGTTGCTCGGGCGTGGACCGTGACATGGCTAACGTTCAGCCGGCGCGATGAGGATGACGGGAAGCTCGACCGCGTTGCCGCGCGAGGGTAAGTCGCTGCTGAGGAGTTCGAGACCCTCGCCGGTCGTCGGATCATAGAGGCCGATGTTGAGCGTGTCGCCCTCAGCGAAGGGCACAACGCCAGGCACCGGGTGGAGGTCGAGGATCACGTCCCCTGCCTGCCAGATCGTGGTCGTCAGGTGACCGAAGCCCGGCTGCCCATCGTGCTGACCGATACGGGCGCCGTCGCGGAGATAGTGGACAAAGATCGTCAGGTCGCGCGCGGGCGTCCCAGTCGCCTCCCACCAGATGTGGACCAGGGCACCCGCTGCATAGGGCGATGTGGGCGACGAGGTGTGGGGCCGGACGAGCGCGGCGCGCAACACGATCCCGTCGTCGAAGATCGCCACCGGCGGCGGGAGATCGGGCCGTGGGGCAGCACTGACCAGGGTGGCCATGCTATAGGGTGCCGGGTCGAGGTCGCCCTGTGCCTCCGGCCCCCGGTGCACCTGGAGATAAGCCGGGTGGGGGAGGTAGGGTAACACGTCCCCGGCCCAGTCGCGGTAGGGCCAGACGACGAAGGCGACGTTAACGGGCACGACGCCGTCGACGGGCAGTAGCTCCACGGCGGAGGCCTGGAGCAAGAAGGGGAGGCTTGCCCACCCCTCCCAGAGTTGACGGTCGATGTAGATCTCCGTGGGCTGCTCTGTGGATCCGTGGCGCGTGAGCGTGCCATCCCACCCCTCTCCGATCAGCCGGTTGATCTCTCCGGCAAGTTGGGCCGGTCCTGCCTCAAACCAATGATGGGCGAGCGGCTCCGCCGGATAGCGCACGAAGTAGTCATAGGCCGTGCTGCCCAGTCCGGCGACGATGAAGACCACGGGCAGCGCACGCGCGATGCGGGAACGGCGCCCGCTCTGTCTGACGAGCCAGTCGAGCCCCACCGCCGGCAGCAGCGCGGCGGTGGGGAGCACGCCCACGCCGCGGAGAAAGTGGGGGGCATCCTCGGCTAACAGCGTCGGCAACGCCATCGTCGCGGTCCAAAGCAAAACCGCCGCCAGCGCTGCATCGTGCTTGAGGCGTGCCAGAGCGACGCCGACCCCCAGCGTGAACGCCAGGCCGAGGGCGGGCTCCCAGACGGGGCGCCACGCCACGTTGTGGCGCCAGATGCGGTCGCCCTGCACGGCGAACATGCCCAGCGTCGCCATCGTGTGGCGGCCCAGCGTGGCCCAGAAGCGTCCTCCGTGAATGGCCTCGCTGAAGATCGAGACCTGACCGCTGCGGGCCAGCACGACGTCGGGGCGGGCCAGGGTGTAGAAGCCCAGAGGCAGGAGGACGAGCAGTGCGATCCCCCCGGCGAGCGCGATCTCCCGCCGGTAGGCGAGGAGGGCCGTACGGTGCGCCAGCAGCCCGTAGGCGAGCAGCACCCCGAGGGCGATGGGGGTGAAGCGTGCCGCATTGTAGGTGTACCAGCTTGCGCCGTAAAGGGCGCCTGCCGCGACCCAATGCATCTTCGCGCCCCGGCGCCGCATCCCCTTGACAACCTGCGAGAAACAGAGGGCGGTGAGGAGGGGGAGCAGGACGGCGCGGAAGCCGACGCGACTCAGGTGGACGTGCCACAGCGTGACGGAAAGGATAGCGAGCGTCCAGCGACCGGCGCGCCGGCCCCAGAGCGTGCGCGCGAGATCGTAGGTCGCTGCGAGGGTGAGGAAGCCCGCGAAGAAGGCGGGCAGGCGGATGGCGAGCGGCGAGCGTCCCAACACGGCGACGCTGAGGCTGATGAGGTAGATGAAGAGCGGCTCGCGCCCGTTGTTGGCCTCGAAGTAGAGTTGCGGCTCTCCGGCGAGCACGGCGAGTGCGTCGAGGCCGTTCTCGGCCTCGTCGTGGTAGAGGCCCGGCGGGATCTGGCCCGGACGCCAGAGACGTAGGGCTGCGCCGAGGAGCA
>CAZYYC010000059.1:0-19923 GCA_964650935.1 uncultured Anaerolineales bacterium
ATCATATCCACGAGCACCATTGCGTCGAGGGGTGTCTCCCCGGCCTCTCCCCAGCGGGCTGCCATGTAGCTCGATCCGACGATCCAGTCCCAGCCGTCCAACCTCCCGCCATCCTCGGCATCAAAGAAGGCGAGATACACGCGCCCGCCGGTCCGGTCCACGTTCAGCACACGCGCTAGCTCCAGCAAGACTGCGACGCCACTGGCACCATCGTTGGCTCCCATAACCGGGACGCTTGGGTCCTCCTCATCGGCGGATCTGCGGGTGTCGTAATGGGCGCCCAACAGAATCGCAGGCCCGTCGCCTGCCCAGGCGAGGAGGTTGCGCACCGTGATGCCCATATAGTCGAACGTCTGCTCACGCACCTCCCAGCCAAGGGAATCGAGCTGCTCGATGATGAGATCGCCGGCTGCCCGGTGCTCGGCGGTGCCGGGGATACGATAGCCTAAGTCGCACTGTGTCTCCACCCAGGCGTATGCCTCGTCGCCGGAAAAGGTGGCCGAGGCAGGCGTCTTGCTGCCGAATGAGCGGGCTGCCGCCATCACCAAGACGATGAGTGCCAGGACCGTCAGCGTGCGCCTCAATCCGCGACGGGAACTCCACGGTTGACCACCCAACTGATCGCTCATCGGAGTCGACTCCTCATCACACGCAGGTAGGCCTTCACCCGCGAGGCGCGGAGCTCGCGGCGATGACCGATGATCCACTTGGCACCCTCCAGGACGATCTGCGTGAGGTACTGCGCTAGGAGCCACAGGCGCAGAACCTCGGCGGTGAGGACGCCATGGTACTTGCGGGCATAGCGCACCTTGCTGCTCTGGAAGTAGATGTGGCGCGATGCAGTGACCTGCTCGCTGCTCTTCCCGCCGTAGTGGATGATCTCACTCTCCGGCGTGTAGGCGATCCTCCATCCGGCTTCGCGGAACCGGCGGCACCAGTCCAGCTCCTCGGAGTACATAAAGAAACCCTCATCAAGTGGGCCCACCTGGTCGATCGCCTCTCGCCGTACCAGCATCGCTGCTCCAGTCACCCAGTCCACGTCCTGTTCGTGTGTCTCCGGAACGTCTTCAGCATAGTAGCGCTTGAGCGCGTTCCGCGGGGCGAGCCACTGCAGCCAGGTGCTTTCGAGGAAGAGGATGGGCAGGGTGGGGAAGCGACGTCGCGACGACTGCGTTGAGCCATCGGCATTCACGAGTCGCGGCCCAACTAGCCCTGTGTCGGGATGCTCATCGAGGTAGGAGACCAGCGCCTGAAGGGCCTTGGGCCGTACCTCCGCATCCGAATTGAGCAACAGTACGTAGTCCCCGGACGCAGCTGTCAGGCCCTGGTTGTTGCCGCCGGTGAACCCGCGGTTGTCTCGGTTGGCAATGAGGCGCACCTGGGGGAACTCCCGTGCAACCATCTCAGCCGATCCGTCCTGAGATGCATTGTCCACCACGATGACCTCCAGCGGGTCAAGGTGCTCAGCGTGGCGATAGAGGGAGGAGAGCGCCTGTGCCAGCAGGTCGCGTACATTCCAGCTGACGATCACGACCGACACGGAAGGGACTCTCGTGCTCACGCGCTAGTAGGCGCGCGCGACGGCAAAGCGGGTGATCTCCTCCAGCGCGCGCCGGTGGGGAGAGTCAGGGTAACTGTGAAGCAGCTTCGCCGCCGCCGCGGCGCGCTCCCGAGCGTGTGCCATCGCCAACTCGCCCGCACCGCGAATCCGTAGCTCATCGAGGAGCGCGCTCATCGCCCCGGCGTCCTCCGGGTGATGTAGGGCATGCTGAACGAGGGCTCCGTCTCCGACCGTCTGGGTGTAGAGCAGCACGGGCAGCGTCACCAGCCCCTGCTGCAGATCGGATCCGATGGGTTTCCCGAGCTGCTGTGGAGCGCCGAGCAGATCCAGGACATCATCGGTGATCTGGAAGGCCTCGCCGAGGAGCCTGCCGAACTGCGAAGCCTGCTCGCTCTCCTGTTCGGGGGCCCCTGTGAGGATCGGACCCGATTCCATACAGAGGCTGAACAATGAGGCGGTCTTCGCAAAGATGCGCCTGTAGTAGGTATCCACGCTGGGGAGGTTGCCGTTTCTGCCGAACATCTGCTGCAGCTCACCCGTGCAGATGGTCTCCAGCGCCTCGGCGAAACGTTGTACCAACGGAGTGTTGTTGGTCTGCGCGATGAGCTTAGCCGCCAGCGCGAAGACGATGTCACCGGCGAGAACCGAGGCTGTCGGTGCCCAGCGCGCGTTGATCGTCTCGACGCCACGTCGCACCGCCGCACGATCAATCAGGTCGTCGTGGATCAGTGTCGCGGTGTGCAACAGCTCAACGGATGCGGCGGTGAGCAGCGCTTCCTGGTGATCCGCTCCGTAGAGGCGCGATGAGAGGAGGACCAAGGCGGGCCGCAGGCGCTTGCCTCCGCCGACGATCAGCTCCTCGACAGGTTCTCTGATAGGATGGGGGATGTCGGAGCAGGCGGACACCATCAGGGCCCGCGCCGCATCCAGGTCCTCACGCAGTAGCGTTCGGTACTCTAACTCGTTGGGATTCATCCGATGCCCGTCTTCTGTCCTGGCTCCGATCATCTGCCGGACCGATTATACCACAGGTGCCCCCTAGGGTAGATCGAACAGCTCTCGGGCGTTGACCGTGGTTGTAGCGGTGAGTTCGCCGACGGCTAGGTCGCGCAGCTGGGCGATCTTCGCGGCGATGTGGATCAGGTAGGCCGGTTCGTTGCGTTGGCCGCGATGAGGCTCGGGGGTCAGATACGGACCATCGGTCTCAAGCAACAGGCGATCGAGGGGGATACGGCGGGCGACGTCCTGAAGATCGGTGGCCTTTCTGAAGGTGACGGGACCGTCGATGCCGATGTGGAAACCGAGCGCCACCACCTCAACCAAGAGCTCAGGGCCACCGGCGTAGGCGTGTAGCGTGCCACGGGCACGCGGATCGCGTGCTTTCCAGCTTCTCAGCGCCTCGAGGACATCCTGATGGGCATCTCGGTCATGGATGATCACCGGGAGATCCAGATCTGAGGCCAGCGCCAGCTGCTGTAACAGTGCCGCCCTCTGCGTTTCGGGGTCGGCACATGTCCAGCCGCGATCGGCCACGTTGGGCCAGTAGTAGTCGAGACCGATCTCGCCGATGGCCACGACGCGATCGCCGCCGGCGAGAGTCGCCAATTCCTCGAGCGCTGACGATGTCAGCGTGTGAGCGTCGGTGGGGTGGGTGCCCACTGCGGCATAGAGTGCACAGGCCGACGACGTTGATGCCGCCAGCCGAACAGCTGAGCGACTGTCTCCCAGCGTCGTCCCCGGTACGATCGCTCGTGTGACGCCCGCGGCAACGGATCTCTCCAACACCTCGGCTAGATCTCCGGTATAGCGCGGGTGCTGCAAATGGACGTGTGTATCGACGATCAAGCTTGTGTCGCCCATGGGGTCTGTTGGTCCTCTGTTCTTTCTGACACGTGCGAGTCGGTCGTGATTATACACGCTCTCACCCAATATCCGACCTCGTCCGGCGCGGTGCTGAAACTTATGTGTTTCTAATACTGGTGTGTTATAATCGCCGAGATAAGAAATGTTAACCGGTGCGGAACCGTCCAGCCACTTTGAGGGTGTTTCGCGTCTGTCGGTTCCGTAAGGAGGAATGAAATGTTACCGTGGTTCAACATGCAGGACCAAAACATCGAGGAATTGGTACAGCGAATCCCGGATGAGGTGCCGGTCCTGCCTCTCCGAAACACTGTGGCGTTTCCCTACATTGTTATGCCGCTGGCTGTAGGGATTCCGCGTTCGGTGAAACTGATCGAGGAAGCCGACAGCGCCGGACGTATGATCGGTTTGGTCGCGATGACGGACCCTTCGATCGAGGTCCCGGACCCCTCACAGGTGCACAGTGTCGGCACCGCTGCGATCATCCATCGTATTATGCACGCCGATGACGGCACGCTGACGGTCTTCATCCAGGGGTTGGAGCGCTTCCGGGTTGTGGAGTGGACCGCGGAAGAGCCCTATCTGCGCGCGCGGATCGAGATCACCCCCGATGTGATCGAGGAATCGGTCGTGGAGGAGGCGCTGCGCCGCAACCTGCTCGATATCGCGACCCGGCTGGCGGAGTTGATTCCGCAGTTCCCCGATGAGGCCATTCGCTTCATACAGCAGCTGAATGATTCGCGGTTGCTGGTCTATCTGATCGCCTCGAATATGCGGATCGACATGGAGGAAGCGCAGGAGCTTCTGGAGATCGATCATCTGGCCGGCAAGATGCAGTTCCTGATCCGGGTGCTGACGCGTGAGTTGGAAGTGCGCGAGATCGGACAGCAGATTCAGGAAAAGGCCAAAGAGGAGATCGAGAAGAACCAGCGCGAATACTACCTCCGCCAGCAGATGGATGCCATCCGCAAGGAGTTGGGCGAGGGCGATGATGGTAAACAGGATGTGGCCGAGTATCGTGAGAAGATCGAAGAGGCCGGGATGACCGAGGAGGCCAAGGAGGAGGCGTTGCGCGAGTTGGCGCGACTGGAGAAGATGCCGCCTCAGGCCGCTGAGTACTGGGTGATCAAGACCTATCTCGACTGGTTGACCACATTGCCCTGGCAGGTGATGACGGAGGATAAGCTTGAGATTCCGTATGCACGTGAGGTTCTTGACGAGGACCACTACGATCTCGAGGATGTGAAGGAGCGCATCCTGGAGTTCCTGGCGGTGCGCAAGCTGCGTCTCGAGCGGGGACTCGATCAAGAGGTCGCGGAGGACCTGCAGGGGCGCAAGGTAGAAGGCATGGGCGCGATTCTGGCCCTGGTTGGGCCGCCTGGCGTGGGGAAGACGTCGCTCGGGCAGTCGATTGCCCGCTCGTTGGGTCGCGAGTTCACGCGGATGAGCCTGGGTGGCATGCGGGATGAGGCTGAGATTCGGGGCCATCGGCGCACCTACATCGGTGCTATGCCGGGCCGCATTATGCAGGCGATCAAGCGCGTAGGCGTCAAGAATCCGGTCTTTATGCTCGACGAGGTCGACAAGATCGGATCGGATTGGCGAGGCGATCCCTCGTCGGCGTTGCTGGAGGTGCTTGACCCTCAGCAGAATCACGCCTTCCGAGACCACTATCTTGACGTAGACTTTGATCTGAGCAAGGTGCTCTTCATCTGTACCGCGAACACCACGGCGACGATTCCGGCTCCGCTGCTTGACCGGATGGAGGTCATTCAGATTGATGGTTACACCGAGTACGACAAGCTGCACATCGCGCGGCGCTACCTTGTCCCGCGGCAGCTCAAGGTGAACGGCTTGCTGGAAGATGAGGTCTCGTTCACCGACGACGCGCTGCGGGTCGTGATTCGTGACTATACTCGCGAGGCCGGCGTGCGTCAGCTGGAGCGGGGGATCGGCAAGGCCTGTCGCAAGGTGGCCACGCTCATCGCTGAGGAGACCGATGCAGAGCTCCCCATCGAGATCGACGCGGGCAAGGTGCGCAAGTACCTGGGTAAGCCGCGCTATCGTTTTGAGGCCGCTCTGCGCACAGAGAAGCCAGGTGTGGCGACCGGGCTGGCGTGGACGCCGACCGGCGGTGAAGTGCTCTTTGTTGAGGCAGCGACGATGCCCGGCTCAGATGAGCAGTTCATCCTGACCGGGCAGCTGGGTGACGTGATGAGGGAGTCGGCGCGGATCGGTCTGAGCTATGTCGAGTCCCATCTGGAGGAGTTGGGTCTCGCCAAGGAAAAGGGTTGGGGTAAAGTCCACCTTCATGTCCCGGCGGGCGCTGTGCCCAAAGACGGCCCTTCGGCGGGCATCACGATGGTGACGGCGCTTGTCTCACTCCTCTCGGGAAGACCGGTGGACTCGACCACCGGTATGACCGGTGAGGTGACCCTTCAGGGCCAAGTCCTGCCGATCGGTGGGCTGAAGCTGAAGGTCTTGGCGGCTCATAGGGCGGGGCTCAAGCGAGTCATCGTGCCGCGCCTCAACGAGGTCGACATTGATGAGATCCCGGAGAAGGTGCGTGACGAGATGGAGTTCCTGCTGGTCGACGATGTTGCGGATGTCCTGAAGCACGCTCTGATGCCGGAAGACGAATCCGAGACGACGGAACCTCCCGTCAAAGCCCCTGACCAGGAGCCGGAGGCCGTACCGGTCGCAGCCTAGATCGGATAGTGTTTAGGAACGAGACGCCACCGCATATTGCGGTGGCGTCTCGTTATCTCGCCCGTGTCGGGTCCTAGGCTATAATGAGCGTCCTACTGTGTCCAAACAAGAAGGGGTAAGTATGACCGAGCTCGTTGTCTTCTGCGATCCTGAGACGCTGCAGGCCGACTATCTGAGCGAGTTTCTCGCGGAGCGGCGCGTCCCACAGATTCTCTTCTACCAGCTGGATGGGGCCCACGCGTTCTACACCTACCGAAACCAGGACCTGGCGGAGATCGCCTGGCGTGAGGAGTTTGACTTCTTTGAGGCACAGTCGTTCTGGGCACGGGATCGGCGCTACGCCTTCATCAGTCTAGGATGCGGAAATGCCGGACCGGAGAAAATGGTGCTACGTCTCATGCATGACCACGGGTACTGCGTCGACTACGTCGGTGTCGATTCGTCGCCTGCGATGCTCGAGTTAGCGACGGCGAACCTTGACGGCGAGCGCTTTGCGACCACTTTCGCCCAGGCAGACTTCGCCCGTGACGACTTTGCCGAACGCCTGGGCGATCTGGTGAGCGACTATGATCACAGGATCTTCGCGATGATGGGCGGGACCTTCGGTAACTTCGACCAGACCTTCGTAGCGGACCTGCTGAGTGAGTTGATCCCGGTGGATGACTACTTCTACCTGGATGTAGTTCCTTTCTACGCTTCAGAAGAGCAGAACCGAAAGCTACGTGAGCGTCTCTCGCGCCTGCCTCAGAACCTCTCGGCCTTCTTTGACCGACTGCTGGGATCGCTGGGGCTCGGGTTGGAACAGGGCGAGATCGTGGGCGTAGAGAGTGCGGATGGCGATCTGAACACGATGCGGTTCACGTTCTACTTTCAGCCCACAACCGAGGTCCGTGTGTCGTGCCTCAGCACGGAGGTTGACCTTATGCCCGGCGAACGAGTCGAGCTGATGAGCATTCGTGCCTATGACGTAGACTCCCTCATCAACTTTCTGGGCGCCCGCGGCTTTCGGCTCGTCGACACCTACGTCCCGGATGTCGGGCGCCTGAGCCATCTCTGGCAGCGGCTGCTCTTCATCAAGGACGTCTAGCTCACCAGGAGGCGGAAAACGATGCGGATCACTAAGGCAGTCATCACGGCTGCGGGGAGGCATCAGCGGAGTCTGCCTTTGCAGACGCTGATTGATCGCGATGGGGTTGAGCGATCGATGTTGGGCATTCTGGTCGAGGAGGCCCTGAGCGCGGGGATCGACCGAGTCGCTGTTGTTGTTGTCCCGGGTGACGAGGCGGCCTATGGCGACGTGATCGGCGATCGTCGCGGCTATGTCGAGTTCATCCCGCAGCAGCGACCTCTGGGCTATGGGCACGCTGTCTACTGTGCGCGCGACTTCGTCGGGGATGATCCCTTTCTCCATCTGGTCGGGGATCATCTCTACATCAGCCATGAGGAGCGGACCTGTGCCCAGCAGCTCGTAGGTGTAGCTCAGACAGAAGCGTGTGCCGTCTCCGGTGTCCAGGCGACGCGAGAGACGCTGCTGCACTACTACGGTACGGTGGGCGGGCGTCGTGTCCCCGGACGGAAGGACCTGTACGCCGTCGAGACGGTGGTGGAGAAGCCGACACCGACCGAGGCCGAGGTGAGCCTGATCGTGCCGGGCCTGCGAGCCGGCCATTATCTGTGCTTTTTCGGTATGCACGTCCTTACCCCCACCATCATGGAGATTCTCAGTGACGACGTTGCCGAGACTACGCAGCGGGATAGCGGAAGGGTGCATCTCTCGGGGGCTCTTGGGGCTCTGGCGGGACGAGAGAAGTACCTGGCACTGGAACAGGCGGCGCAACGCTACGACGTAGGCGTGAAGTACGGTCTGTTGACGGCTCAGATCGCTCTCGCATTGAGCGGACGCGATCGTGACGATGTGCTGACGCGGCTGCTTGAGTTGCTGACGGTGCGTGAACTTGGGCGTGAGGAGCTTGGTCCCCAAGGTGCTGGAGGGTGACGATGGTGAGCTACGACCATAGCCGCCTCGTGGAGACCATCCTGTCCGCCGATCCCGAGATCAGGCATCGGTCGCTCGACAGCTTGTGTGCGGGGTTGTCGCTGAACGCCCTGGTCGCTGAATGCGAAGTGCTGGAGCGCTTTCGGCGCGAAAGCGGGAATCTCTATGAGCGAGTGCGGGCGCTCTTCTTTCTCTACGCTATTCATCGCTTTCACCTGCCGCGGGTCAGTGGGATCCGGACGCGGGGCCTGATCCCCTATCGAGGCTATGAGCACCTCCTGCAACGGCGCTTTGAGGAGGCGATCTCCATCTTCCTCGAGGCCCAGGCTGCGGTGGGTCTCAACGAAGGGATCTCGAGTGCGCTGGCCGAGGCCTATCATCGTCTAGCCTTCCAGACGCTTGCTGATCAGGTCCGCCGCAGCGTCCGCGCGGTACGCGGTAACCAATGGATGTTCCGCGTCGGCCATCCGTCGGATCAACCGCTGCGGCTGCGTCCTGAGCTGTTGCTGCCCTCCGAGGGCGAGCTCTATCCGATCCTGCACGAAGCGACGCCGGTGCGCATGGATCTGAGTCACAGCGGGTGGAGTGATATCTTTTTCCTGGGGATGGATTACCCTGAAGGGGCGCGGGTGCTCAATGTCTCGATCGATCTGGCTGTGCATGGGCGTGATCCCCGGCCCAAGCCGCCGGTAGAGGCTTTTGTCCGCGTGATCGATGAGCCTGTCCTGCGCTTCGTCAGTGTCGATCTTGAGGCGACGGCGGAGGTCTCAGAGCTTGCCGAGGTCTTCGACTACGCTCGTGACTATCTGGGGCTGCTCAAAGCCGCGGTCATCGCGGCCGGCATCGTGCCTCCCGGTATGGAGGGGTCGGGCGAGCGCCTCTCGGAGTTGCTCTCACGCCTCATTGCGCCAGGGAAGGGGTTGGAGATCGTCAGCAAGGTCAACGAGATCCCCAAGGGGTCGCGCCTCGCCGTGTCGACCAGCCTGCTGGCGTGCCTGATTGCCGCCTGCATGCGCGCCACCGGGCAGACACGGGCGCTGACCGGGCAGCTGGAGGAGCATGAGCGTCGCCTCGTGGCTGCGCGCGCCATTCTGGGCGAGTGGTTGGCGGGTTCCGGCGGCGGATGGCAGGACAGCGGCGGCGTGTGGCCCGGTGTAAAGCTCATCACGGGCGAACTCGCCGGTCCGGGCGATCCGGAATATGGTATCAGCCGCGGTCGGCTCCTGCCCGGGCATCGCATCCTGGGATCGGAGGAGGTGACAGCGGACACGCGGCAACGCTTGCAGGAGAGCCTGATCCTCGTCCACGGTGGCATGGCCCAGGATGTCGGTCCGATCCTAGAGATGGTCACCGAGAAGTACTTACTGCGCTCTGAACCGGAATGGTCCGGGCGGGCGGAAGCGATGCGTCTATTTGACCAGCTGCTTGAACTGTTACGCGAAGGTGATGTGCGGGGCATTGGCGAGGCCACGACGCGCAACTTCCGTGGACCTATCGAGACGATCATACCATGGGCCAATAATCTCTACACCGCTACATTGATCCGCGAGGCTCGCCAGGACTTCGGCGAGGACTTCTGGGGCTTCTGGATGCTCGGTGGTATGTCGGGCGGTGGCATGGGCTTCATCTTCGATCCCGCTCGCAGGGAGGAGGCTCAGTCACGGCTGCTGGACACGATGCTCGCTGCCAAGCGTGAGTTGATGCATGCCCTGCCCTTTGCGATGGACCCTGTGGTCTACGATTTCTCCATCAATCAGCGGGGAACTAACGCGGAGTTGCTGACCGACGACATTGGTCCGGGGGACGGGGCTGAGCAACGGGTTGCCCTGATGCCGCCCGGCTACTACACGCTTGTCCTCCCGGATCTACTGCGTCGCGAACGTCACGAGCTCTCGGCGGTGCGGCGGGCGGAGCTCGACGCCTTTGGCGCGCTGTGTCGCACCGTGCCGACGCTCTCGGGTATGGTGCAGACGCTATTCGATCACCTGATGCCTAGGTCGAACCGTGAGCTCGCCGGCGGTCAGTCGCTCGATCCGTTGCTCCATGAGCTGGGCTTCGACCGTGTCCAGCACGAGCAGGTACGTTCCGATCTGCGGAGCGGGCGCATTGGCGTTGCCCAGAACCGCCTACCACCCACGACCGAGATCCGAGACGTGGAGGAGGGCGATGTGCTGGATCTCGATCTGCCGTCAGGCGACCTCCCTGAGTGGGCGCGCGACATGCAGGAACGAGGCCGAGCGGCCCTACGTGAAGGGCGTGTTGCGGTCGTGACCCTTGCGGCCGGCGTGGGCAGTCGCTGGACTCAGGGCGCCGGTGTCGTCAAGGCCCTTCATCCCTTCTGCAAGCTGGACGGCGCGCATCGCTCCTTTGTCGAGGTGCACTTGGCAAAGAGCCGTAGGGTGGGGCGAGAGGCGGGCACGTACCTGCCGCACGTGATCACGACGAGTTACCTGACCGATGAGCCGATTCGTCGCTACCTCGCGGCCCGACGTGCCTACGACTATCCGGGCCAGCTGCTGCTCTCCTCAGGGCGGTCCGTAGGGTTGCGCTTGATCCCTATGGCTCGGGACCTGCGGTTCGCCTGGGAGGAGATGCCGCAGCAGCTCCTGGATGAGCAAGCACAGAAGGTTCGTGAGAGCCTCCACGCCGCTCTGATGGGGTGGGCCCAGCAGATGGGGGAGGGATCTGACTACCGCGATAACGTGCCGCTGCAGTGTCTGCATCCTGTTGGGCATTGGTATGAGATACCTAACCTCCTGCGCAACGGCGTGCTGGCGCGCCTGCTTGCGGAGCGGCCCGAACTGCAGATCCTGATGATGCACAACATCGACACCGTGGGCACCGATGTCTCGCCCGTGCTGCTTGGCGCACATCTGGTATCGGACGCGACCATGACCGTCGAGGTCATTACCCGTCGGGTGGAGGACCGCGGCGGCGGTCTGGCCCGTGTCGATGGAGCACTGCGGCTGATTGAGGGCATGGCGCTTCCGGATGAGGAGGATGAGTTCAGGCTCTCCTACTACAACACCAACACGATGTGGATCGACATCGACCGTCTGCTGGCCCTTTTTGGGCTCGGGCGCTCCGATCTCGGCGACGCAGACATGGTTGCTGCGGCGATCCGAGCTCAGGCGGCGCGGATGCCCACGTATGTGACCCTGAAGGATGTGAAGAAGCGCTGGGGCCACGGGCAGGAGGACGTCTATCCGGTTGCCCAGTTCGAGAAGCTCTGGGGAGACATGACCGCACTGCCCGAGATGGTGTGCAGATACGTCAGTGTACCGCGGATGCGGGGTCAGCAGCTCAAGGAGCAGGCTCAGCTTGACGGCTGGCTTCGCGACGGGTCTGCAGCTTACGTCGCGTCGCTCTGCGCATGGGATGAGTGGGTGAGGGGGCGCTGACCGCCCTTCTGGTCGGGCGCCCCCCCTGTGACCCACGTGAAGGCATCAGCGCTCGAGAAGCCCCCTGGCCGCATAGGCTTCTGCGGCCTCCAGGATCAGCTCCGCTGTGAGCGGGGCGTTGAGTTCGTCACGGAGGCGCTGCGCGAGATCCGTGAGCACTTTGTACGAGGCTCGACCCGGTCTTAGGCCGGCGTAGATATCGAGCACTTCCTGGTTGGAGAGCCGGGTCAACTCGGCGGCTCGACGTAGGTTTCGCGCGACCTCGACGTATCCGGCCTCCTCAGCAGCCTGCGCCTGGTGCCGAAGCGTGTCCGCGCTGACCCGGAAGTCGTCCTCGCTGAGTTGTCCGGCCAGGAGGGCCTCCATGGTCAGCGTCTCAACCGGTCGACCGCTTTGTGCGTACAGGGGGCCTCTGTCCTCGGGCATAGGATGTCTCCTCAGTTCTAGAAACGGTGCTCGATGATCGCGCCGCGGTTGGCTGATGCCGCAAGCCGGGCATAGAGCGCCAGGTAGCCGCGCCGGATGGGCGGGGCCGGACGCTTCCAGCGTGCCAGCCGAGCCGAGATCTCAGTCTCGGGGACGTCGAGGTGCAGTCTGCGGTTGGGAACGTCGATGGTGATGGCATCGCCATCCTCGACGATCGCGATGGGGCCGCCCTCCGCCGCCTCAGGGGAGACGTGCCCCACAAAGCAGCCGTTATTCGTGCCCGAGAAGCGTCCATCAGTGACCACGGCCGTCGTGAGTGCCAGGCCCCGACCGTAGAGCAGCTTCATCGCCGTGTACATCTCGCGCATCCCGGGCCCGCCCTTGGGACCTTCATAGCGAATCACGACGACCTCACCGGGCTGGACCTTGCCGTCCAGGATCGCTTGATTGGCCAGCTCCTCGGAATCGAAGCAGCGGGCCCTGCCCGAAAAAGTCTGCATGTCGGGGTGTATGGCGGCGGGCTTGGTGATGCCGCTGTCAGGCGCGAGGTTGCCCTTCAGGACCGCGATTCCGCCGCCGCTGCTCCACGGATCGGCTCCCGGGCGGATCACGATGCCGTCGGGCTCTGCGCCGTGCTCAGCCGCCTCGGCGATCGTCTCACCGCTGACCGTGAGGGCGTCGCCGTGTATGAGGGGCAGAAGCTGCTTCATCACCGCGGGAACGCCACCGGCGTGGTAGAAGTCGGGCACGTTCGGGGCTGCGGCGGGGAAGATACGGGCGATGTGCGGCGTCGACCGACAGAGCTCCTCGAAGCGATCCATCGTGATCTCACAGTCGGCTTCGTAGGCGATGGCTGGAAGATGCAGCGCCACATTGGTGGATCCGCCGATGGCCGTGCTCAGCCGGATCGCGTTTTCAAGACTCTGCGGTGTGATGATGTCGCGCGCCGTGACGTTGCCGTGAACGAGCTCGACGATCCTTCTACCGGACGCCTGCGCCGATCTGAGTCGGGCCGCATAGGTCGCCGGAATGGTGCTGCTGCCGGGCAAGCACATACCCAGGGCCTCAGCGACAGCGCACATCGTGTTGGCGGTGCCCAGGAAAGCACACGAGCCGCACGTAGGTGTGGCACAGTCCTCGAGTGCGCGATAAGTCTCATCATCGATGGTGCCGGCCTTAAGCATCCCCAGCCCCTCGGTCAGCGACGTGGTGTCGGCGGCGCGCTCATCGAAGGTGCAGCCGCCCTCCATCGGTCCTCCGACCACTATGATCGCGGGGACGTCAAGCCTTGCAGCTGCCATAAGCATCCCCGGGACGATCTTGTCACAGGAGCAGAGGAGCACCACCGCGTCGAGGCGGTGGGCTTGAATCATCATCTCGACGTCGTTCGCGATCAGATCGCGACTGGGCAGGATATAGTGCATTCCATCGTGGCCCTGAGCGGTTCCGTCGCACGGCGCCATCACGCCGAACTCCACGGGCGTGCCACCGGCTTGCAGTATGCCCTGCTTGACGTAATCAGACACGCGGTCCAAGTTATAGTGTCCGGGGACAACGCGGTTCCACGAGTTGGCGACGCCGATCAGCGGTCGGTCGAGATCGTAGTCGCTGTAGCCCATCGACTTCCAGAGGGCGCGGTGCATCGACCATTCGGGTTGCTTGAGTACATCCTTGCTACGCCAGGTCATTTCTAGTCTCCTGTCAACGAATGAAGGTCAAAGGGCCGCTGCGGTGAGGGCGCTGGGAGCACGTCCCGGTTCAATGTGCTCGGTCTCGCGCCGATGGAGGAGTGTTGTCTGCACGATCAGACGGAGTCTCGCCGTGTTGTCGATACGCACCGGCACCGGCGTGGTGGGTTTTCGCTGAGCATAGCGCGCCGCGTTCCTGCCGATCTGACGGTAGGTCTCGAGGTCGAGGTTCGGCGACATCGAGAAGAGCTCCAGATTCTCGAGTGGCGCGAGATCTCGTTGGTGGATCACGGTCGTGCCTTTGGACTGGAGGCCCACAGCGACGCCGGAACCGCTGAGCTGCGCTCCGGCGTGGCCGATGAAGGCGCAATCGGAGGTGTGATGGATGCGGACAAGTCGGGCAGGCAGGCCTTCGTCCTCGATCCCCTGCACGATAGCAGCCAGCACGTCCGGAAGGTCGAGCTCGCTCAGCGCGCGATGGATGCTCAGCCCAAATGCGGGACCGACGGCAACCACCACCTCAGGCTCCGTGCCGGCAGCAGCGGGGCCAAGCTCTTCGAGCCACGGCACCGTGGCCTCGGCATCCAGGTCACGTAGGAACTGCCGGGGATCCCAGGTCTGAGGGATGCTCCTCAGCTGCTCCCAGCGTCGTCCCTCCAGGCGATAGCCTGTGCCGGGCCCCGTGTAGTCGTTGGGATCGGTGAGGGCGCTCAGCACGTGGAGCTGCCCGTCTCGGTCGACCTCGAAAATCCCCGAGGTCTGCAGGTAGTCGCCGATGACGCGTTGCCTCTGCATCTCCAGGAGACCGGCTGCAATGTCGTCGTAGCCCGCCTGGGCCAGGGTACGGATCACTTGAACGATGGTGATGGGTCCGTCGAGCAGCATCTGCGCAGCTTTGATGTCAGCGATGCGATCGCGGTCGGGCATGTCCTCGCTGCTATATGCGCTCACTGCCGCGGCAACTTCGACATCGCTGATCGCGGCGAAGTCGAAGGCGTCAAAGATCGCCTGAATCGCCCTGGCGCCCCTCTCGCGGACATCAAGTACATCCTCTTCCGTGATCGGTTGGATACCGCCGTCGATGCGCATGTCGCGCTGAATCACGTACCAGTCATCCAGTTCGGTGGTGTCGAAGTTACCCCCGCCAAACATATTGTCGTAGCGGGGGATCGAGCCGAAGCCCGAGGTGACGAAGTCCGTGCCGGGGATAAACTGTAGCATCAGCTTGGCGCTTTTGCGCATCTCCGAGTGGGAGGCCAGGGCGTCGTTGCCTGCGGCGACCTCCAGCCCCAGCATCGTAGCGATGAGGTTCTCCGCCAGGATGGCACGGACGCCTCCCGGAAGCGACTCGGGGAGGGCAACACAGCTAATCGAGCCGTTCTGTGTTCCCTGGCTGCCGGCGCCACGGGTGACCAGGAGACAGCGTGCCTCAAGGTAGAGCATTGACTTGCCCTCTGCGTGGCCCATCAGGGCCTCCGAACCGGTGCCGGAGGTGAAGCGTGTCTTGACCCCTCGGCTTGCGTAGGCTGAAGCCAGGAAGGCCTTCGACCACGGCGTGTCATCACCGTCGACAAACGCGCGCTCTGTGCCGTAGACCGAGAGGGTCTCTGAATAGGATGTCAGGCCGCGGAAGCCGAGCTTGAGGTTCGTAGCCTCCTCGACCGAGCACTGGGTGAGTACGCCTCCACCACTCACCTGTGATCCGACTAAGATCGCCAGGGCGTTGAGTGGCGCATAGCGACTGACGCCGACGGTGGTCTCCACCTCGCGGAAGCCGCGCAGTGCCGCTTCAGCAGCGTCCGCCGCCAGGAGCGCGGGATGCTCCTTACGATTGGTGACGTGGGCTTGATTCGCGGGCGTGCGGCGTGCCCGCATCTTGGTCAGACCCATCATCATTTCCAGCACGTTGAGGTGCTCGACGATCTCGACGAGCTTGGCGGCTGTGCAACCGCGCGTCAGCGCGAGGATCTCGCCACGTGTGACATTGGGGTCGACGAGCATCCTTGCGACCTCGTGGGAGGGCGTCGCCATCGCCTCGGGCGCCGCGTTGAGGTCGAGAGCGTGGGCGGCGATGAAGCGGTCAATCAGATCAAAGTCCTCACGGCGAGCGCCGTCCATCTCAACGACCTCGCCATCCTCCACGAGGAGGCTCGGATGGGGGTCCGCCGGACTGCCAACGGCGATGAGTCCGGCATCTGCCCACGGCTCGATGAAGGTCTCGCGGTTGATGGGCCGCTGCCGGCGCACCGCGTAGCGCTTGGATGACATAGCGTCAGATCTCCTTCCGCCGAGCGGTCGATTGTTCACAGGTGCAGTATACCCGAATCACGCGGTTGCAGGAAGCCGTGGCGCTGCGTTATGCACTGGGCGCGCATGGTGGTATAGTAGATTCAGCTCGGAGCGTCAGAGTTCTGTTGTTGTGTAGCCTACAACCACAAGGAGTGAAGGGATATGGGTTCGATCAAGGTCACCGTATGGAATGAGTACCGCCATGAGAAGTCGCATGAGGAGGTCGCACGGCTCTACCCTGACGGCATCCACGGCGCCATCGCCGCCTTCCTCGGCGAGCAGGGCTTTGAGACCAAGACCGCCACGCTGGATGAGCCGGAGCATGGCCTGACAGAGGAGGTGTTGGCTGACACGGATGTCCTCATCTGGTGGGGGCACATGGCTCACCACGAGGTCAGTGACGAGATCGTGAGCCGCGTTCAGGCTCGTATCCTCGAGGGAATGGGGCTGATTGTCCTGCATTCGGGCCATTTCTCGAAGATCTTCACAAAGCTGATGGGCTCGACGTGCAACCTGAAGTGGCGCGAGATCGGCGAGAAGGAGCGCATCTACGTCGTGGAGCCCGGTCATCCCATTGCGCAGGGGCTTGGCGAGTACTTCGAAGTGCCCAAGACCGAGATGTACGGCGAGCGCTTCGACATCCCGGCGCCCGATACCCTCGTCTTCTTGAGCTGGTTCGCGGGTGGGGAGCTCTTCCGCAGTGGCTGCTGCTACCATCGAGGCGCCGGCAAGATCTTCTACTTCCGACCGGGCCACGAGACCTTCCCCATCTTCTACCAGGCTGAGATTCAGAAGGTGATCACGAACGCGGTCCGCTGGGCAGCGCCGGCGGGAGGCCCCAAGGTCACCTTCGGGCATCGCCCGGAACCGCTTGAGGATATCGTCGTCGCCGACTAAGGGGCCTGGTCAAGGCATCATCCACACCTACAAAGGAGCGTGCTTTCTATGTTGCCACCTGTCGGTTTGCAGCTTTATTCGGTTCGAGACTATGCTCAGGAGAGCTTTGAGGACGCGGTGCGTCGTGTGGCCGCGATGGGTTATGTCGGCGTCGAACCGGCGGGGTTCCCCGGAACCACGCCGGAGGCTGCCGGGGCTCTGTTCAGAGAGTTGGGCCTCGAGGTGTGCAGCGCGCACACGGCGCTGCCCCTTGGTGATCAGCAAGCCGAGGTCCTTAGCGCGATGGAGGCGATCGGCTGTACGCGCATCATCAGCGGACTCGGTCCCGATGCGTTCAAGTCACCGGATCAGACAAAGCGTACGTGTGACCTTTTCAATGAGGCCGCTGGGGTCGCGCGGGCGAACGGGATGACACTTGGGTATCACAACCATTGGTGGGAGTACACGCCGGTGGAGGGGAAGTATCCCTATCAGCTGATGCTTGAGTTGCTCGACCCCGACGTTTTCTTTGAGGTGGACACCTACTGGGTTCAGACGGCGGGCGTCGACGTCGCCACTGTGATCCGCGAACTGGGAGAACGCGCTCCACTGCTTCACATCAAGGATGGTCCGTGCGTTCAGACCGAGCCGATGACGGCGGTCGGCGATGGCGTGATGGACTTTCCGACCATCCTCGACGCGGCGGGCGGGGTGCCGGAGTGGCTGATTGTTGAACTTGATCGTTGTGCTACGGATATGATGGCGGCCGTAGAGCGCAGCGTCACCTATCTGGTGGAGAAGGGACTGGGTCGGGGGCGCTAGACGGCTCCCGTGGTGGGTTGAGCAAGGGGCGCCTCAGAAGAGGCGCCCCTTCGTTCCTAGTAGCCGACGTCGATGTGGCGTCTGGTACGGGCCGACTCGAGGATGGCTGCCGAGACGCAGTCGGCGCGATAGCCGTCCTCAAAGGTAGCGCCGTAGGGACCGACCGGGTTATCATTGACGACGCAGTCGAGGAAGTGGGTGAGCTCGTGGATGAATCCGTGCTCCCAACCGATCATATGCCCTTGGGGCCACCAGTTGGACCACCACGGGTGGAAGGGCTCGCTGACCATCACATCGGCAAAGCCCTGGGTCTCCTTGGGCTCCTGATCGATCCAGTAGACCTTGAGCTCGTTGAGGCGCTCCAGGTCGAAGACGATTGAGCCATACTCGCCGTTGACCTCGACGATCTCGTGGTTCTTGCGCCCGGCAGCGAAGCGTGTTGCCTCGAGCGTGCCGATGGCGCCGTTGGCAAAGCCCACCGTCGCGACAAAGGCGTCATCGATCTCAACGGGCGCCATGGAGCCGTCGGCGGTGGGGCGTTGATCGGTGAAGATGCGCGTCATGGCGCCGACCATCTCGATCTCTCCGACCAGAAATCGACCCAGGTCGATCAGGTGGGTGCCCAGGTCGCCGAGTGCGCCGCAGCCGGCAACGTCTTTCTCTAGGCGCCAGGTCATGGGCGTGTGGTAGTGGGGCAAGACCCATTCCTGCAGGTAGGTTGCGCGGTAGTGATAGATCCGCCCGAGCTTGCCTTTCTCGATCAGCTCACGGGCCAACCGGATGGCGGGCAGGAAGCGATAGTTGAAGCCCACCATATGCTTGACGCCCGCCTTCTCCGCTGCGTCGAGCATGGCCTTTGACTCTTCAGGCGAACGTCCGAGGGGTTTCTCGCAGAAGATGTGCTTACCGGCCTGGGCAGCGGCGGTCGTCGGCACCATGTGGGCGCTGTTCGGCGCGCCGTTGTCGAAGATCTCGACCTCATCATCGGCGAGCATCTGCTCCCAGTCCGTGTAGTAGCGCTTGTAGCCGTAGCGCCGTGCTGCCTCCGCCACGGCTTCCTCATTGCGCCCGCAGATGGCGGTCAGGTCGGGCACTGCGGGCGGCGGGTACATCATATAGGGGATCTTCTTGTAGGCGTTGCTGTGCGCTTTGCCCATAAAGGCATAGCCCAGCATACCCACACCGACGTGGGGCGCCTCGCGCTCGGCGCGTGCCCCGGCCATCGTGGTAAAGCCACCGCTTTCCGACATAGTGTCCTCCTTGTCGTCTTGTGAGAGGTTCAGTCGCTGCTGAATGCTGCGTCGAAGGCGACGTCTGACGGGCGGAAGTCCTGTCGCCGTACCATCGCCAGCGCCTCGGGCGCACCGTACTCGCGGTCCATCCCACTGTCCTCCCACTCGATGGAGAGGGGCCCATCGTAGCCGATGCGGTTGAGCGCCCGGATGATGGGGTCCCAGCGAACTTCACCGCGACCTGGCGATACGAAGTCCCATCCCCGACGTGGATCGCCGAAGTCCAGGTGTGACGCAAGGATGCTGTTTCGGCCCGTCAGTTGAACGCGCGAATCCTTGACGTGGACGTGGAAGATGCGGTCGCCGAAGGCATCGATGAACTCCACGGGATCGATGAACTGGTGGATTAGGTGGCTCGGATCAAAGTTGAAGCCGAAGCTCGCGTGTCCGCCGAGGGCATCCAGAGCACGTTGAGAGGTAATGAGATCATAGGCGATCTCGGTAGGATGGACCTCAAGCGCGAACTTGATCCCTTCCTGTTGGAAGACGTCGAGGATGGGCGACCAGCGTGCCGCAAAGTCATCGTAGCCCGCCTGGACGTAGGCCTGCGTGGTGGGGGGGAAGAAATAGAAGGCGCCCCATACCGAGCTTCCGGTGAAGCCGTTGACGACGTCGACGCCGAAGCGTTTGGCGGCGCGGGCTGTGTTCTTGATCTCCTCGGCGGCGCGCTGTCGCACGCCCTCGGGCTCACCGTCTCCCCAGATGCGCTTGGGCAGGATGTCCTTGTGACGAGCGTCGATGTTGTCGCAGACACATTGGCCGACGAGGTGGTTGCTGATCGCGAAGCACTTCAGACCGTGCTTGTTGAGGATGTCCCAACGGCTCTGCAGATAGGCGTCGTCGTCGAGGGCCTTGTCAACCTCGAAGTGGTCGCCCCAACAGGCTAACTCTAGGCCGTCGAACCCCCATGCGCTGGCCTTTTCAGCCACGGTCTCGAGGGTCAGATCCGCCCATTGTCCGGTGAATAGCGTAACAGGTCGTGCCATCGTTGTCGCTCCCTTCT
>CAZYYC010000060.1:0-1401 GCA_964650935.1 uncultured Anaerolineales bacterium
GCCCCCGCCCGGGCCCCCCCCCTCGCGGGGTTGGGGGGGGGGCAAAAGGGGGGGGGGGGTTGGGAGTGGGCGTAGCACAACGCCAGTTGTCGGTTGTCAGTTGTCCGTTGTCAGTTGGGGAGGTAGGGCTATGACGGCGATCGAGAAGTTCGAGGATATTCGAGCGTGGCAGAAGGGCCGCGAGCTTTGCCAACGGGTCTACCAGACAACGCAACAGGGCAGCCTTAGGCGCGACTGGGCGCTATGCAACCAGATGCGGCGCGCTGCAGTCTCCATTCCATCCAACATCGCGGAGGGATTCGAGAGTCAGAACAACCGTACCTTCGTGAGGCATCTGTACATCGCGCGCGGCTCCTCCGCGGAGGTACGTGCGCAAGCCTACGTAGCCCTCGACCAAGGCTACATCACCCAGGAGATCTTCGACGGCATCTATGATCTCTGTAGGGACATCGGGCGCCTCCTCACCGCCTTCATCGCCTACCTGGAACAACACCCCAACGGCAAACCTCACCCCACGAATCCGCGCCCCTAACTGACAACCGACAACGGACAACTGATAACTGCCATAGAAAGGACACCCAGATGAACCACCTGCTTTCCGCTCTCCGCGAATTCGACACCCCCTCCATCACGAACGTGGTAGCGACCTACCCGGGCAATCCGCTCTGCCTGGAGCTCTACCACCCTTGGACGATGAATTGGTACACCGACCAGAGCCTGCGCTGCTGGTACCCCGAGATGGGGCCGGTGGTCGGCTACGCCGTGACCTGCGTCTACGGATTGCCCGATCCGATGTACAGCGGCTTGACCTTCATGGACGTGATCGATGCGCTCGAGGCGTCGCCACAGCCGACGATCTTCGTCTTCGAGCAGCGCTTCCCACCCGAGATCGCCGGGAAGGTCGGCCTCTCCGGGGGCAACATGACCTCGGCGATGCAGGCGGTGGGCTGCATCGGCGCGATCAGCAACGGCCCCTCGCGCGACATCGACGAGATCCGCCCGATGGGCTTCCAGTACCTGACCAGTGGAGTCACCCCGGGCCACGGGCCCACGGCGGTCCACGCGGTCAACGTGCCGGTGCACGTCGCGGGGATGGACATCGCGCCGGGTGAGATCATCCACATGGACGGGAACGGCGCCGTGAAGTTCCCCGCCGACAAGCTGGAGGCGGTGCTGGAGAACGTGCGCAAGCTGCGCGACGAGGAGGCAGACCGCCAGGGCGCACTGCACCGGGTCAAGACCGCCAAGCAGGTCCGCGCGATCATGGCGGGCCACGCCTACGCCGAGGACGAGGCCTAGCCCGATGCGCATCAACTTCCACGGCAGACTCATTGATGAGCCGCAGGTCCGCGCCGGCTTCATCGGCTGCGGCTCACACGCCTTCCGCAACCTCTACCCGGC
>CAZYYC010000060.1:1501-19638 GCA_964650935.1 uncultured Anaerolineales bacterium
TCCGCGCCGGCTTCATCGGCTGCGGCTCACACGCCTTCCGCAACCTCTACCCGGCACTGCAGTTCGCGCCGGTCGACCTGGTCGCGACCTGCGACCTGGAGCTCGACCGGGCCCAGGCCTTCGCGAGGCAGTTCGGCGCAAGCGCGGCCTACGCCGACTACCACCGTATGCTCGAGGTGGAGGAGCTCGACGCCGTCTTCATCTGCACGGGCTACGACGAGCGCGGGCGCCCCCTCTACCCGCAGATGGCCGTCGACGTCCTCGAGTCCGGACGCCACGTCTGGATGGAGAAGCCGCCCGCCGCCACATGCACGGAGATCGAGCGAATGCAGGAGGCCGCCCGGCTCGCCGGCAAGCAGGCGATGGTAGGCCTGAAGAAGATGTTCTTCCCCGCCAACGAGAAGGCCAAAGCGCTGATGGACTCGGAGGACTTCGGCACCCCGCAGCTGGCGCTACTGCGCTACCCGCAGGCCGTGCCGCCCGTGGAGGCCTTTGCCGCCTATCTGCAGGACGGGGTACGCAACGGCGTCCAGGGCTTCCTCGACCATCTCTGCCACCCGGCCTCGCTGCTCATCTACCTGCTGGGGATGCCCGAGACCTTGCATTACGCGCGCAGCGCGAGCGGCGCGGGCCTCGCCACCTTCGGCTACGCCTCCGGCGCCATCGCGTCGATCGCCATGACGCATGGTGCGTCGATGAACGGCGGGATGGAGCAGACCACCATCGTCTCGGACCGGGGCCGGCACATCACGGTGGAGAACAACCACCGGGTGACGCTCCACCGGCTGCCGCCGCTGGGCTACGGTAACACGCCCTCGTTCTACGCCGGTGCGCCCGAGGAGGCCTCGGCGGTGTGGGAGCCGGAGTTCTCGCTCGGCCAGCTCTACAACAAGGGCCTCTTCCTCCTGGGCTACCGCGGCGAGATCGAGGAGTTCGCGCGCGCGATCCTGGAGGGACGCCCGCCGGTCAAGGGAACGCTCGAGCAGGCGTGGCAGGTTACGCGCATCTTCGAAGCCTTCGCTGAGGGGCCGGGGAAGGAGATCGCGCTCTGAGCCATGGCCCCGTCCCGGGGCGTCGGACGCGGCGAGGGCGCGGTGGCTGCAGACAACGGACAACCCATAAACGGAGGCACAACTCATGACCTATCACGTCAGAACGAAGAAAACATCCGATGCCGGCACCCTCTTGGAAGACTGGGGGAGCCTCATGTGGTTGGCAAGCGACGCCCTCACCGGCAGCGGGATCACCGTCGGTCGCGTGACCATCAAGCCGGGGTGCGCCAACCCCCGCCACGCCCACGACAGATGCGAGGAGGTGCTCTACCTGCTGCAGGGGCAGCTCAGCCACTCCATCGGGGATGAGACGATCGACCTGGTCGCCGGCGACACGCTGGTGGTGCCGCCGGGCGTGATGCACCACGCCGTCAACCACGGTGAGGTCGATGCGGAGATGATCGTCGCCTACAACAACGGAACCCGGGACTTCCGCACGGAGGCCTAGGACTCGAACCGCCAGGTCGTCGGATCAGCAACCGCACGCCGGTGGGTCGGCGAGTCGAGCGACGCGCGCGCGGAGGTGGGTGCCCGCTCCGGGCGCGCTCGTGATCTCCAACGTCCCGCAGGCGCCCCGCGCGCGCTCGCTCATCGACCGTAGGCCCAGATGGCCCGGGTAGGAGGCCGATGTATCGAACCCTATCCCGTCGTCCAGCACCTCCAGCTCGAGCCACGCATCGTCGCACGAGAGCCGCACCTCGAGCCCGTTACAGCGGGCGTGTTTGGCTGCGTTGTGGAGCGCCTCCTGCGCGATGCGGTAGATGGCGTCCTTGGCCGTGATCGACGCCTCGGGCTCATCACACAGGCTGAGATCGACATGCACGCTCTGGCGCGCCCCGACCGCCGCCGCCTGATGGGTGATCGCCACCACCAAGCCGTCGGTCTCCAGCGACTCCGGGCGCAGGTCGAAGATCAGCGCTCGCATCTCGGTCAACCCGCCCCGCGCCAGGTTGAGCACGTAGTCGAGCGCCTCCAGCACCTTGTCCCGGTCTCTGTCCAAGAGCTTGAGCGCCGTGTTCACACCAAGCGAGATGCCATAGAGCGCCTGCGAGACCGAGTCGTGAAGCTCGCGCGCCAGTCGCTGGCGCTCTTCTCGCGCCGTGCGCTCCAGCGCTTGCTGGGCCAGCTCAGTTTGCGCTTGGCGCGCCGTCGCCTCCAGGCGTACGCGCTCCGTGATCTCGTAGGAGATAACCTGCGCCGCCCCCCCTTCGACCTCCCAGCCGTCAATGCGCTGCATCACCGTCCAGAAGGTGCGCACCTCCCCATCCAGCTCGACGTCATCCTCCGTCGTCTCGGTCACGCCGCTGTCGATGACGCGGACGATCCGTTCGAGATAGCCCGTCCCCGCTTCCCCGAACATGGCATGCATCGTGGTCCCCAGGAAGTCCTTGGGGGTGCCCCCCATGTTCCTGGCCGAGACCAGGTTCTGCATCACGAGCTTGCCCTCGCGACTCCACACGGTCATCGGCTCGGGGAAGCTGTCGAAGAGCGTGCGGTAGCGCTCCTCGCTCTCAGCAAGCGCCGCCTCCGCCTTTCTCAGGTGGGTGATATCGTGACCGAAAGCCGCCAGCC
Source organism: uncultured Anaerolineales bacterium (assembly GCA_964650935.1). Taxonomy (GTDB): domain Bacteria; phylum Chloroflexota; class Anaerolineae; order B4-G1; family SLSP01; genus PWVB01. The sequence continues at coordinate 4,126 of CAZYYC010000060.1, forward strand.
GGATGACCCGTCCCTGCACGTCGAGCACCGGGCTCACGCTGATGTCCAGCACGCCCGCGCTCGACTCCTCCACATAGCGCGTGGGCCTGGCGTTGCGCAGCACCTGATCGAGAATCGTGTGACGCCCATCAACAACGTCCGACCGGAAGACCTCGAACATGCGGCGCCCGACCATCTGCTCGGGCGTCAGCCCCAATCTTGCGCCGCCGGGCTCGTTGGCCGCCAGGATCACGCCCTCAGGATCGATCAGGATCGCTGAGTCGGGCGATGCATCCATCAGCGCCCGCGCCGTCTCCTGGCTCTCGCGCAGCGCGGCCTCGACACGCTGCCGCTCGGCAATCTCAGCGCTAAGGCTCTCATTAGCCTGCAGGAGCTCAGCCGTGCGCTCCTGCACGCGAAGCTCCAGCGCATCGCGCGCCTGACGCGCCGCCAGCTCGGAGCGCGCGCGCTCATTGATCGCCCGGTTCATAGCCACAAAGACAATGAGCGTGACCAGGGCCGCATAGACCAGGTGCGGCCAATTCCAGGGGGCACGATAGCCGACCCAGAGGTCGAGGATGAGGTCCAGAGCGATGAAGCCCAGGGCCACGATCGCGGGGATCCAGACAGCACGCGGGAACCTGACCTTCATGATCCATCCCTCTCAGCCACACTAGCGGGTGCGGCAGCCGGACGCAGGGCCATCGCCCCCCTGTAGAGACGCCCCGGTGGGGCGTCTCCCGGTGGGGCGTCTCCCGGCGGGGGAGGTCACCTCTTCCGACCCAACCGCACGCCGGAGACGTGCCGGCGGCACGTCTCTACCCCAACGGAACAAGGCGGGTCGGCAGCACCTCAGCATCGTTGGGCACGTCCTTGGTCGTCACGTCAAGGGCACCAGCCCCTCGCGGACGGCGTAAAGCGCCGCCTGCGCGCGGCTTGCGACGCCCATTTTGTCGAGGATGTGGCTCACGTGCGTCTTGGTCGTCGGCTCGGCGATGTGCAATGCCTGGGAGATCTCCTTATTCGACATGCCCTTGGCCAGCAGCAGCAGAACCTCGTTCTCGCGCTCGGTCAAGGTCACCTCGTCACGATGCGGCATGCGCAGCTCACTCAATAGACAAGCAGCAGCCTCGGGCGAGAGCTGCACCTGACCGGCAGCCGCGGCCTTGATCGCCCGGCACAGCGCGTCCGATTCGGTGTCCTTGAGAAGGTAACCGATGGCTCCGGCCCGCACAGCCTCCGCCACGGTGGCCTGCTCCAGGATGCTGGTCACAGCCACCACCTCCGTGTCGGGGACCTCCTTGCGGATCGCCGCAGTCGCCGCGATGCCGTCCATCACCGGCATCAACAGATCCATCAACACCACGTCGGGGGCCAGGCTGCGCGCCAGCTCCAGCGCCTCGGCGCCGTTCCGCGCCTCGCCGACGATCTCGAGCTCGGGATCCGACCCCAGAAACAGACGGAGGCCCTGACGCACGACACTGTGATCATCGGCGATGAGCACCCGGATCGACATAGTCTCCTCCCTCATCCTTTGGTATGAGGCGCCGCATCAACCTGAAGGGTGACCTCACAATCACCCCTCCTCCCGATGCGGAGGCGGACGGCGAACCCTATACTTGAAGACAGGTCCGAGCACCGCGAAAGATGCGTGCCTGACCGTGGTGTGTCGGCTTGAGTATAGCACCGTCCCAGGGGCAGCCAACACGCGCGCGTCTCTTAAGTGAGGCCCAGATGATACGCCTGCTGATCGTTGCTGAACAAGCATCCACGGCCCATGCCTTGAGAATGCGCCTCTCCGCCGAATCGGACCTGGGGGTCGTGGGCGAGGTCATCGGCTGTGAGGAGGCGCTGGGCGCTGCCGAGTGCCTCCTGCCCGACATCGCAGTGGTGGATATGGACATCCTGCGCGGCTACGATGCCACGGCAGAGCTTCAGCTACAGGCGCTGTGCCGAGTGATGCCGGTGATCATCCTCACACTGCACGAGGACATCTGTGCCCGTAGGTGCGCCGCAGGCGCCGACGTTGCCGCGCTCGTGAGCAAGCTGGTGCCGGTCGAGACGCTGCTCACGACGATTCGACAGGTCGCCCGAGGGGGGACGGACTGAGAAGGAGGCGGAGATATGAGGAGATGAGCAGAAGAGGCCCGTACCTGTAGAGCATCGGTTTTCAGATAGACCGGATATGGGAGGTACATCGTGAAGGTTCGAAAACCACTGAATATCGTTATCCTGCTGGTGCTGGTGATTCCCCTGCTACTGGGGCTGGCCGGCATCGCAAATACCCAGAGTCGAGGCCCGGGGACCGGCGATGGCCCACCCGACCTCGAGCAACGGTACGCTGAGAAGATGGAGCGGGCCCTTGAGAGGGCTGAACGGAGGATTACGCAGGAGGACCGGCAGGCGGTCGCCGATCGCGCTGCCGCCGCCGGCTTGACCGTCGAGGCGATGGAGCTGATGGCCGCGGCTGTGCCCGGCGACGCTCCCCGCTACTTCAGCCACCCCAACTACGCCAACAGCCCGCTGCCTGTGTTGGATGACCAGGGCAATGTGGTGCCGGGGACGGGCATGGAGAAGTTCGTGGATCCGCTCCCGTGGGGGCCTGGCGGCGATCCGCTACCGGTGGCGGTAAGTACGGGGCTTAGCGACGGCTCTGATTACTACGAGATCGGGCTCGTGCAGTACCGTCAGCAGATGCACCGCGACCTGTCCCCAACCTTGCTGCGCGGTTACGTGCAGCTCACCGACTGCGACGACCCGAGCGCGGTCGCGCTGGTCAACGAGATGATGGACGGGACTCAGGAGCCGACAGGCTACTGCGGCGTGGAGGCACCGAGTTATCTTGGGCCGGCGATCGTCGCCCAGCGTGATCAGCCCGTCCGTCTCCTCTTCCGCAACCTGCTGCCGGCGGGCGCCGGTGGGAACCTCTTCATCCCCACCGACACCTCGGTGATGGGTTCGGGGATGGGCCCCGACCTGCACGGGATGCCCGAGGTCGACCCGCAGAGTCCTACGTGCGACGCCGTGGCGGGCATACCCAAGCCGCCGGGCTGCTTCACCGAGAACCGCGCCGTCATCCACCTCCACGGTGGGCTCTCCCCGTGGATCAGCGACGGGACGCCCCACCAGTGGATCACGCCCGCGGGTGAGACGCTGCCCTATCCCGATGACCTGCTCCTCAACGATCCGAACGCCGAGGATCACGACACCGCCACCCAGAACAAAGGTGTAAGTGTCGAGTACGTGCCCGACATGTGGTTCGATGCTGCCGGCAACCCGATCGACAGTTGCTTCGGACTGCTCACATGTGATGTGGCAGGCGCGACCAACAACCCCGGTCGTGGTGCGCAGACCTACTACTTCACCAATCAGCAGTCGGCGCGTCTGATGTTCTATCACGACCACGCCTGGGGCATCACGCGCCTGAACGTCTACGCCGGCGAGGCCGCGCCCTACATCATCCAGGACGAGGCCGAGCACGCCCTGACCGGTGCCGGCGGCGCGCTCGAGGGACTGGATATGGGGCTTCCCCTGGTCATCCAGGACAAGACCTTCGTCCCCGGCCCGGAGCAGCTCGCGATCTCTGACGAGACCTGGGACACCGCCCTCTGGGGCGGCGAGGGCAACATGTGGCTGCCGCACGTCTACTCCCCGGCCCAGAACCCCGGCGACGCCTCGGGCGTCAACGAGTTCGGTCGCTGGGCCTATGGCCCGTGGTTCTGGCCCCCCACGAACAACATCGCCTACGGACCGGTGGCCAACCCCTACTATGACCCGGCATGCGATCCGGACGTGGACGGCTGGTGTGAGCCGCCGCTGATGCCCGGCACGCCCTACAACTCGATGGGGATGGAGGCCTTCCACGACACGCCGGTGGTCAACGGCGTCGCCTACCCCGCCGTCGAACTGGAACCGAAGGAGTACCGCTTCCGCGTCCTCAACGCGGCGAGCGATCGCTTCTTCAACCTCTCGCTCTACCTGGCCGATCCCGCGGCGCCCACCGAGGTGCTGCTCAACCCAGCTGAGGTTGCTGCAGCGCTGGACGATCCGACGATCTTCCCGACCCCGGTCGAGGGCACGGAAGGCCCCGCCTGGATCCAGATCGGGAACGAGGGCGGATTCCTGCCCGCGCCGGTCGTGCTGCCCGCGCAACCCACCACCTGGGTGAACGACCCCACGCTCTTCAACGCCGGTAACGTGGATCTGCACTCGCTGCTACTGGCACCCGCCGAGCGCGCCGATGTCGTGATCGACCTCGCGCCCTTCGCGGGACAGACGCTGATCCTCTACAACGATGCGCCGGCGGCCTTCCCCGCGCGTGACCCGCGCTACGATTACTACACCGGCGACGGCGACTTCCGCGACACCGGCGGCACGCCGCCTACCGTGCCGGGCTACGGCCCGAACATCCGCACCGTGATGCAGATCAAGGTGTCGGGTACGCCGGGCACCCCGGTGCCGGACCACGTCAATGCAGCCCGTCTGGCCGACCTGCAGGCGGCGTTCGCCCACAAGCCGGATGGCTCGGGCATCTTCGAGTCATCGCAGCACCCGATCATCGTCGGGCAGGGCGAGTACAACTCGGCCTACGGCACGACCTTCCAGACCAACGGCCCGCTCAACGGCACCGTTCAGATCTTCCAGACGTCGCTGACCTTCAACACCCTGCCCCAGCCCGGAGAGACCACCCTGGGCACGCTGAGCATGGTCTTCATGCCCAAGCAGATCCAGGACGAGATGGGCGAGGCTTTTGACCGCGACTACGGACGGATGAGCGGTTTCCTGGGCCTCGAATCGCCCAACCCGCAGGCCGGCATCCAGAACATGATCCTCTACCCCTACGTCAACCCGGCGAGCGAGTTGATCGACTTGACCAACCTGCCCTGGGCCGACACCGAGGTGACACCGATTGCCACGGCGGACGACGGCAGCCAGATCTGGAAGATCACGCACAACGGTGTGGACACGCATCCGATCCACTTCCACCTCTTCGATGTGCAAGTGCTCAACCGGGTCGGCTGGGACGGCATCATCCGCAAGCCGGATGCCAACGAGCTCGGCTGGAAGGACACGGTGCGCATCAGCCCGCTGGAGGACACCATCGTGGCGCTGCGTCCGCTCCGCCCGTCCGTCCCCTTCGACCTGCCCAACAGCTCCCGCCCGCTCAACCCGGCGATGCCGACCGGCTCCTCCCTGATGTTCACCAATATGGACATGTGGGGCGATCCGACCGTGCCGATCGTCAACGAGTGGACCAACTTCGGTTGGGAGTACGTCTGGCACTGCCACATCCTCAGCCACGAGGAGATGGATATGATGCGCCCGATCTCGGTGGGCGCGCCGCCCATTGCGCCGACTGACCTGGTGGGCACACGCACCGGCAACGGCAACAACAAGGCCGACAACCTCACCTGGGTGGATAACTCCAGTAACGAGACGGGCTTCATCGTCCAGCGGGCCCTGAACGCCGATGGTCCGTGGACCGATCTGCTGACGCTGCCCCCCGACACCACCAGCTTCTCCTACGTCGTGGGTAACACGAACATGATCTACGTCTACAGGATCACGGCCGCCAATGTCGTCGGCTACGCGTCCACACCCGGCTACTCGACGATGGAGCTTTCGAGTGAATCCAACATCGTCACGGTGCCCAACCAAACCCTACAGCCGCCCACTGCACCGACGAACCTTGCTGCCGTGGCACAGACGGGACCGCAGGTCCTCCTGACCTGGACCGATACCGCAACCAATGAGAGTGGGTTCGTCATCGAGCGCGCCACAAATGGCGGTGCGTTTGCGGCCTTGGTCACCGTCGGACCACGCAACAACACCGGCAGCGTCAGCTATACGGACGTGTCGGTGGAGGCCGGCATGGACTACGCCTATCGCGTCCGAGCCGTCAATGCCGGCGGCTTCTCGGACTACTCCAACACGGCGACGGTGACGATTCCCGCGCCGCCCGCAGCCCCGTCGACCGTCCGCGCAACCAGCTTCCGACAGGGTAACAATGCCAGGGTCAGACTGACCTGGACGGACAATGCCACCGATGAGACCGGCTACCGCATCCAGTATGCTACCAACGCAACCTTTACGGCCAACTTGGTGACGAGCACCACAGGTGCGAACGCGACGACCTTCACGACCGGCAACGTGCCGCGCAGCACCCCCTTCTATTTCTGGGTGCTGGCGATCAACGGGGCCGGGGGTTCTGGGTGGGTGAACGCCACGCCGTTCCCAATCACCACGGCCCCGTATGGGCCACCTGCTGCGGGCGCCTGGCGCTGGCCTGGCGCCGGCAGCAGCAGAACAGAGAGTGTCGCAAGTCACCGCCTCACTCAGAGCAGCAGGACCGAGGCGGTCAGCATATGGGAGGAGATATCTAGTCATGAAACGTCGCGACCTGGGACTGATCCTGGCCATCGTCGCCGGAGCTCTGTTGCTCCGCGGGGTTGTGTATGCAGCCGACGCGGTGAGCTCAAGCCTGCTCGAGTCGCCATCCGGCTTGATCGATCAGGAGGGTGGCGCCGGCTACGCCCTCGCCGTGCAGGGCACGTTGGTCTACGTGGGAATGGGGCCGCGCTTGGTCGCCATCGACATCGTCTCGCCGACCACACCCGCGCTTGCAGGACGGAGTCCTGTGCTGCCCGGCATCGTGCGCGGGATCGCTACAGCGGGCGATGTAGCCGTCGTGGCCACCGGAGATCACGGCATTCAGAGCATCGATGTCTCCGACGTCGCCGCGCCGGCGTGGCTGAGTTCCTTGGAGACACCCGGCTGGGCTGCAGGTGTAGCAGTCGCCGGGCCCTATGCCTACGTCGCCGCTGGAGACGGCGGGCTACGCATCGTCGACATCTCTGATCCGTCGGCCCCCCTTGAGGTGGGCTCGCTCTCCGCGACGATCCTGGGCGGCCCCGTCACAGGCATCGCCGTCGCGGGCAGCACGGCCTATCTGGGCGCCGGGGCAGGTGGGTTGGTCATCGTCGACGTCGGCGCTGCCAACGCACCGTCCGTCCTGGGCAGCTTCACCGGTCCCATCGCCGCGGCGGTGGCCGTCCATGATGCGACAGCCTACATCATCGACAGCCGCGAAGTTCGGGTGCTGGCGATCGACGTCGCGGATCCGGCTCACCCGGAGCTCGTCCATAGCCGCCCCTCGACGGGCGTGCCGACCGGGCTCCACGTCGCAAGCGGCTACCTCTACGTGGCCGCAGGCACAGCCGGCGTCGACATCTTCCAGATCGATCCCGACAGTGGCGAACTGAGCTACCAGACCACGCATGCGACACCGGGCTCAGCGCAGCAGGTGTCGGCGGTGGGACCCTATGCCTTGGTGGCAGATGGACACGCCGGGCTGCGCGTCGTGGACGTGCTGAGCGACCTCAGCTCGCCTCAGGAGGTCGGCGCCTACCACACACTTGGGAACGCACTGGGACTGGATACCCGGGACGGGCTCGCCTACGTTGCGGCAGGGCGGGACGGCCTGAGCATTCTGACCATCACGAGCTCCATCGCACAGACAGACAGCGTTGACACCCCCGGCTACGCCCAGACGGTAGTGGTGAGCGATGCGCTCGCGTTCGTCGCCGCCGGCCCCGGGGGCCTGGCGATCGTGGATCTCGCAGACGCCGCAGGGCCGCAGGGGGTAGGCAGTCTCGAGCCCCCAAGCGATGACGAGATATGGCGCTCCCTCACCGTTCAAGGCGACCTGGCTCTTGTCGCCGCCCAGGATGACGGGCTACGGCTCGTCCGCGTCAGCGATCCGGCAGCGCCTTTCCTGGTGGGGAGCCTGAAACCGGCGGGGGGCCACGGCGTGTGGGCCGTCGCCGCCCAGGGCACGACAGCCTACTTGGCGGCAGGTACCGGCGGGGTACGCGTGGTGGATATCAGCGATCCGGCTGCCCCCGTCGAGATCGCCCAGCTGCCCACGCAGGACTGGGCATGGGACCTGGCGCTCGACGGCATGCGCCTTTACGTCGCCGACATTGACGGCGGCCTCCACATCATCGACGTCTCGGCCCCGGCGAGCCCACGGCGCCTGTCGGCGACGGTGGCAACGCTGGCGCGGTCACAAGCGTGACCGTCAGCGGCAAGCACGCGCTCGTGACGACCGACGATGCCGCGGCGATCATCGACGTCGCAGATCCATCGGCGCCCGTCGTGCGCGCCACCTACCCCACCGCCGGCACGCCACAGGCCGTGGCCTTGGCGGATGCCGTGCTGGTGACCGACCTCGACGGTGGCCTCCGGATGCTTGACCCGACCGACGTCGCCGTGGCGGCATCGCACTCGCCCTCGTTCGCCGAGCCCGGCGACCCCGTCACGATCCGACTGACGGTGACCAACGAGGGCCCCTCGTCGGCGCAAGGCGTTGTCGTGACCACGACGCTGCCCGCCGGCCTGGTCTATGCCTCGTCATCGCCGGCCTGCGATGAGACTGCCGGCGTCGTGACCTGCGCCCTGGGCGAGCTCGCGAACGGTGCGGATAGCACCATCACGGTCACCGTCACAGCGCCGGCCCCGGGTAGCTTCGACGCCACGGCGGTGGTCACCAACAAGGCAACCGAAATCCATCTACCCAACAACATGGTGACGCGACGCGTGACCGTCCTGGATGAGGTGTCCAGAACGCACCTGCCCCTGGTTCTCAAGGCGCCGTGATGATGCGATCAGGGCGTGAAGGTAAAGACGTGATCAAGATCGATCGGTCGCTTGCAGTCCTGATCGCCGGCGTCGCAGTGGCGGCGCTGCTCGCGATCGCGGGCACGGTTCTGCTCGTCGAGATCGCGGGAGCGGAATTCCTACCGGCGCGTCTCCTCGGTGGGCGCCGACAGGCGACCGACTCCGCGATCATCCTCGCCACACGCCCTCCCGCGACCCCAACAGCGACCGAGCCAGCGCAGCCCACGGTCACACCCGAGCCACCCCACCTGACGCCGGTCGCGACCGAGCGCGAAGAGCAGGCACCGGCGGAGCAGGCGCCTCAGGCAGGGGTCGTGGTACCCCAGGAGGCACCCGAGCCCGACCCGCTCGACGACGTCGTCGCGCTTGTGACGCCGGAGCTCACCTCGGCACCCACGGAGTCCGCGCCCACGACCAAGGCGCCGGATGGTCCCCCCGTCGCGACACCGACCGACGTGGCAACAGCAACGCCCGACCAGGTCGACGCGGACACGCCCGTGCCGACCGGCACGCCCGACCCGACGCCCTCCGCTACCCCTGGCGAGCCGATCGACCCGCCCGCCGCGGATCTGCCCCCGGCAACCTCAGGCGCGGGCTTCGATGACCTAGCGGACTTCGCGGACTATCTCCGGGCACGCCGCACCACGGTGGCGGGGCAGCCGTATGAGATCCTCGCCCTGACGATGGACGAGGAGCCGAGCACACCGCGACGCTTTGCGCTCACGGTCGCCGCCGGCGAGGGGACCGACATCTTTGTCGAGCAGACGGGTGAGGATCTGCTGACCTTCGGGCGCGACCTGCTCGAGGACGTGAAGCGCTATCTAGGGGGAGCTGCATGCGAGATCACGGTCGAGAGCACCTACGCGGTCACCCAGACCGAGACCTGCCTCGCAGCCTCCGGATGGTGCGCGGTCGGTGCACCGGAGGCGGCCGATGGCGCCGCAACGATCACGTGGACCTATCTCCGCGGGAGCCACATCGATGGCGTGGACACTGTCGAGGTCTGGACACCAGACGCTCAGGGCCGGCCCTGATGAAGATCCAAGTATGGGAGGCGATGATGACAGCTTATGAACTCAGACGTGACCACCTGCGCGACACCGGTGGCGGATCCGGCAGCCGCTCCGGTCCGTGGCCACGGTACCTGATCGTCCTCGGACTGGCAACGACGCTCATGACGGGCTGCGCGAAGTCGGCTTCGCTCTCCGCTGCCGCCCCGGCAGGCCCGGCGCCCGAGGCCGTCGTGATCTACAGCCAGCCGGCCAAACCCAGCGGCGGCCTGCTCCCGACGGCCTGGCAGTCGCCCGAGGGCAGCGAGACCGACCGCTCCGTCTGGGAGAACTTCGGCTTTGAGAACCCCCAGACCCTCAGCGAGATCCGCTGGCGCGGCGGCTACGATCCGGCCCAAGAGGGTGCAGGTGGTCCCGTATGGGATTTCACGGTGGGCATCTACGGCTCGATTCCCGCCGGCTCCGAGCCTAACCTCGCCAAGGCCCCGCTGGCCCACTACCGCGTCGGAAGCAATGCCGACGAGTCGATGGCCGATGTGATCGCCGGCGTGCAGACCTACGAGTATCGCTTCGTCCTGCCCGAGCCGTTCCAAGCCGAGGCCGCCACAACCTATTGGCTGCAGATCGAGGCGTTCCAGAACGGCACACCTGACTGGGGCCTTGCCGCCGGCACGGGGACCCTGGGCGACGGGCGTCACTTCCGTGGAACAGCCTGGGGCTACTTCTACCAGCTGCTCCTCGAGGATGCAGCGATCGAACTCCTGGCACCCGTACGCGACGGCGCGCTCCCGGTCCCGGAGGTAGCAGCCTCACTGGAGGATATCGCCGAGATGCTGGCCAATCTGCCGCCGGCCGAGGAGATCCCGGTTAATGCGGAGGGGGTGCAGGAGGTGATGCTGGTCGTCTCGCGCAGCGGCTACACACCGATCCACTTCTCGGTGAAGGCCGGCACGCCGGTTCGCCTGGTCTTCAGACAGCTGGGGTACGTCCCCGGCGGCAACGAGCTCTTCGTGCGCTGGGGCGAGGGGAAGGAGACCTATCTCATCCTCACCTCGCCCACCGACAAGAAGGTACTGGACTTCGTCCCCGAGGAACCGGGGGAGTTCAGATTCAGTTGTCCCCACGACTGGTATGAAGGCGTGATGACGGTGCTGGACTGACGGTCGTCACAACTGCATGCATAGGACCCAACCAACCCGTGTCGAAGATGGAGGATATGATGAACAAGGTACTTGGCGCAGTGATGGTAGTCTTGGCGTTGGCCCTAGCAATTTCACCGGCTTTCACCGACTGTGAGTCGCATGGCAGGATGATCACGACCGCCGACGGGCGGGCCATATCGATGAAGTGTCACTGGACGGGGATCGCTGAGATCGCAGCAGCCGGCCCCTTGGGCGCCGCCGGCATCTACGCCCTGCGCGGACGGCGCAAGGAGACCACCCGGTTCGCGAGCATCATCGGCGCAGGATCGGGTGTGATGGCCCTGCTGCTGCCCCTCGTCCTGATCGGGACCTGCGGGAACCCCTCGATGCCCTGCAACCTGCTGATGCGCCCCATCCTGCTCGCATCGGGAATCCTGGCCATCGCGAGTAGCACGATCCTCTTCGCCGTCGCCCGGGAGCCTGAGATGGTCGCAGCCCAGGCGGTCGCCCTATGAACCTGTTGCAGCTTGCCTGGAAGAACATCTCGGGCAACGAGTTACGCAGCTGGGTCGTGGCACTCTGTGCCCTGCTGGTGGCTGCCTTCGCGCTCTTCGCCACACTGCTGCTGCGCGGAGCCGCCACCAGCCTGGAGCTGGCGGCGGAACGGCTCGGCGCCGACATCATCGTGGTGCCGGAGGGCGCTCAGACCGAGATGGAGGGCGCCCTCCTGATGGGCGTCCCGGCCCACTTCTGGATGCCGGAGGAAAACGTCGCGAAGCTGGCGGCGATCACGGGCGTCGAGGCCGTCTCACCCCAGATCTACCTCGCCACGCTGCAGGATGCCTCGTGCTGCACCGTCTCGGAGATGTTCATGGTGGCCTACGACCCGCAGACCGACTTCACCGTGCGCCCCTGGCTGGATCGGCAACTCCCCGGAGGCCTGGGCCTAGGCGAGGTGATCGGCGGCGACTACATCTTCGCCACCGAGGCCAACGACGGCATTCTGGTCTACGGTGACCTGGTGCGCCTCAAGGGCAACCTTGAGCCGACCGGGACCGGGCTGGACCAGACCCTCTTCTTCACGATGGACACGGCCCACCGCCTGGCCGTGGTCTCCGAGATGCGCGCGGTGGAGCCGCTGAACATCCCGCCCAACCAGGTCTCGGCGGTGCTCCTGCAGACGAAGCCCGGCGTCGACACCGAGGAGCTCGCCGTGGAGATCTACCGCACCGTTCCGGGAGTCTATCCCATCCAGAGCGCCAACCTCTTCCAATCCTCGCGCACGCAGCTCAAGAGCCTCCTCAGCACGGTGGTGATCGTGATGGCCCTGATCTGGCCCCTGGCCGTGGTGCTCATCGGCATGATCTATCTGATGGCAGCCAACGAGCGGCGCCGGGAACTCGGCGTGTTGCGGGCGCTGGGGGCCACACGGCGCTTCGTCGCCCAGTCGCTCCTTGCCGAGGCCAGCGTGCTGGCCTTCTGCGGGGCACTGGTCGGCGTCTTCCTGGCGGTGCTGGCGATCTACCTCTTCCGCAGGCTGATCATGGTCTCGCTGGGCGTCCCCTTCCTCCTACCGGCAGCGGGACCGCTGGCCCTGCAGATCGGGATCGGGCTGCTGCTCTCCATGGCCAGCGTCTTCCTCGCGGCCCTGGCGCCGGCGATCAAGATCAGCCGGCAGGACCCGGCGATCGCGATGAGGGAGTGAGACAATGATCAAGCTAGAGGACGTCACCAAGATCTACGACCTCGGGAAGGGCAGCACCGTGACCGCCGTGAAGGGCGTGACGCTGGAGATCGGCGCGGGCGAGTTCACCGCCATCGTCGGTCGCTCCGGATCTGGGAAGACCACGCTCCTCAACCTCGCCGCAGGGCTGACGCGCCCCACCTCGGGACGCGTCACGCTCGACGGCGTCGAGCTGTGGGGCCTCAACGACCGGCAGCAGTCGCACACGAGGAACCGCACGATCGGCTTCGTCTTTCAGTTCCCCAGTCTCATGCCGACGCTGACCGTGCACGAGAACGTGGTCCTGCCGACGACCTTCTCGTCAAACGGTCACAAGACGAACGCGCACGAGCGGGCCGAGGCGATGCTGGAGCGCGTCGGGCTCTCCGACAAGCTTCGCTCGTATCCCCGACAGCTTTCGGCAGGCCAGCAACAGCGCGTGGTCATCGCCCGCTCGCTGATCAACGACCCGCAGGTCCTGCTGGCCGATGAGCCCACGAGCAACCTCGACGAGAAAACCGAGCAGGAGATCATCGGCCTTTTCCACGAGCTGCACAGAAGCCTGGGACTGACGATCGTCCTGATCACGCACACGCGCCAGCTGGTGGCGGCGGGGATGCGCTCGGTCGAGATGGCCAACGGCGTGATCATCAGCGACTCCGCCGCGTCGGGCTAGCGCGTCTCGCCCTTGCGAAGGCGGCCCGAGCGGACTCGGGCTGGGGCCTTCGCAAGGGCGGTGCGGCATCAAGGTGGTGGTTGCGGCTGCGGGATAGGTGGGGTGTCAGGCCGGCGGCTTGACGCTGTCGGGCTGTCCGTCGTAGCGGGATTGGGTGATGCCCAACTCCGCGAGCTCGCCCCAGATGTCGTCGGGCAGCGGCATCGTCGCGCCGCGTAGGTTTTCCTCCATCTCGGCGCGAGTTCTGACGCCCGTCAGTGTACAGTGAATGAGGGACTGGCGCATCGAGAACTGGAAGATGATCGCGGGCATCGGGATCTCACGTTCTCGGCACCACGCGTGGAGCTTGCAGGCGTCCGGCAGAAGGGCGGCGCGGTGGCCTAAAGGGCTTTGTGCCGCGATGTCGTCGGGATCCTGCCCGGTCAGCAAGCCGTGCGCCATGACGGCGCCGTTGAGGACGCCTACGTCGTGGCGTTCGGCCAGGGGCAGGAGCCAGTCGGCGGCGCTTATGTCCAACGGATGGTAGTTGTTGAAGGTCAAGATGACATCGAAGCGCCCGGACTCGATAGCCCGTCGGTGATAGTCGAATCGTTTCTGTCCCAGGCCGATGGCGCGGATGACACCCTGGGCCTTCAGCTCCTCCAACGCCGGCAGGGCACCCCGCTCGGCGAAGATCGGCTGCATGCCGTCGCCGTCGCGCGAGGGCGGGTCGTGGACCAGAAGGAGATCGATGTAGTCGGTCTTGAGCAGCCGCAAGCTGTTCTCCACGCTCCACATCGTGGCATCCCAGGAGTAGTCCGCGCGGCGGTCGGGGTGGGTACCGGTCTTGGTCGAGATCGTGATGGCGCCGCGGTCCACGCCTTCCAGCGCCAGCCCGTAACGTCGCTCACTCTCGCCATAGCCGGGCGAGGTATCGAAGTAGTCGATGCCCTGGTCCACGGCGTACCGGATCGCCTCAACAGCCTGCCCATCCGTGACATCGTCCTGACCCAAGGGGTAACCGCCCAAAGCGAAGATCGGAACTCTGAGCTCACTGCGCCCGAGGCGACGGCGGGGCAGTGCCCGTCCCAGCTTTCGCCCGATGGGTGATACATTGAGGTCCTCGACCATGGCTACCTCCTCTTTGTGTTGACCGCCACTCCGTACGGTGACCATAGGCCATTGCCTACGGCTGTCAACCGACGGACGTAGCGACTGGAGGTCACCGGGCGCACGGCCCCAGCATAGGCTCCGGGACGTCGCCATTCGCAATCAGTGTGGCGACTTTCTCCTGAACGGTCCAGAACCGCCGATGCTCGTGGACGTGCGCCTCCAGGGCCTCGAGCTCCCCGTCGACGCTTACCATAACCACTCCCGATGCTATCGCTTGCGTTACCGCCGGCTGGGCGGACGGGGAATCAGCACCGGCGTGCGCGCCTTGTACGCCTCATAGCCCTCCTGCCCGCCCCACTTCTCGTCGGCCCGCTTCTCCAGCATGGGCACGCCGCTGATCTGCGTGAGCAGCAGGGTGACGAAAATGGGTGAGATCAGCGCGATCCACTGCCACCCCCGCAGGACCGGGAGGGCGATGATGAGCACGCCGATCCAGAGCACGATCTCGCCAAAGTAGTTGGGGTGGCGGGACCAGGCCCATAGCCCGCTGCTGATGAAGTCCCCCTTGTTCTTCGGGTCTGCCCGGAAGCGATTCTTCTGGCTGTCGGCGGAGGCCTCGATGGCGAAGCCGGTCGCCCAAACCAGGAAGCCGATCAGAGCAAACAGCCCCAGGCCTCTTCGGGTTGTGGTCGTGATGGCAGCCAGCGCGGCAGACAGCGTCAGGGTTACCCACAATGCCTGCAAGGTCCAGGTGCTGAGAAAACGGGCGAAGGAGGGCTTGATGTCATCAAACCGGGCGTCCTTTCCCTGTTTGCGCACGCGGCGGAAAAGGAAGGTGCCCAGGCGTCCGGCCCAGGTCATCACCAGCGCCAGCAGCAGGATCGACCGACCGTCAACGGTCGGGCTGAGCACCACCGCGAGGGTCGTTACCGAGATGTAGGTGATGGCGCCGGTCAGGTCGAAGACCTTCTCCGTCTGCTGCAGGTAGGAGGGGATGAAGACCGCCCACTGGATGAGGAAGGCCAGCCCGACTCCCAGGGCGAAGATCGGAATCCCGAAAGCTGATGCGCCTCCCTGGCTGCCGGCCCAGGCAACGCCTGCGCCGACCAAAATGACGACGAGAACGGAGAGGAGCGCGTTACGATCTGATGGCTTCATGAGTCTTTGTCCTTTCTAGATCGAGACGGCGGTACGTGAGGCAGGTCAGGCTAT
>CAZYYC010000061.1:0-6135 GCA_964650935.1 uncultured Anaerolineales bacterium
ACTTCTTGTATACAGCCTCCGAAATCGTATAATGAAGATAGGCTTAGGCTGAAGGTCGCACCCCGGAGGTGGCCCATGAACAAGGTCCGAAGTCCTAGAATCCTATGGATTATCGTGTTGTTCGCCCTGATCACTGTGAGTTGCAGTCTCTTCTCACCAGCGCCATCTCCAACCGCGACGACATCACCACCGACATCGTCACCCACCGCAGCGCCTCAGGAGCCGCCCTTAGTGACGGCGACGCTGCCACCGGAGGTCGATCTGCCCCAGGTCGCCAAGCCGATCTTCGCCGTCTTCCGTGAGGAGCCGGTCGACATCGTGCCCAGTCTGACCATGGAGAAGCCCTCAGCAGGCCTCAAGAACGTCTTGGTTCCCTTCGTCCTCTCAGAGAGCCAGATCGATCGCCTCTCCGCCGATGGCTTCGTGGTGAGCCCGGGAACGGAGCGCGAGTTCTTCACGCTCTACGAGCAGGCGCGCTACCGCAACGTCCCCATCTTCGTGACGAGCGACTCACTGCTGCATATCTACCACCTGCTCTTCGACAAGGTGCTGCGCACCGCCGAGGTCGAGTACTTCATCCCCATCCTCCAGGAGCTCAATGAAGGATTACTCGTCGAGGCCGACGCCAACTACCAGCAGCTGCGCACCACCCCGTGGGAGGACGCAGCGCGACGCACCGTGGCCTTCATCGGGGTCGCTGGACGGCTGCTCGACGCTGGCTTCGAGGTCCCCGCCTACGCGCAGGAACTCGTCGACGCTGAGGTAGCCAACATCGAGGAGGCTGCGGGTATCGCCGCATCGCCGATCTTCCCCGGGCTTCCCTTCGGCGAGGACTATACGCAGTACATTCCGCGGGGCCACTACACGCTCAGCGATGACCTGCGCGCCTACTTCAAGAGCATGATGTGGTATGGACGGATGACCTTCCGCGTGAGCCCGGCCTTGGGCGAGGCCGCCCGGGCCGAGACGCGTTCGGCCCTCCTCCTCGTCCAGGCCCTCCGCACAGCGCAGGCGGGGGGACGTCCGGCGCTTGGCGCGTGGGACGAGCTCTACAACCCCACCGTCTTCTTTGTAGGACGCAGCGACGACCTCACGGTCTACCAATACCTCGCCGTGATGGACGCCGTCTACGGCGAGGGGGTGTCCGCCACGGATCTGGTCGATGAGGAGCAACTCGACGCCTTCATCGCCATGGCTGACCAGCTGCCGCCCCCTGAGATCCTGGGCATCGTCATCATGGATACCGACGATGAGGAAGCCACCACCAAAGGGCTGCGCTTCATGGGACAGCGCTTTGTGCCCGACGCCTACATCTTCCGTCAGTTGATCTACCGCAATGTCGGCACGCGCGACAACCGCCGGGGGTTGCCCAAGGGGCTCGATGTATTCGCCGCGATGGGGTCCGAGCGTGCTTACGACCTGCTCGAGGAGATGGGCGAGACCTCCTACGAAAACTACCCGGAGCAGATGACCGAGGTCCGCGCATGGCTGACCAACCTCACGGTCGAGGAGTGGACCGAGACCCTCTACAACAGCTGGCTCTACACCTTCCATCCCTTGTTGGAGGTCCCGGGGCAGGGCTATCCCACCTTCATGCAATCCAACGCTTGGCTGGACAAACAACTCAACACCGTTCTCGGCAGTTGGGCCGAACTCAAGCACGACACGATCCTCTACGCCAAGCAGGTCTATGCTGAGATGGGGGGTGGTCCACCTCCGCCGCCGCCCCTGCCGCCGCTGGGCTACGTCGAGCCGGTGCCCGCCTTCTACGCGCGGCTGGCAGCACTGACGAGGATGACACACGAGGGGTTGGCAAGCCGTGAATTGCTCAACGCACAGGATGCCGAGAGCCTCGCCCAGCTGGAGGACCTGGTCACGGCCCTCCAGACGATGGCAGAGAAGGAGCTTCGCGGCGAACCCCTGACGGAGTCTGAATACGACCGCATCCGCTACTACGGCGGGGAGCTGGAGCACCTGACGATGGCCGCCAGCGACGAGGCAGGACCTGCCGGCGGCTTCATGGATGAGACGCCCCAGGCCGCCGTCATCGCGGACGTCGCGACCGATCCCGATGGGCAGTTCGGCCCCACCGTCCTGGAGGTTGGCGTCGGGCGCATCAACGAGATCCACGTCGTCGTGCCCGTGGTCAACGAGGACGGCAACATCAGCTTGCAGGTGGCTCTGGGCGGCACCTTCTCCTACTATGAGTTCCCCTGGCCGGCGAGCGACCGCCTGACGGACGAGGCCTGGCGTGCGATGCTCGATGACGGGACCGCACCGCCGGTTCCCGAGTGGACCGGCTCCTTCCTGACCGCCTCGGGCGAATATGCCGAGCTCCAGGAAGCCGTCCTCGATTTCCAGAAATCGGTGACGCTGGCCTACTGGAATCAGCGCGAAGCCTTCCGTGAGGATGAGGTAGCTCTGATGCAGTTCGAAGAGGAGATCCGCACCCTCCAGGCTGCCAACCGCTATGTAGGGCATCAGTTGTTGAACACGCACTTCCGCTCGCACGACCTGCAGGCGGACGACCTCGCCGTGGTCACGGTGCGGGAAACGTGGCGCGATGAGCTGTTCGCTTATGAGGACGAGCCCTATTGGAACGAGCCGGCCATCGCCGAGCGCGGGCCCTATACGCTCGATGTCACCTATACCCTTGAGGCCGAGACGTACGATTGGGGAACCCTCTGGCGCGTGACGCGGGCCGTCTACGACAACGCTCCGCCGGATTGGTAAGTGGGAGATCACCGTCACGAGACAGGCCCATCCGTCGTCTCGACGTCATCGCCGATAGGGGTACGGCTTTCAACACGATGGCTCGGCGCCGTGATGATCCTGGGCGCGATCATCTTGGGCGCGGTCGCCTCGCACGGCCCGGCGGACGTGCCCCACGATCCGCCGGCCTTCGTCCCGGTGGCCTTTGGCTGCGATTCCGAGAGTTGCCGGCCGATCAGCGATCCCTCGGCTCCCCGCGCCCTTAATCGCTCCCCCGGGGGACGCGGGGAGCCGGACTCAGGCAGTGTCTTCACCTCCGGTGAGATCGATCTGACGGGAGACGGCAGTCCGGAGCGGGTCGAGCTCGACGAAGGCGTCATCACGATCTTCCACGATAACAGCATCGTCTGGCAAAGCCCTCCGGCGTGGACGGTGGTGGACCTCACCCTCGGCGACCCCAACAACGACGGGCGCTACGAGATCATAGCCGCCTTCTGGCGCGACGACGCCGAGGGCGTGCCGCGAAACCAACCCTTCATCATCGGCTATCGCCAAGGCCAATACCGCACCCTCTGGGGCGGGTCGCCCATCGCGGAGCCCATCGTCGAGCTCGCCCTCGCCGACGTCACCGGCGACGGCGTGGAGGAACTCATCGTCCTGGAAGCGGCGCCAGGTGGGGAGGGGCCCGTCCCGGTTGCAGCCACCGTCGCCGTCTGGCGCTGGCATGGGTGGGGCTTCAGCCGGATGTGGCGCAGCGAGGAGGGCCGCTACCAGGAGCTAAGCCTGGTGCCGGGTGTCGACGGCGACCCCGCCACCTTCGCAGTACACGCTAGCCTTCCCGACTAGTAACGCCGAGGTACCTTCGGATAGCTTTGAAACGGTGTCCGCGGCTCAAGACTCATCCAGTCATCTTCCCGGTGACCCGTACCGGCCGCGTCCAACCGTGACAGCGTGTGCAGCAGGTCATAGGTGATCCAGCGCGAGCAGCCTCGCACCGGAGAGCTCTGCGACGACTCGATGTCCCAGAGGCCGTAGGGACCCTGCAGCTCCATCACAAAGTCCACCAGCTCCGCGACCCGCGGATCGTCGCGCGTGGCGCCGACGCAGCTGCATAGGTGCAGCACCTGCGCGAGGTCGAAGCGCCCATAGAAGGTCAGAAAACCGCGGGCAGGCTGCGCGCCGACCAGGCGCGCGACCTCAAAGCCGAGCGTCGCCGCCTCCCGCGTCTCGCGCCCCAAGAGCAGATCCAGCGCGCGTCGTGCCTCCGCTGCCCGCCGTCGCTCGGGATGATGGGCCAGGCAGAGTAAGGCCCCGGTGGTGTTAGAGCGACAGCCCCAGCGCGAGTGGGGCAGCTTACGGTAGCCGGCGACCCGACCGTAAGTCCCTCTCGCCGTCTGAGGCGCCCCGGCCACGCCCGTGGGCCAGGCGCCATCTTCCAGTCTCTGTTCCAACAACCATTCGTAGGCGCGCTCGGCACGAGGATCGGTCGCATAGCCGCACATAGCCAGCGCGCGCAGCGGCAGCGCCGTCTGCAGCGGCACCATCGTGTAGCCCTCCCCTCCTGCCACCTCCGGATCGCCGCCGGGCAACGCCCATGCGCCGTCCTCGCGCTGTAAAGAGAAGAGGTGCGCGGCACCGCGCCGGACGGCGACGCTCTCGGGGCCGAATCCCAGGTAGCCCAGACGCATCAAGGCCAGCGCCGTGATCCGCCAACCGCCGCCCTGCCAGGCTGGATCGCCATGCCGCCAGCCGCCGTCGGCTTCCTGAACCGCCAGCAAAGGTGCCACCAATGGATCCTGCTCGCGCAGGGCCGCAAGCTCCTGCACCTCAACATCGTTCTCGTCTCTGCCCATGAGTTCAGTCAGCACTAACCAGCGCAGGCACGGCGAACGGTCAGCGAGCAAGAGGGGGAGCCAGGTCATGGGGCGATCTCCAGAACGCTCCGCAGATACCGCGCCGTCGGTGTCGTCCCCGCTGCAACGGCTTCCGGCGCGCCCTGCGCGATCACGTACCCACCCGACGGACCGCCACCCGGCCCGAGCTCAATCAGCCAATCGCAGGCAGCGAGCAAGTGCACGTGATGCTCGACGACGAAGACCGTGTGTCCGTCATCGACTAAGCGATGCAGGATCTCGGTGAGGCGCGCCACATCCTGCAGGTGCTGTCCCACCGTGGGCTCATCGAGAATATAGAGCGTCTCGGTCAGGGCCGGTCTGGAGAGCTCGTCGGCAATCTTCAAGCGCTGCGCCTCACCGCCGGAGAGCGTATAGCCCGGTTGACGCAGAACCAGATAGCCCAATCCCACGGCTCGAGCCGCTGCGAGGCTGCGAGCCAGGCTCGGCTCATCACGCAACTCACCCTTGAGCAGCTCGGTCACCTCGTCGATCGTCAACCCGATAGCTTCAGGCAAGGCTACGCCGCGCAGGCGCACATCCCAGACCTCGGCACGATACCCCGTCCCGCGACAGGTCTCGCAGATCTCGTGCACGTTAGGCAGGAACCCCATATCCAGCGTCATGGTACCCCGCCCGCCACAAGCGGAGCATGGTTTGGCCAACGTGTCGGAGTCCAGCCCCAGAAGCTGAGCATCCTCCGTTCGGGCATAGATTCTGTGCAGCCACTTGGTCAATCCCAGGAAACCGGCAGGGCTGCCCACGCCTGCCTTGGCCTGATCCACCAACAGCACCCTCGATGGCGCCCCCTCAATAGCATCGTGTGCCCCCGGATCAATCGGCTCGAAAGCCACGGACGTGGTCTGCTTCTTGGGCGCAAGCGCCCGGCCCAGCGTATCGATCAATAGCGTGCTCTTGCCGGACCCTGAGACGCCGCAGATCCCGACGAGTGCCCCCTTGGGCAGCCGCACGTCCTCACCTCTGAGGTTATGAGCACGTGCACCGCGGATCGTCAGCCAGTCGACCGGTCCGCGCCGCTGTCGCGACGGGACGCCACCGGACCCATCGCGCAGCCAACGTGCCGTCGCGCTCTCCGACCGCAGGACCTCATCAGGCCGTCCCGCCGCCACCACGCGTCCACCCGCGGCCCCGGCACCCGGGCCCATGTCGATGAGATAGTCGGCTGCGCGGATCAACTCCGGGTCGTGCTCGACCACGATGACGGTATTGCCCTCAGTGCGCAGCGCTAGGAGCACGTCGGTCAGTGCCTGCACTTCCGAGGGATGCATGCCGCGCGTGGGTTCGTCCATCAGGACCGTCAGTGAGGTCAACCCACTCCCGAGCAGCCCGGCCAACTTCACGCGCTGCACCTCGCCCGCCGAGAGCGTCGTCGCATCTCGGTTCAGGTGCAGATAGCCCAATCCAACCTGCTGTAGGAAGTGCAGCCGCTTGCGCGTCGTCTCCAAACTCGCCGTAACAGTTGCCGCTGCCTGCACACCGAGGTGAGGCGCCAACGCCGTCTGAGACGCCA
>CAZYYC010000061.1:6235-19589 GCA_964650935.1 uncultured Anaerolineales bacterium
ACAGTTGCCGCTGCCTGCACACCGAGGTGAGGCGCCAACGCCGTCTGAGACGCCAGGCCCGAGAGATCCAGACTCGTCATGTGAGACGCCAGTTGCGAGAGCGGCATCTCGCTCAGATCATAGAGGGTCCTCTCACCCAACCTGACCGACGCATACTCAGGCCGCAACCGGGCACCGGCACACGCGGGGCATACCCGACTATCGGTGTAGGTGCCCCCCGTGTCCCAATCACGGATCCAGCCATAGAAGCCTGGATGGCGTTGGGGTCGAATGCTGATACTCCCGTTACGGCTCTCGTGCATGACCTCAAGGGGCTCAGGATAGCCGTAGAGGAAAGCCGCCTGCGCCTCCGGCGTCATATCCTGCCACGGCGTCCTGGCGGGATCGAAACCCATCACCTTAGCCAGTGCCTGGACCACCTCATAGCCACCATTCATAGGCTTGCAGAGGTAGCCCTTGGGAAAGAAGCCCGGTGAGTACATGGCACCACCGCAGAGGGGCAGCTCAGGATGCACAATCAACTTGTCGGGATTCGGCTCGCGCAGCGAGCCCACACCGTGGCAGGTGGTGCACGCTGCCGCATAGACCGACGGCGAGAAATGCCGCGGCGCTGCGACAGGATAGGTCGCGCCGCACGACGCACAATGCCAAGTGCCGGTCCTCCTCTGTTGGGCCGTATGACGATCCGGAGGCAAGCGCGTCAAGGGTGTCCCGCACGCAGGGCAGTCCCACGCGCCCAGCCATGAGAAGAGCACGGACAGATGATGCGCGAGCTCCGTCACGGCCCCCACCGTGTTGCGATGGCCAAAATGGCCGCGCCTACCCTCGCCCACCGCAATCGCCACACCCAAGCCCCGAATGGCCTCGACCTCGCCTTCGCCTGCCTCACGCGTTCCCTGGCGCTCGTACATCGAAAGGGTCTCGAGAAAGCGCCGCCGGGCCTCGACCTCCAGAACGTCGCTCACCAAACTGGACTTGCCTGAGCCCGACACGCCGGTAACGACCGTGAGTCGCCCCTTGGGAAAAGCCACCATCACATCCTTAAGGTTGTTCGCCCGTGCGCCCAGCACCTGGATCACGTCCTCACGCTCCACGTGACCGACGCCCCGGGTCGCTGCGCCGAGGAGCTCTCCCCTGGGCTCGACCTGCTCTTCCTCACGCAGTGCACGCCCGGTGATGGATGCCTCGGCCTCGGCTATACCGGACGGTGGACCGGCATAGATCACGTCTCCGCCCGATGGCCCGGCTCCTGGGCCCAGGTCGATCACCCAATCCGCTGCACGGATCACGTCCGTGTTGTGCTCCACGACGACCACGCTCGCACCGTTGCGCACCAGGCGGTCGAGCACCTTGAGCAAGCCGGCCACATCCTGAGGATGTAATCCGGTCGTGGGCTCATCCAGGATCAGCATCTGGTCGCCCAGGACGCGCCGTCCCAGGTATTTCGCCAGCTTCACACGCTGAGCCTCGCCGCCCGACAGCGTCGGTGAGGGCTGACCCAACGTCAGATAACCGAGGCCAATGTCACACATGGCCTTCAAGATCCGCTCCCCGGCAGCCCGGCGGGCTCTGGACGGATGCGGCAGATCGCTGAGATAAGCCCGCGCCTCAGCGATCGTCAGCCGGTAGAAATCCGCGATGGACAGTGCGTGATCGCCCAAGCGGACCGTCGCAGCCAGCACCTCCTCGCTGAAGCGCTGCCCCTCGCACGCAGCACACGGGATCCACGTCGACGGAAGATAGCGCATCACGACCTCCGTGGCACCGATCCCCTGGCAGGCTGCACAAGCACCCTCCGGACGGTTGAAGGAGAAATGGGAGGCCGACAACCCGGTCGCCGCGGCGTACCCATCGCGCACGATATCCGCCAGCTTGGTGTAGGTCGCCGGGTTGGAGCGGGGATTGCGCCCGATCGGGCCTTGATCGACCACCACGACGTTGAGCGCCGGGCCCTCAATCACCGTGCACCCCACCGGCGCGCCCTGCGTGAGGGAAGCGGCTAGCACGTCCTCGACCAAGGTGCTCTTGCCCGAGCCCGATACGCCGGTCACGACCGTCAACCTTCCCAGTGGAATGGCCACGTTGACGTTGCGCAGGTTGTGAAGTTGAGCGCCGCGCACCGTGAGAAAGACCTCCGGGTCGGGACGCCGCGCCGGCAGCACCACGCGCTCGCGGAGACTGAAGTGACGACCGGTGGGCGTCTCCGCCCGCCACAGAGCCGCGGGCGTGCCCTCAAAGATCACCCTTCCCCCAGCATGCCCGGCGCCGGGGCCGAGATCGATGGCGTGATCCGCAGCCGCCGCCGCGATACGGTCGTGCTCAACGTAGATCACCGGGCCGCCCAGCTCCCTGAAAGCGGGCAGCAGGCGCGCCACATCCGCCGGATGCTGCCCGATGGTGGGCTCATCCAGCACGTGCACGATATCCTCCAAGCGGCTCGTCAGCGCAACCGCTAATCTCACACGTTGGGATTCGCCCCTGGAGAGCGTGGGCGAGCTGCGATCGAGCGCGAGATACCCCAACCCCACGCGAGCCAGCGCGTCGAGACGCCGCCCGATCTCCGACTTCAGCCGCCGCCCCATCGATGGCAGGTCACTCGCGGCAAAGCGCTGCCGGACCTCCTCCACCGACAGCGCCAAGAGCTCAGACAATCTCAGGTCCTGCCAGCGCACGGCTGCCGCCTCAGGAGGCAGCCCCGTCCCATCGCAGTCGGCACAGCCCGCACCCGCACAATGAGGACAGCTCTGGTGGAAGATGACGGGGGAAAGAGGACGGAACCAGGCGCCACACCGCACACAGACCGGGACCCGTGCGAGCACCGTCTCCGCATCCGCCTGGTGGAGTTGTACCGCATCGGCGCCCAGCGACCAGACGCGCTCCAAAGCATCCCGGACCTCGCCCGCCGTGGCGTCGCAGGCCAGCGCTGCGACTATGACATCGAGACCATGCGGAGCTCCGGCCTCCAACCCCTCCCTGGTGCTTGAAAGCGGCGCCCCATCCACCACCAATCGCTCCTCGCCGAAGACCTCCACCAGCGAGGCCAATAGTGTGCGATGGCTGCCCACCGCCTGACGCAGCAGAGGCGCGCCCAGCGTGAGGGGCCCACGCGCCGCCAGCGTGGTCACAAGCTCGACGATGGCGTCCTCAGCCCACACCGCGACCGGCGTGCCGCATGTCGCGCAGACACGCTCCCCAAAGTGGGTGTAGAGCAGGCGTAGAAAAGGATGCAACCCCGAGGCTGTCGCCAGCGTCGATCCGGGATTGCGGTTCAGCGCATTCTGATCCACCGCAACCGCAGGACCCAACCCGCTGATGCCCCGCACATCGGCGGGGACGAGACGCTCGCCCAGCGAGAAGACCTCGAGAAAGCGCCGCCGCGCCTCGTGATACAGCGTATCGAAGACCAGAGAGGTCTTCCCTGAGCCCGAGACACCGGTCACCACCGTCAACCCGTCGCCGATCTCGACGTCGACGTCCTGCAGGTTATGCTCGTTTGCGCCCTCAATGCGGATGCGCATAGGCAGCTCCACTCACCGTTCCGGCCTCAAGGCCAGGGACCACAAAGACAGAAGACGTCGCACAGAGGTCGCCTTTCTGCCGTCTCACCGTATCCTCACTCGTCATTCCCCGTTGCCCAACGGCACCAGATCGATGACCACCACTTCCGGGCGGCAGAGAAATCTCAGCCTGGGGGCGTTGCCCCGCTCCAGGCCGATCCCACGTGAGACGACAAGCGTCGTGTCCGGCGCAATCTGCGTCACCCCCGAGGCCCAACTCCGCGGGACGGAGGAGAGCGTGAGCAACGGCCCGATGAAGGGCAGCTGCACCTGTCCGCCGTGGGTGTGTCCCGCCACCAGCAGGTCCGCGTCGATCTTCCCCAGGCTGAAGTTGGGTGTATGTCCCAGTACGATGTGGAAGGCATCTTGCCCCCCAACCGCGAGACGGGCATCGGACGCATCCCGATAGCTCAAGCCCGTGACCACCACCGGCCCCAGGTCGACTCGGGCGGTCTGCTCCATCGTCGTAACCGGTAGGCCGGTGAACGCCTGAGGCCAAATGCCGGGACGGTCGACATTGCCGCCCACGGCGTAGGCGCCCAGAGGCGCCTGGAGCCCCACATCCGCCAGCAAACCGCGGAGCGCTGCGAGCTCTTCCTCGTACGCGCGGCTGCGACGACCCAACTGAATGTAGTCACCCGCAAAGAGGAGCAGATCCGGTTGGTGCGCCATGGCCCGCTCGAGCGCCCGACGTTCGTACCGTCCCGGTCGATCCGTCTGGATGTCTGCCAGCACGACGACGCGGATCGGCGCCGCGATCTTGCCGGACGCGATCTCGTGGATGCTCACCTGCAACCACTGCGGCTCCATGACGAAGGCATCCAACGCGATCAGGCCCATCAGCAACACCAGGGCCCAACATCCGTAGGACACAGTCGGCGACCGCTGCAGGGCCAGTACACCCAGTCCGACCATGAAAACCGGCACAACCAAGAAGAGCGACCAGGTCAGGAGCCGCACCATGCCGAAGAGATCCTCAGCCAGGACGATGCCGAGACCAACCGCACCGACCATGCCGGCGACAAGCAAGAGGAGCACGCCACCTCCACCGACGAGCACGGCCCACGGCCAAGGTGAGAGGCGCCGTCTCAGTGAGGCGCCGGCGACCAGCACACCACCCGCACACATCAAGCCCAGGGCAATCTGCAAGACGTCCGCCATCCGCACGCCTCGTCTAGCGGGACGCCACCACAGCGCCGCTGAACGACGTCCGTTCCTCACGTGCCGGCTCACGCTCGGCACGGACCTCGATCTGTGCGCCACACTTCGCCCATCTCGCAGCTGCCACCTGAGACACAGGTCCAGGCGTCAGTCCTGTCCGATCCAACTTATCTAGCGTAGCGATGGCACCACCTCCCCGTCAGGGTCGCTCCACGGCTGCCGTGAGCGGCACGCGCAGCTGATCCGGGTCAACCTGCTCGATCGCGACATCCTCACATTCATTGAACGCCGCGAAAGCCCGTAGCTCACGCGCCAGCTCGGGCAGCAGAGCCTCGTCAACGCCGGGCTCAAAGGTCAGTTGGCGGACCAACAACGTCCCGGCGGCACGATCGGCCTTGGTGTCCACGCGCCCGATGAAGCGATCGCCATACAGGATCGGCAGAGCGAAGTAACCGTACTGACGTTTCGCGCGGGGCACGTAGCACTCCAACCGATAGGTGAAGTCGAAAACCCGCTCGAGCCAATCGCGGCGAATGACCAGATTGTCAAAGGGGGAGAGAAGATGCAGTCTACGAACTGGATCAGACGCTGCATCAATGGCCTCCAACGCTGCAGCCCAAGCATACCAGGGCGCATCGCCCTGCTCCTCGACGCGCACCGGTGTGATCAGGCCCGCCTCCACCGCACGCTGGAGTGCGGGCTCCGAGGCACGCGTCCTACCCCACCAGCGGATCTCCTTCTCCGGCAGTGCTCCCAGGCTGCCGACCGACCTGCGGATCACATAGTCCTGGACCTCCGCACGGTCGGGCTTGGGGACGTCCGCGCCTTTCGGAATGACACGCTCCCTCAAGTCATAGATGCGCTGGAAGTTACGGCGCTCGGCGACCATCAGGACACCGAGGTCGAACAAGACATCCAGGGCCCGCTTC
Organism: uncultured Anaerolineales bacterium; assembly: GCA_964650935.1. Classification (GTDB taxonomy): domain Bacteria; phylum Chloroflexota; class Anaerolineae; order B4-G1; family SLSP01; genus PWVB01. The sequence goes on from CAZYYC010000061.1 coordinate 11,883, forward strand.
GCCGGCTTCCAACCGCTCCACCAGGTGCCCCCCTTGAAGCCCTCGGGCGCCTCGAAGTCCGCCGTGCCCAACGCACCCTCATCACGAATGCGTTGCAGGACAGCCTCGACGGTCTCCCTGTGTTCGTCGCGCCACGCCTTCTGACGGTCCGAGAGCAACCGTTCCCCCAACCGCGGCGCATAGAAGCGAAAATCGGACATGGGGATATACGACGCCGCATGAGTCCATCCCTCGAAGACCGCACGGTCCTCAGCCTGCAGCTGATGCAACACGTCAGGCGAATAGCCGGGGCAGCGGCTCCAGAGCACGTGGTGATGAGCACGCCGGATGACGTGGATCGTGTCGAGCTGCACGTAGCCGATCCGCTCGATGACCTCGACGGCGTCCGCCTCATGTCCAGCCGAAGGTCCGTAGCCGTCCAGGCCCTGACAGACCAGCGCCAGGCGACGCACCGTCTTCAGTGAGATCTCCACGGGTTCCACCTACACCTCCAATCGACCAAAGCGCCTGAGAATCGTGAGCATGCGCAGCGTGAGATACCCGGACCATTCCTGCTTGGCTTGAAGCCACGCCTCAGGATACAGCCCATACCACGTCCACTTGGGCTGCCAGACCCCGTCCTCGGCGTGCTGCGCGATCTCGTAGTCGAGGTGCTCGGTCACGGCACCACCCAAGAGCTCCGCAAACGGTGAATCGGGACGCTCGACGACATCGAGAGGGGCAAGTCCATACTCTCCCCACCGCGTCGGATCCTTCGCCACGACCCGGTCGACGACGGATGCGAGGTGACCTACAAGATCCGACCGCAGGTCGGCAGGCAGCGTCTCGGTCCGGGTCAGGCGTACGTAGCAGGGAATCTCCTCTCCGTTGAGTGCATCGCCGTGCGCCCTTAGACGCTGCACCACGGCGGCGGTGAGCTGCTCACGCAACGTCACCGGCACCAACCCGGCATAGTCGTAGAGATATCCCACGATCTCGGCCCGCGGATTGGCGAGATAGTCACCAAAGCGCTCCGTGACGCCCTCATCCAGCAACCACCAGGGCGCGTGAGGAGCATCGTTAGCGGACTCCGGAATGATGGGCCACACCTCCTGATCGGCATCGTAGGTTGCCAGCAGATACCGGATCGCGCCCTGCACCAACGGGTGATCGGCCCCCGCACCATACTCGCGCAGATGCTGCAGCGCCACCGTCGTCGCCAAGGCGGACGAGCTCGTCGTCCGCAGGTCCGCCTCGAGTCCGTGACCGAAGCCGCCATCCTCGTTCTGAAAGGGAGCCAGCGCGTCAAAAACGTCCTCTGCAGGGCCATCCTCAAAATGGTAGCGGAACTTAGCCTGTTCCAGCAGACGTCCATGCTCGAAGATGAAGGCCCGCGCGCGCGCCTGTGCCCCTCGACTTAGCTTCTTCATGTCAATCCTCCTTGTCGATCATAAGCTCAGCCCCACGACAGGCTCACTAGCGAGAATGCCGGCGCGCTGTGCGCGCCACCAATCTCGTTGCCACGACGAGGCGTCAGCGCTGCCCCAGCTATCTGCGAAGACGGTGAAGAGCAGGAGCCGCCGGTAGGCCAGAAACATTGGGAGTTCGCCCCACCACGCCTCGTCGAGGGTATTCTCCGTCTCGTATCCGCTCCTGAAAGCCGTGAGGAACTGCCGCGTGAAGGCCTCCCGATTCTGCGTCTTGTCCACCGGCCCGGCCCAAAGCGCGTGGAAGAGCGCAATGCCGATATCGGTCATGAACCAATGGTGCCCACAGACATCGAAGTCGAAGATGACAATCTCCCCCTCGTGGACCATGAAGTTGAAGGGATGGAGGTCGTTATGGATGAGGCCGTAGCTCTCCCGATCTCGGGGTAGGGTCGCGAGGTGACTACGCATCGCATCCCAGTGCGGCAGCACCTCGGCGTCGCCACACCACGCCATCATCGACTTGACCTCATCCTCCCAGTGCATGATGTTCGCCCCACCCACGTAGTCTTTTGTCAGCGCATGCATCCGCCCAAGGACGCTTCCCCATCTCGCGAAGAGGTCGGGATTCCATTCGCCCGGGTCATCTGTCCGCGGATGGCGCCCGGGCGCCTTGACCGTCTTGGTGGCAGCGACCGAGGTGTCGCCCTGACGCACGATCTCAATCATCGCGCCCTGAGGCGAGAGCAGGGGCTCCGCGACGCGCACCCCGTGGTCCGCGAGATATCGCGCGAAGTCCAGCTTCTCCTGCGTGCGAAGCAGCCCATCCTCATCCGAGGGCACGACCTTAAAGACGAAGCTGCCCTCGCCGTCGACGCCCTCATAGACGTCACCATCCTCCCCACCCAGGTAGGTCAGGCTGTCCGGCTCAAGACCGAAACGTGCCGCGCCGGCTCGTGTCAACGCCCTATCGACTCTCATCGCCCATCTCCTAAGAGTAGATGCCCAGGATCGGCAACAACGCCGTCAAGCGCCGGATCTCGTAACGCACCTGGACCTCCGCATCGCGCGGGAGACCGGCAGGGTTGTACCAGCATGCATCGATGCCATAGGCGTTCGCCCCGCGGATGTCCGAGGTCAAGCTGTCGCCGACCATCAGCACCTCGTTCCGGTCCGGCTGTCCCATCCGCTCGAAGGCAACGTCGAAGATCCCCGGATCCGGCTTCGCCACGCCCTCCTCCTCTGAGATCACTACGGCCTCGAAGGTACCGTCGAGGCCTGAAGCCGCCAACCTCGCGTGCTGGACCTTGGTGAGACCATTGGTGATCAGCGCCAAGCGCACCTTGCCGGTCAGCGCATCGAGGACCGTCGACGCCTCGGGCAACAGATCGGCACAGGTCCCCAGCGTCGTCAGATAGGCTTCGCCGAACAGGGCTGGGTCGGGGAACGATCCAGCCCCCCCGATCGCCGCGAAGAGCATGGCAAAGCGCTCCGTCTTGATGCGCTCCGGTGTCGTCTGTCCCAGCTCAAAGGCCCGCCAGAGCTGCCCGTTGACCACCTGATAGCTCGCCAATACCTCCGGGCCGAAGGGCAGCCCAAACTGCTCGAGCGTAGTCCGGAGCGCCCGTCGCTCAGCAGCCTCGTAGTCGAACAACGTGCCGTCCGCATCGAAAAGCACCCAGCTATACGTCATCGAGGTCTCCACGATCAGATCACCTCATAGAGCGAGATCTGCATCCCGTCCGGATCCTCGATGGCGAATGCACGATGGCCCCACGGCTTGTCCTCCAATGCATCGACGATGCGCACACCCTGGCGCTTCAGACGATCGTGCCAGGCATCAACACCGCGCACTTCCAGACTGAGTTCGACATTGGCGGGCCGCCCCTTGCGGGTAGTTCTCTCTTTGAGGTCGAGCAACTCAATCATCGCCTGCCCCACCGCCCGTGACGGCGAGAGCAGCGCACCCACGTTGCCGGGGCGTTTCCAGCTCTGAACAGCGCGCATCTCCAAGACATCGCGGTAGAACGTCAGCATCGCGTCAAACTGTCGCGTATGACGCACCACCCGAAAGGCCGTTACCTCCATCCACTACCTCCCCTCATTCAGGTACTCAATCATCAGCTTGTTCACGACCCCGGGACGCTCAAGATGCGGCGCGTGCCCCGCACCATCGATAGCGTGGAACTCCGCATCCGGCAACAGCGTCCGCGCCCTCTCACTCAACGCAAAGGGCACCGTTCGATCCTCACGCCCCCAGATGAGGAGGGGCCGTCGCGCCTGCTCTCCGACGCGCGCATAGGCATCGTCCAGCCCCGAAAGTGGGCCGTGGCGCACCGTCGAAAGGAGAGCCCGAAAGAAGCTCCACCGCCGGGTCTGCGCCAGGTACGGCTCACGATAGCGCCCCAACAACGCCGCCATCTCGCCGGGCCTGTGAATGTCAGCCTCCAGCGATGCGATGAGGATCCACCTGCCCAGCAATGCCACGACGACCTCTCCCACCCATGGGACACGCACCAGCCGCAGGGCCCAGGGCAGCGACGCGAACAGCCCTGCAGGGTCGATCAACACGAGGCGCCGCACCAGGTCGGGATGGCGGTCGGTCACCCCGACCGCAATTGCCCCACCCATCGAAAGCCCCACGAGGTCGACCCGCGGACCCAGATCGAGCGCCGTGACCAACTCCACGAGCTGACGCTCGAAACGCGCCAGGTCGTAGCGCCCACGCGGGCGCTCGGACGCCCCCCGACCGAAGAGATCGTAGCGCAGCACACGATGGCCTGCCTCCCGAAGGGCCTCGAACGTTGGGTCCCAGACAAACAGGGGAACCGAGAAGCCGTGGATGAGCACGACCGGCGGACCCTCTCCCGGCCCTGCGAGTTCATAGTGCGTGACGCCCTCCGACAGCGTCACGTAGTCATCGGGACGCCCATCCCGCACCTTAGCCGTCATCCCACAAGATCCCCAGCGTTGCCTCTACCCAGGCCAATACGCCTGCACCGGTGCCCCAATCCGGTGCTCAGCGACCTCGGCGAGGTGCCGCAGACGATAGGGCGGCACGCGCTCGACCGTCCCATCGGGCACCGGGTAATCGGTGCTGTAGATCTGCACGGCGCGCGGACGGATCGTAGCCAGCGTCTCCAGCCAGCGCTCAAAGGCTGCACCACCGGCGTTGGTCGCAGGGCCATCGACAAGCACTGTTTGCACGATCGGCGCCGGCACCTGTGTGAGCCCGGCGACGACGTCAGCGAAGTGGATCCCGGGCGCGGGTCGGTCGATGCGCGCGAACGTCACCGCATCGCCGGCATCCAGCTTCAAGATCGGCAAGTCGACGTGCTGCAGAGCGGCCCGGATCTCGGGCCGGTTGAGCGTCGTCGCGTTTGAGAAAAGTGCGATTCTCGCGTCCGGGTAGATCCGGTCGCGCAGCCGGTGCACCTCAAAGGCGACCTCAGGGAAGTAGGGATGCAGCGTCGGCTCGCCGTTCCCCGAAAAGGTGATGGCCTCCACCCCTCTGTGCAGCCGCAGCACCGCCTCCAGCTCTCTAGCTATCTCGCCCACGCTGGGAAAGTCTGCCTCGCGCGCCGCAATCGCCTCGGGCGCCACGGTCTTGACGTCCGTCGCCCCATAGTGACAGTAAACGCAGTCAAACGAGCAGAGCTTATACGTGGTGGGCAGGAGATTGACGCCCAAGGAGCGCCCGAACCTTCGAGAGACGATCGGCCCATAGACGATCGTCGTCTCAAGGGGTAACGGGCGCCGCTTACCGGAACGCATCAAGTGCCACGCCGATGCCGTCGATCCCGCGCGCGTAGGCGTCACGGGCGCTGCTCAACAGCCTGTAGGCCTCCTCGACCGCCTCAGCGTCCGCGACGTCAGGGGCCTCCCAGCTCAGGGTCGGCGCACAGGCATCCAACGCATCTGCCTCCGCCTCAAAGGCCCCGGCAGCCGTTGACAGCGCATCCGATGCCTGAGGGTACTTGACCCCGAGCTCCCGGAGGAACCCGGCGGCGACATGGTGCGTGCTGCGGTAGACGCCATAGCAATAGCGGCTGCCCATCGACGCAGCGCTCCGGGGATCGGCTTTCAGGTCAGCAGCCCAGCGATCATAGCACTGAAGCCCCTCAAGAAAGACCCATTCACCCAGCGACGCCGGTTCCGGCTTGCGTGCGTGTGCGTGACCGATCGCCTCCTCAAGCGCCGCGATCTCAGCCGTCCGGTCATCGAAGGCGGCGATCTTCTCCCCAATCAGGATTGCGCCGAACGCCGGACAGATCTCAACAGCCTTGACCATCCGCATCTGGTCCGCGATCGCATACCCATCGAGGCCGGCATAGGAACCGCGACCGAGGAACTGCTGCGTGGCGTCGTCATAGCCGGCGACGACATCCCACTCGGCATTCGTGAACGCGTGCCAGACCAATGCCGGTCTGCCGGCACGGATCTCATCCTTGACCCGAGCGACCACCTTGAAACCCTCAGCCGCCGGGTCAATGCCCTCGGCATCGAGGGACAGCGACTCGACCTCGTAGCCGAAGAGCCTGGGCAGAGTCTCTGTCTCCATCGCTGCCGTACAGGTAGGCGCACAGGGACAGATGCCCCCAATACGAAACGCAGCGCCTGAGATGCCCTGTACATAGGCCGGAGAGTAGCGTTCGCCACGATAAGTGAGCACCACCCGCACGCCCTCGAAGAGCGCTTCCGTCACACGATAGCAGTCGACACCCTCAAGGACCACGCACTCCGGATTGCCCACGGTGCTCTCCTCTCATCTGGCGCCCGCCAGTGAACACATACCGCGCTCATCCTAGCGCATATACCTGTCGTCCAGTGTCATATTGAAGGCCGAAAGTAGAAATTAGGTTCTATCTGCCGGCGGACAGCGGTCGTTGTCGCGCGAACCGCTGACGAATTTCGCTCGCCGTGAGCAGGTCCCTGTCCCTTATTCCCATCTGTCGAGCCCAGTCAAGCGCGAGATCCAGCCGTTCGAAGTCATCCGGATGATGTGCGTCGGCGGTCACCGTGAAGCGTGCCCCCATCTCCCGAGCCAGCCCGAAGAAGGCTACCGTGGCCTCGCGGTAGGCGAAATCCTGACCGGGGCCGCCGTTGATCTCCACCGCGATCTCCCGGGCGTTGGCCATCTCGATCAGCTCAGCCTGGGTCGCGATGTCAATCTCATCCATAATCGGCGCCAGAGGCCTCATCGCGCTGCAGTCGAAGGGATGCGCCCACACCGTGACGCCCTGCACCGCCAGCATCTCGCGCACCATCCGTACCATCAGCTCGGCCCGAGATCTGGGCGTGTCCTCGCTGGGTCGGGGCGCAGCCGGCAGGTGAAAGTGACTCGCCGCACAGATCACGTGGTCCACCAATCCCAACACCTCGGTGGTCAGGCATCCGACGCCGGCAAGCGTGTAGTCGGCCTCGACGCCCTTCAGGATCTCGAGGTCATCCGGAAGCGGCAGCAGATCGAGTTCTGCCGCTTGCCGGCGCAGCACGTCAGGCTGTTGGCCGTCGTAGAACCCGCAGCCGGGGACCGTCTCCGGCGTGACGTGGTCAGCAAAGCCCAGCGCCGCCATGCCCTTCTCGCGAGCGCGAGCGATCATGGCCCCCAGAGTTGCCTCTTTGTGTCCACAGGGCGAGTAATTCGTATGAACGTGGAAATCTGCATAGATCGGATCGGTCATGATCTTGTCTGTCTCCTCGGGTCTGAACTCAAGATGCTGTCCAACCATCATAGCACATCCGAACCATATGGGGAGACGCCGCGAGAGCCCTGCCCTCTGAGAGGGAATCTATGGTAGAATCGAGGTTCGCGCCAGGAACATCCCGCGTCACGCTGCCTGAAGAGCAAGGAGGTCAGATGAGACTTGGCATTGACTTCGGGACAACCAACTCTTCCGCCGCTCACTATGATGGCAAGACCCTTCGATCCGTTCAGCTGGATCCAAACAACGAGACCCCCAACGTCCTTCCTTCGCTGATCTGGATCGATCGTGACTACAACGTCCGGCTGGGATCCTCAGCCGCCATCGAGTATCTGGACAAGGAGACGGGCCGGCGCACGGTCTGGGCCCGACGGGCCCTGGACGCTATCGAGATCATCGTTGCGGGTGCTGTGGTCAAGGGGCTGGGAGATTCGGGCCCTATCCATTACTGGCACGATGTTCACATTGTCACGGACGTGAATGCCAATGGACGGCTCCTTCAATCGGTGAAGACCACGCTTCGCGACCCCAGCTATGAGGGCATGTCAAGCGACAATTAGAAAGGGACATCGACGACAATTAGAAACGCCCATGCC
>CAZYYC010000062.1:0-19166 GCA_964650935.1 uncultured Anaerolineales bacterium
GACCCTGCAGGAGATGGGCGAGGAGCAGCCGGAGACGTACCGGAGCTTCTGGGCGGCATGGGGGGCCTTCATCAAGGAGGGGGTGGCGACGGACTACAGTGGACGGGATGACCTGTTGCCGCTGCTCAGGTTTGTCACCTCCAAGTCGGACGGCGAGCTGATCTCGCTCGCGACCTATGTCGAACGGATGCAGGAGGGGCAGGACGTCATCTACTATCTCCTCGGCGACAGCCTGCAGTCGGTCGAGCGGAGCCCGCATCTCGACGCGTTACGGGCCAACGACCTGGAGGTCCTCTACATGGTCGATCCGCTCGATGCCTTCATGGTCCAAGGGCTGCGTGACTACGACGGCAAGACGCTGGTCAACGTAGACGATCCGGATCTGGAGCTTCCCGAGGTGACTCAAGAGGGAGAAGAGCCTCCTGCCTCGGAGCTGGGGCACGAGGCCTTTGGGCGGTTGATAGCCCGGGTCCGCAGGGTGTTGGGCGAGCGTGTCGCCGATGTGAGGGAGTCGAAGGTGCTCAAGGGCAGCCCTTGCCGCCTTGTCTCGGCAGAGAGCGGTGCAGAACGGGATATGCAGCGGGTGCGACGGCTGCTGGAGGAGGATTATGAGGTGCCGGCTAAGATCCTGGAGATCAACCGGAATCACGCCCTGATCCGCAACCTGGGCCGGCTCACGGAGAAGCCCGGGACCGATGAGCTGCTGGATCTCGCGATTGAGCAGCTTTTCGAAAACCTGCTGCTTCTTGAGGGGCTGCACCCCGATCCGGCACAGATGGTGTCGCGAATCGAATCCCTGCTGGAGCTTGCCGCCGGCTCCGCATAGGGTAGATTGACAGAGATGGGGCGGGGTCGCATTCCGCCCCACACTCATCTTGACAAGCCGGCCCTTCGTCCATAGAATGAAGGTACATCCCTGGATTGAGGTGGCGCATGCGCATAGCATTGGGCACAGCAGATGGGGCACAGGTGAATCTATGAGACTGCGGGGCGGCTGGAAAGCTTACCCGCAGTCTGTGTTTTGTGGGCCAAAGGACCTTGCTAGGTCTGTTCATAGTTAAGGAGGTGAGAGCGGGCACGGAGCACGATGACGTCGGCTTGGCGGACTTCGAAACTATCCATGGGAGGATGTGACTATGTTTGACGAAAGGGCGCTGAAGGAATTGGCTTCAGTTCAGACTGAAGGGCCAATACTGAGTGTGTACCTGAACGTCGACCCAACGCAGCGTACGGCTGACGAGTACAAGTTGACCCTCCGTGAGATGCTCAAGCAGGTGAATGACAAAGTGGGCGCGTTGGCGGCGGACTTCCGTCAGGACATCGACGCGATCAAGCGCTACGTGGAGTACGACTACGACTGGTCGGGACGTGGTCTGGCGATCTTCTCACGGGAGGAAGAGGACATCTGGTACGCCTATCCACTTGCGTTCCCGGTGCGTTCAGGAGTCACAGCAGCGCGGCGACCTTACATATCCCCATTGGTCGAGCTGGACGGACTTTACGGTCGCTACCTCGTCGCCGTGGTCGAACGACAAGGAGCGATCTTCTACTGCTTCAGTATGGGCGAGTTGGTCGAGCGTCTCGAGGTGGAAGGTGAGGATGTGCGGCGGACGCGCCGAGGGCGCGGATCGTCGGTGCATGGGATGCGCGGCGGCTCCCAGCAATCGGGTCGGCACGAGGCGGAGTTGGTGCAGCGGAACCTCAAGGACGTCGCCGGCGACCTGGCTGCCTTTTGCGAGCAGCACCATCCCCGGCATTTGCTCATTGCCGGGGCCGAGCCCACGGTGGCGCAGTTCATCGATGTCTTGCCCGGATCGTTGCGCGACCTGGTCAGCGGCACCTTCGCCATCGATGTGGAGGCGAACGAGGCGGAGGTCCGTGAGCATGCCCACCGACTGCTGGCCTCGTTGGAAAACGAGCGGCAGCAGAAAGTGATCGATGCTGTGATCACGTCGGCAGCCAAAGGCATGAACGGCGTGGTTGGATTGGACCAGACGCTGAGTGTCGCCAACGAGGGACGTGTCCAGCTCTTGCTGGTCGGGCGTCACTACCATCAGCCCGGCTATCGATGTACCGGGTGTGGCTATCTGACGACGCAGGAGTTGGACACGTGCGTCTTCTGCGGCAGTGAGTTCTCAGAGATCCCCGATGCTGTGGAGGCAGTCGTCACCCAGGTGGTTGAAAAGGGTGGCGAAGTCGAGGTCGTGGATGACGAGAAGATCGGTGAAGCGCGCATCGGCGCGCTGCTGCGTTACTGACCGCACCGGCTAGGGCAAAGAAACGACTACCCCCAGGAACCCCTGGGGGTAGTTGCTATCAGTGATTTGTGAGGAGGCTGCGATGCGGAGACGGAGGAGCTTGCCTGACGATCTGAGACTGCCGACGGACTTGCGGGCCGACCGACGCCGCGCTGAGCGTGCGCTTGTCGCCGGCGTCGTGATCTTCCTCCTGGTGGTCGGAGGCCTGTTAATTGGCCTGATCTATGGTTGGTCAGCGCTCTTGACCGGACTCCTCTGCCTGGTCCCCGGTGCGGCTCTTCTGATCGTGCTATGGTTACTTCTGCGATGGCTTGAGTGGTTGAGCGAACGCGGCGAGTAGAATCTCCAATTCCCTAGATCCAGCCGCGCAGGTGCATGGCCCGTTCCACACGGGCGATGGCGACCCAATAGGCGGCATCACGCATATAGAGCCTCTTGTCCAGCGACATCGATAACACCGCCTCGAAGGCGTTGGTCATCTTCTGGTCGAGTTTGGAGAGGACCTCATCCACCTCCCAGTAGTAGTTCATGTCGTTCTGCACCTGCTCAAAATAGGAGCAGGTGACCCCACCCGCATTGCAGAGGAAGTCGGGGATGACGAATATGTCGCGCGTCTGCAGTGCGGCGTCGGCCTCCAGCGTGGTCGGTCCGTTGGCGCCCTCGGCGAGGATCTTGACCTGTGAGCTGATCTCGCCCACATTCTCCGCGGTGATCGCGCCCTCGACCGCGGCGGGGATCAGGACGTCGACGTCCTTACTACGCCAGGCATCGCCGTCCTCGATCACGTAAGCTGCGGCTTGTGCCTGCTCTTTGTTGATCGTGCCGTAGGGATCGGTGATGCTCTGCAGGAAATGCGGGTCGATGCCGTCTTCCTTGGTGTAGGTGTAGGCGGTGCGGTCGTGACGGTCCCAACAGGAGACGCTGATCACGCGCCCCCCCAGCATCTCGATAAAGGTCAGGGCTGCGTGTTGGGCGACGTTGCCGAACCCCTGAATCGCGGCGGTCCGGCCCGCCGAGGAGATCCCCAAATGGCGCATCGCCTCGCGGACGGTCACCACGACGCCAAAGCCGGTCGCGGCGGTGCGTCCCTCCGAGCCGCCTCCACCGATCGGCTTCCCGGTGATGACGCCTGGAACGTACTCGCCGTGGAGCTTGGAGTACTCATCCATCATCCAGCCCATCATCTGCGCATTGGTACCTACGTCGGGGGCGGGGACATCATTGCGGGGGCCGAGGTTCTTCCAGACTGCATCGATCCACTCGCGGCAGAGGCGCTCCTTCTCGCCGGTGGAGAGGGCCGCAGGGTCGACCACGACGCCTCCCTTGGCGCCGCCCAAAGGAATATCGGCGACGGCACACTTCCAGGTCATCCACATAGCTAGGGCGCGAACCGTGTCGAGCGTCTCATTGGCGGCGAAGCGGATGCCGCCTTTAGCGGGCCCCCGGGCATCGTTATGCTGGACGCGAAAGCCGAAGAAGACCTTGATGCTGCCGTCATCCATGCGCACCGGTAGCTGGAAGCGGAATTCGCGGAGGGGCCAGCGCAGGATGCTGCACACGGCGTCATCGAGGCTCATCTGCTCGGCGACCTGATCGAACTGAGCTTGGGCTAACAGAAAGGGGTTGATCTCGTGGGTCATCGTCGATACGCTCCTTAGGTTTGTATCACGTGCCCCCTCCTCCTGATGCCCTGGCCGGTGGGATCCGCCTCCCCAAGCGGATGTGCGACGGTGCCGAATCCTTTACCCGTGGCGTTGTGCAAAGCGTGCGATGCGCTCCAACGCCAGCTCGATCTTCTCGTACGCGGTGGCATAGGACATTCTCACGAAGCCGGTGCCCGCCTCGCCGAAGGCGCGTCCGGGAATGACCGCCACCCGCTCCTCCTTCAGGAGCACCTCGGCAAAGGTGTTATCATCCATGCCGGTCTGCCCGACGCAGGGGAAGGCGTAGAACGCACCGTGAGGCTCTGTGCACGCCATGCCCAGGCTGTTGAGTCCGCTGACGATCAGGCGTCGTCGCCGGTCGTACTCGGCGTGCATCGCCTGCACGTAGGGCTCGCCGACCTCTATGGCCTTCAGTGCCGCCCACTGCGAGGCCGTCGGTGCCGACATGATCAGGTACTGGTGGAGCTTGCGGATCTCGCTCGATAGCGCAGCCGGCGCGGCTAGGTAGCCGACGCGCCAGCCCGTCATCGCGTAGGCTTTCGAGAAGCCCTGGAGCAGCACGGTACGCTCGCGCATGCCGTTCAGGCTCGGAAAGCAGATGTGCTCAACCTCGTAGACCAGGCGATCATAGATCTCGTCGGAGATGACGATGAGATCATGTTTGGCGACGAGGTCGGCGATACGTTGCAGCTCCTCCCTGACGATCACGGCGCCGGTCGGGTTGTTGGGCGAGGCCAGCAACAGTGCCTTCGTGCGCTCGGTGATCGCCGCCTCGATTGCCGCTGCGGTGAGCTGGAAGCCATTCTCAGGGGACGTGGCGATCATCACCGGCACCGCGTCGACCATGCGTGCCGTGGGTTCGTAGGCGACGAAGCCTGGGTCCGCGATGAGGATCTCGTCTCCCGGATCCAAGATGGCCGCCATCGCCAGATAGAGCGCTTCGGAGACGCCGACCGAGACCAGGATCTCCGAGACCGGATCGTAGGCGACGCCGTAGCGTGTGCTGAGGTGGCTTGCCAGCGCCTCGCGTAGCTCGATCAGGCCCGAGTTGGAGGTGTAGTGGGTGGCGCCTCGTTGGAGCGCTTCAATGCCTGCCTGCACGATGGGCGCGGGCGTGTCGAAATCCGGCTCGCCGATACCCAGGCTGATGACGTCGTCCATCGTCGCGGCGATGTCGAAGAACTTGCGGATGCCCGAAGGGGGGATGGTCTGTACACGCTTGGACGTCCGAGAGATCGATGACATAGTTAGTCTTGCTCCTGATCGAGTATAGGGGTGCCCAGTGTGGAGGAGTCTCCGACGTTGAGCGCACTAAAGGCCCCGTCGATCTTCGCCCAACGGCCTACCATTGACTGCTCCAGCGTGACGGCACTCAGTTCGGCGCCCTCGTCGACGAGCGTGTCACGCAGGACGCTATCGCGAACAACGGCCTCTTTCTCAATGGAGACATAGGGGCCGATCACCGAACGCTCCACGATGGCCTGGGGATGGATGAACACCGGCGGGATGATGGCAACGCCGGGGCGTGGGACCGCGAAGCTGTTGTCGCAGCCGTGCTCCAGCAGATAACGGTGGGTGTCGAAGGTCGTATCGGGCTTGCCGGTGTCCTTCCAGACGCCTACGGGGCGAGTGCGGAAGTTGGCGCCCTGCTCGATCATCAACGTGACGGCATCGGCAAGGTAGTACTCGCCCTTTGTCTTGAGTCGTCGATCCATCAGTTCCTTGCACGCTCGCGCCAACCATGCGCCGTCCTGGAAGTAGTAGAGGCCCATGAGCACCTGCTTGTTGTCGAGCGATTCGGGCTTCTCGATGAGCTTGGTCGCCCGTCCGGAGCTGTCGGTCTCCACCACCCCAAAGCGTCGTGGATCGTCGACCTCCTTGGTGAAGATCATGCCGTCAAGACCCGGTGCGTCCAATTCGGTGAAGTCGACGTCGTCGAAAAGCGTGTCGACGAACATCAGGAAGAGGGGGCCCTCGAGGTACTCTCGGGCCAACCAGATGGCGTGGGCCTGCCCCAGCATCTTCTCCTGGGTCACAAAGGATGCCGGCACATCGAGGTGCGTGTTAACGTAATCCTGCACCTGGTCACCCAGCCAGCCGATGATGAAGACGTAGCGATCCATGGGCTGATCCGCGAAACGGTCCAGGATGTGCGCCAGCATCGGACGCCCGGCGACAGGCAAGAGCGGCTTGGGGCGGGACCACGTGTGCGGGCGCATGCGGGTGCCTAGCCCGGCCATGGGAATGACGAGTCTCATAGGTTAGCCTCCTGGTCTGGTTCGACGTCCCCGGAAGCTGTTGAGCAGCCTCCCCAATGTGGGGATTATAGCATGGAAGTTGAAAAACCATCATTCTGTGACACAATGATGCGATCTGACGGTTGATAACGGAGACGAAACGCGATGCCATTTGGGCTAAGTGCGGACGTGCTGCTGGCGCGTCTGTTAGTGATCTTTCTCGGTATTCCGCTTCATGAGTGGGCCCACGGGTGGGTGGCGCACCTGTTAGGAGACGAAACGCCTGAACTCCAGGGCCGTCTCTCGCTCAACCCCTTCATCCATCTGGACCCTGTCGGCACGCTCGCCATTCTCTTCACCGGCTTTGGCTGGGGCCGTCCGGCGATGGTCAATCCTTACCGGATGTCGCGGGTGAGCAACCCCAGGGTCGGCATGGCCCTGTCGGCGCTGGCCGGCCCCGTGTCGAACATCGTCCAGGCGATGGTCCTGGCTATTCCCATCCGCCTGGGCCTGTTGACCCTTTTGAATGCTAACCAAGCTTTCCGACTGGCTCAGGTTCTGTTCGTGGCCATCCAAGTCAACATTGGCCTGGCGGCCTTTAACCTGCTGCCCATACCGCCGCTTGACGGTTCGCGGGTGTTAGCCGGCATTGCACCCTCTCATATGGCCGATGCCATCGAGCGCATGGAGCCCTACGCGGTCTACATTCTGCTCTTCGTGCTCTTTCTGTTACCGCAGATTGGCCTGGATGTGGTCGGCATCCTGGTGCGTCCGTTGCAGCAGGCCCTCTTCCGGATCATCGTATTCTGATCGGTATGGTGCCCGCGCGGCAGCCTACTGAGAACGGCGGCGCTGTGCAGAGGCGGGGCGGATGGCGTATCCGTTATCGCGTAGCGCAGTTCGTCGAGGCGCTGCGCGCGCCGTTCCGTCCGGTGGATAGGGTCTATGTGCAGAGACTCTTGAGCCGCGCCGCGGCACCGGAGGACCTCGCGAGGTTGTTCGACCGAATGCCTCGGGCTGAACAACATCACGGCGTGCATGTGTGCCGCATGCTGGAACGCCGTGGCCACACCGAACCTGATCTGTTGATCGCAGCTCTCTTCCACGATGTAGGCAAGCTGGTGGCGCCTCCCCAGCTGTGGGAACGTGTGCTGGTGGTGTTGATCGAGCACTTCGCGCCGCGCACGGCGGAGCGCTGGGAGCGTGGGCCGCTTGAGGGAGCGGGGTTGCGGCGGGCCTTCGTCGTGCGACGTGGGCATGCAGACTGGGGTGCGGATCTGGTCGTCGGCGCCGGAGGAGATGCGCGCACCGTGGACCTGATCAGGGGACACCACGGTGACATCGATGTGCCGGTGGATCCTGAGCTCTTGAGCGCGCTACAATCTGCGGACGAAAGCTAGGACTGGGGTGGGAGCGCGAGATAGGGAGAAATCCATGCGACTGCGGCGTGGCAAGCACCGCATTCTGATGGTGGCGCCGACGTCGTTCTTCTTGGATTACGGCTGCCATGTGCGCATCCTCGAGGAGGCTCGGGCGCTGCAGGCGCGTGGTGAGCAGGTTCGGGTCGTCACCTACTACCTGGGTCGTGATTGGCCGGGCTTGGATATCGTACGGACTATACCGACGCCCTGGCGCCCGGACTATGAGGTCGGTTCATCGCGCCACAAGATCGTCTTCGATCTGCTGTTGGCGGGGCGGACGCTTCGCGAGGCGCTCACGTGGCGTCCGGACCTGATCCATGGTCATCTTCACGAGGGGGCGCTGATCGGGAGTGTGGTGGGGCGGCTGCTGGGTGTCCCGGTTGTCTTCGATCTACAGGGGAGCCTGACGGGTGAGATGCTCGATCACGGGTTCGTCCGTCGGGACACCCTAGCCTACTACTGGTGGCGACGTCTTGAGGAGCGGATCATCGATATGCCCGACGCGATTGTGGCCAGCACGACACACAGCGCCGCGATGTTGTCGCGCAGTTTCGGTCGTACCGCCTCCGTCTATGCGTTGCCCGACAGTGTCAACCTCGATTTCTTCTGTCCCGCCTGTTTGTCGGCGGAAGCTCGCGACGCACAGAGACGGGCGCTGGGCATCCCGCCCGATCGGGCGTTGTTGGTCTATCTCGGGCTCCTGGCCGACTATCAGGGGGTTCCCCAGCTGCTTCAGGCGCTGGCGCGCCTGCGGGCCCAAGCCGTGCCGATCTCGTGTCTGGTGATGGGCTTCCCGGGCGTCGATGCGTACCGCGACCATGCATACAGCCTGGGATTGACGGCGGAGGACGTGGTCTTCACAGGTAAGATCCCCTACGAGGAGGCGCCGGCTTATCTCGCGCTGGGGGATCTCTCCGTAGCGCCGAAGCTCTCCGCCACCGAGGGCAGCGGCAAGATCCTCAACTACATGGCGATGGCACTGCCGGTCGTAGCCTATGACACGCCGGTGAGCCGGGAATACCTTGGCTCCTTGGGGGTCTACGCGTCTCCCCTTGGGGACGTGGAAGCCCTGGCCCAAGCGCTGGCCTCGGTTGTTGCGGACCCGGTTGCGGCACGGGCGTTGGGCCGGCAGCTGCGGGAGCGGGCAGGTCGGCACTACTCGTGGGAACGCACGGGCAGGCAGCTGCAGCGGGTCTATCAGGGCGTGATCTGAGATGGCGCCGACGAGCCGTCCCCCGGTAGCGGTCCCCTACGACGCGAGAGGGGAGGGCCGTCTGTACGCGCAGGTTCTGGTCTTCCAGCCGATTCGGCTGCGCCACTCGCCCTTTCTCGACTATGAGGTGCCCGCAGCGCTGTCGTCTGTGGTGGGGCCCGGCATCCTGGTTGTGGTTCCGCTGCGGCATCAGGTGTTGCCGGGTATGGTGATGGGGCTCAGCACGACCCCTTCTGTGCCCAACCCCCGTGAGATCAAGAGCGTGTTGGACCCCGAGCCCGCGCTCAACGCGTCGTTGTTGGCCTTGGCGCGCTGGATGGCACGCGAGACGTTGGCGCCGCTGCATCGCTGCGTTCAGCTGATGCTGCCCTCGAGCCTGCGCCCTCAGGCCTATCTCAAGTTGACCCCCCAGGTGAACCATGTGCCTGCCGGGATGCCTAAGCCGGCGGCGGCGTTGTTGGAGCTGCTGGTGGCGCGCGGCCCCCTGACGAGTATGCAACTTCGCGGGGCCCTTAAGGGCGTCGATATTCGTCGGGCGCGCCATTACCTCAAGCGCAAAGGCTACATCATGGTCGAGCGCTTGCTGCGGATGCCGCGTGTGAGCCCCAAGACGGTGCCGATGGTCCAGCTGGCTGCGCCGCGGGAGCGGTGGGATGAAGGACTGGAGGGGCTGCGTCGGACCGAGCTGTATCGAACGCTCCTGGCCTTTCTTGAAGGGGAGAAGCGCCCGGTTGAACTGAGCGTGGCGCGCGCCGAGACAGGCGCCGAGGCCTATCACGTTAACAAGCTCGAGGAGCGTGGCTTGGTCACCACCCGTCGTGAGGAGGTGATCCGTGATCCCCTTGACGCATTGGTCTTCACCCCTGATCGGGCGCCCGAACTCACGGCAGGGCAGCAACACGCGTGGCAAGAGCTGGAGCGCCGGTTGCGGACTAGGAGACGGGGGGCGCCGGTGCTCCTGTTAGGCGTGACCGGGTCGGGGAAGACCGAGCTCTACCTGCGTGCGACGGCTGAGGTGCTCAGGCAGCAGCAGCAGGCGCTGATCCTCGTGCCCGAGATCAGCCTCACTCCCCAGACCGCGCGGCGCTTTGCGGTCCGTTTCCCAGGGCTCGTAGGTCTCTGGCACAGCGGGATGAGTGAGGGGCAGCGCTACGACACGTGGCGCCGCATCCGCAGCGGGAACCTCGCGGTCATCGTGGGCGCGCGATCGGCGCTTTTCGCTCCTTTCCCCCGTCTGGGGCTCATCGTGATGGATGAGGAGGAGGACACGAGTTACAAGAGCGGACAGACGCCTCACTATCATACGCGCGAGACGGCGGAGCAGTTGGCTAAGGCGCACGATGCGCTGTTGTTGATGGGGAGCGCGACGCCCTCGCTCGAGGCCTTTGACCGTGCGGAAGCAGGACAGTATCACCTGCTGCGCCTGCCGGCACGAATCCTGAGCCATCAGCGACGAGTGGCAGACTGGCAGCGGGTGCTTCACGTACGTGAGAGTCGTTATCGTCCGGTCGAGCGTGCCGAGCAGGCTCCAGAACAGCCGGAGAAGCCGCTAGAAGCGGTGACGATTCCCCTACCGCCGGTACACGTCGTCGATATGCGCGCCGAACTGCGTGCCGGAAACCGCTCGATCTTCAGCATCGCTTTGCAGGAGGCTGTCGACGAGGCCCTGCAGCGTCACACACAGGTCATTCTCTATCTCAACCGGCGCGGCTCGGCGACTTACGTCTTCTGCCGCGATTGCGGCTGGGTCGCGACATGCCCGCACTGCGATATCCCCTTGACGCAGCACCGTGCGGTTGCGGGCCACCGTCGGGTCGCGGTGCTGGTCTGTCATCGGTGTGGTTACCGCCGTGACGCCGTGGATCGCTGCCCCACCTGTGATTCGGGTCGCGTGCGCGCCTTCGGTCTGGGCACGGAGGGCCTGGTGTCGCACGTGACGTCCCGCTGGCCCGATGCCCGCGTGCTACGCTGGGATCGCGACGTCGCCCGTTCCGGCGCGGCACATATGACGATCATGCGGCACTTCGCCCAGGGAGATGTCGACATCCTGGTGGGAACCCAGATGGTCGCGCGGGGCCTGGATATCCCCAAGGTTACCGTCGTCGGCGTGATCTCTGCGGATACGGCGCTGAACCTGCCCGATTTCCGGGCCGCAGAGCGCACCTTCCAGTTGTTGGCACAAGTGGCGGGACGCTCGGGTCGGGGCCTCCTTGGAGGCCAGGTTGTGATGCAGACCTATCATCCTGACCACTACGCGATTCTGTTTGCCGCAGCCCACGACTACGAAGGGTTTGCGCAGGTCGAGTTGGCTTTCCGTCGCCGCGCCGGCTATCCCCCGGCGATTCGACTGGCCCGGCTTGTGACGGCAGATCGTGATGCCGGAAAAGCTCAGCGCGCCGCCGAGCAACTCGCCCAGCACCTGATGAAGGTGCTGCGACAACGCGGGCTGCCGTCATCGGACCTGATCGGGCCCGCCCCGGCCTTCTTCGCGCGCGTGCGCGGGCACTACCGTTGGCAAATCCTGCTGCGCAGCGTCGCGCCTGCGGATCTTCTCCGGGACATCGATCTGCCGCCGGGCTGGATTG
Source organism: uncultured Anaerolineales bacterium (assembly GCA_964650935.1). Lineage (GTDB taxonomy): Bacteria > Chloroflexota > Anaerolineae > B4-G1 > SLSP01 > PWVB01. Next base: position 11,379 of record CAZYYC010000062.1, read on the forward strand.
TGGATATCGACCCTGTAGATATACTGTAGCGAAGCGAATGGGCACATGGCGAGCGCCGAAGCTCACCCCTACCACCAACATCCGTAGAGGAGCGATGGTTTGAACGAGACCCTGCCGGAGCCAACATCCGATGCACGAGCCATCAAGAACAAGATCGTCAACGCCTGGTGTATGTATGATTGGGCGAACTCCGCCTTTGCCACGACGATTATGGCGGCGGTCCTGCCCATCTATTACAGTCAGGTCGCCGGAGCGACGCTGCCGTCGAGCGCTGTTGCGACGGCCTATTGGAGCCTGGGACTCAGCCTCTCCTTGCTGATCGGGACGGTTCTGGCACCCATTCTGGGGACGGTCTCGGATATCGTACGCGGCAAGAAGCGCTTTCTGACCTCGTTCGCCATGCTGGGCATCGCGGGCACGGGGCTTCTGGTCCTGGTAGATACCGGCGACTGGCTGCTGGCATCGATTCTCTTTGTGCTGGCGCGCATCGGTTTCTCCGGTGCCAATGTCTTCTATGATGCGTTGTTGCCGCACGTCGCCGATGAGGGCGAGCGCGATCGGGTGTCGACCAAGGGCTACGCTTTGGGTTATCTGGGCGGCGGGCTGTTGCTGGCTGTGAATGCCGCGATGATTGCGATCCTCCCGGGGAACTGGGGGCCGCGCCTCTCCTTCCTGAGCGTGGCCATCTGGTGGGCCGTCTTCTCCATCCCGATCCTCCGGCACGTCCCTGAGCCGCCGGCTGCGACGCTGGACCAGAACACATCGGGCGTGGTGAGTAGCTCCGTGATCGGGGCCAGTTTCCGCAGGCTCTGGGATGTACTCAAGGATATCAAGCGGTACCGCGAGTTGTTCAAGTTTCTGCTGGCCTTTCTTATCTACAACGACGCGATCGGTACCATTATCGGTGTAGCGAGCATCTACGGCGCCGAGCTGGGCTTTGACAGCCTGCAGCTGGTGTTGGCGCTCTTGCTGGTTCAGTTCGTCGGGATTCCTTTCAGCCTCATCTTCGGACGCTTGCCGAGCAAGGGAGAGTCGCGGCGCCCCTTCTATCTGGCGTTCGTGCTCTACAACCTCATCGCCCTGCCACTCGCCGGTGTACTCGGTGGACGGTGGCTTTCCACAGACAACATCGGCGCCATCTTGGGGCTGATCATCGCGATCGAAGCGGTTGGGGCGCTCCTCGCCTTGGGGCTGGGGCGCACCTTGTTCTCAACGTGGGCGCTGACCTTTGATACGCGGCGCAGCATCATCCTGGCCCTGATTGTCTACTCTGTGATCTCGGTGTGGGGCTACTTTCTTAACTCGGTGGTCGAGTTCTGGCTCTTGGCCTGGATGGTGGCGATGGTACAGGGCGGCAGCCAGGCTCTGAGCCGGAGCCTCTACGCGACCCTGTCGCCCGCAGCCAAGAGCGGCGAATTCTTCGGCCTCTTCGGTGTGATGGAGAAGTTCTCTGCCATCTTGGGGCCGTTGCTCTTTGCCGCGGCGGTCGGGATCTTCGGCAACAGCCGTCCGGCGATACTCAGCCTGATCCTCTTCTTCATCGTCGGGATCGTGCTGCTGCGACGTGTCGACATCGAGGCGGGTACCCGCGTCGCCAGAGAGGAAGACGCGCGGGCCGGCCTAGCGCCGGCATCATAGACCCGGTGCACGGGTCGGATACCTTGCCAGAGACCCGAAAGAAAGTAGAATGCCGGTCTGCGATGACTGAACAGGGGGGTCTGTCAAGCGAGGCACGGCGGGTCACGCGCGCTGCTGTCTTGATGTCCATCGGCAACGTCGCCAGCAGAGCATTAGGACTTGTCCGTGAGATGGTCAAGTCCTATTTCTTCGGTGCGGGCGGCGCTGTGAGTGCATTCGACGTGGCCTCCCAGGTGCCGACGATGCTCAACGACCAGCTGGTCGGCGGCATGCTCAGTTCCTCCCTGGTCCCGGTGCTGTCCGACTATGCCCGCTCGGAGGACCGCGAGGAGCTCTGGCAGGTCTTCGGGCACATCTTTCTCATCCTGTCCATCATCCTGGCCGCTGTGGTCGTCTTCTTGGAGCTCGCGGCACCCCTGGTAACGCGTGTGTTGGGGCGCGGTCTGTCGCCCGAGTATCTGGAGATGGCGACTGCGATGCTCCGCATCACGGCGCCTGCGGTTTTCTTCCTCAATATCGCCGGATTGCTCTCTGCGGCGTTGTATGCCCTGCAGCGTTTTCGCCTTCCTGCTTTCACGAGCGCCGTCTACAATGCCGCGATGGTGGTCGTGATCATCGCCTATGGGCGTAGCCCCTTGGGACCGCGCACCCTGGCCGTCGGCCTATTGGTCGCGACGGTGGCGCAGGCCGCATTTCAGCTACCCGGGCTACGCGGCATTCACTGGCGTGCGCTCACCGAGCGGGGTTTTACCCCGCATCCCGCACTCACCCAGGTGGGCCGGCTCTACCTGCCTATCGGGGTGGGCCTGTTGGTCGATCAGTTCGCCGTGGCGCTCAGCTTCAACCTCGCCTCGCGTACCGGACCCAGCGGCATCGCCTGGATGAAGTATGCTGCGACGCTGATTCAGTTTCCTCTGGGCCTGGTTGTGACGGCGGTCTCGGTGGCCATCCTGCCGACGCTTTCGCGTTACGCGACTGAGGCTGATGAGTCAGCTTTCAGCGCGACCCTGGCTCAGGGATTGCGGTTGGTTCTGATTCTGGTCCTGCCTGCCGCGGTCGGCTTGCTGGTCATGGCCGAACCCTTGGTGGCTGTGCTGTTGCAGCGGGGGCAGTTCCAACCGTCGGATACGCTCGCCACGGCGCAGGTACTGCGCTTCTCGATCCTCGGATTGGTCTTTGCCGCGCTGGATCAACCGCTGATCTTCGCCTTCTATGCGCGCAAGGACACCTGGACGCCTGCCTTGGTCGGTATGGGCACGGTAGCGCTCTATATCGTGATGGCCCTGGTGCCGATTCAGTTTCACGAGCCGCGGCTCTGGGAGCTGATTCTCGCCAACTCGCTGAAGCTGATGGCCCATGCGCTGTTGATGCTCTATCTCTTTGCGCGTAAGGTCGGCAGTCTCACGCCCTACCGTGTGGGACACACGACGCTGATCTCGTTAGGGGCCTCCGCTGCGATGGCGTTGCCGATGTTAGGCATCCTGCGCGCGCTGGAATCGACCGTGCCTGTCGGCAGCCTCGGCTATCTGATTCGCATCGGCGTTGCGACCTTGGCCGGCGCCCTGATCTATCTTGCCATTCTGCGTGGACTGGGCGTCGAGGAAATCCAACTCGTACGCCAGGCACTGCGACGTAAAGCGCCGATGTCGCCAAGCTCACTGGCGGAGTTGAGATGAGCGTAGGGTGGTTGGTATGAAACTCTGGCGTTTTGGACTTGTTCTCTGCATCCTCTTGATGAGTTGTCGAGCCGTGCCGACGGTATCGGTGGATGCACGGAAGATCGTGGTCTTGTGGCACGGGTTCAGCGGGGCGGAGGCTCAGGCCTTGGAGACGCTGACCGACCGGTTCAACGTGGGGAATGATGAGGGCATCATCGTCGTCACTGAGTATCAAGAAGATCTGCCGGCGAAGCTACAGCTCGATCCGGATCGACGGCCCGATCTGGTGACCTTGTGGCCTCAAGACTTACGGACCTATGTGGAACTGGGCATCATCGGAGCGGCGCCGACGGCATCCGTGGAGATGCAGCGCGCGTGGGATGATTTCCTCCCCATGGCCGGTACGCTGTATCAGGTTGGGGGCGTTCCTCTGGCCTTGCCCTTGGGCCTGGCGACCTATCTGTCGTTCTCCAACGCGGACTGGCTCGCGGACCTCGGCTATGATGCAGATGAGGCCACCTGGGAGGATATGCGCCGCACCGTCTGTGCTGCGACGGATCCGCTTCGTGGCCAGGTGGGTATGGGAATTCCCGCCCGATCAAGCCTCTTCCTGGCCCTCCTGGCGGCAAGCGGCTCGAGCATCATGGGCGAGGATGGCTCCTATCACTTTGCCGATGAGCCCGGGCATCGGACGGCGGCGCTGCTTCAAGAGATCCTAAGCGGTAACTGCGGTACGCTGTATGAGGACCGTGAAGCGGGAGTATCGCGGCTGAGCAGAAGCTCGATCGCGCTGATTGTGGAGTCAAGCGAGTCATTGTTCGAGATTGAGCAGTCGATTCTCACTGGGCGCAATTTCCAGTTGACCATCAGCCCAATTCCCGGGCCTGATGGACCAGGACCGACCCTCTGGTACGGTCCTGGACTGATGATCTCGGCGGCGGAGGCCGAGCGCCAAGAAGCTGCGCTCGAGGTGATGCATTGGCTCTTTTCGCCGGAAGCCCAGAGCTACTGGGGCGAGACGACTGAGTACGTGCCGATACGGCGGTCGGTTGTGGATGCAGCACTCGAGGAGACCATGGGCGCTATCGCGGGATCATCGTGGCGTCAGACCCAGGGGGAGCGCCGCCTCTGGGAGATTGCCGCCGACGCAGCAGATCGTGGGACGTGGGTCGCGTGGCCGCCGGCTACGAATCGCATTACCTGCCGTGCCTCACTTCTGCGAGGATTGCTGGCTCTGCAGGAGGTCGACGCCGACTCGCGTGCCTACGTCGATACGGCGGTGACAGCGTGTAACACGGGCGTCGTTAGTCTGAGCTTCATCGATTAAGGATCTCTGTGAAACAACCGGGGAGAGCATTGGGCCTCAGGCGGCAATTGAAAAGGGCCATGCACCAGTGGCTGCACCTGGCGAGTGCGCTCGTGTTGGCGCTTGCCGTATCAACGGCAGCGGTTGCTCAGGATGATCCTCGTGCGCATCTTTTCGCGTTGATCAATCAGGCGCGCTTGCGCGAGGGCTACGCCCCTCTGGGTAACTCGACCTTGCTCAATCAGGCCGCTCAGCGCCACGCGGAGGATCTTGCCTCTGAAGGCCGTCGAGGGACGCTTGGGCAGGTGACGCACGACGGATCCGATGGATCGACCTATCAGCAACGTATTCGCGAGGCGCGCTACCAGGCCTGGAACGATGGGCTGATGGTCGATGAGGTGCTCTGGACCGGATTGGGTACTGCCGAGGATGCACTCGTCTGGTTTCGCCGCCGGGCGAGTGCCGACGCCGACGTTGCATCCGATTGGGAGGTGCTGACCGATACCAGATATCGTGAGGCTGGGGTCGGCTTTGCGGAGGACAATGGCGTGCGTTACTTCGTCGTCGTCGTCGGATCGCGCCCGGGAGTGCTGCCCATCTTCATCAATGAAGGGGCAGAGACCACTGAATCGCCACTGATCGCCCTGCGTCTCACCAATGAGGAAGCGGTGCCCTTGGGCGATGGGGCCTCGATCGGCAGGGCGATTGAGGTCCGCATGAGCAACCGACCTGACTTCGAGGGCATGTCGTGGCAGCCGTGGGAGCCTCTGATGCCCTGGCAGCTTGCCGGTGAGGAGCCGGGAGAGTATGCTGTTTACGTGGAGTTTCGTGACGGGGCCGGGCGCACGGCGGTCGCTGAAGACATCATCAGGCTCGTGGCGCCGGGGGAGTCCCCGCCCACACCGACGCCGTTCTTGGATGATCTCGAACCTATGCCCGAGCTGCCTCCCGATGTGCCGCCCGAAGAGGCGGGCGCTGCGACCCCGCTGCCATCCGATGTGACGCCGCCGGATGAGGAGACGCCGTCGTTACCCCTGACGCCGCTGCCGGCGTCTACGCCCGACGTTGATGCAGGCGAGCCTGTCTTTTTCCCCACTTGGACCCCTTTGCCTACCGATGCCCCTGCTGCCGCCCAGGATAACGGCCCCGATTGGCCGCTGTTGTTGGCTCTTCTGCTACAGGGTGCCGCATTGCTCCTCGGCCTCGTTGTTTTCCTGCGACGACGTTGATCGTGCCGGGGAGGTGCGCCTGGCTGCGGCTCCTTGGGAGCGCAATCTGCGGCGCCTGAACATCTTGTTGAGGCTAGACGGGTATGCAGACAAGGGGAATGCTGGTATCATAGGGTGAGTCACTTCGGGCCTTCGAAAGGAGCTTGAGCCTATGAATCGGTGGCGTGGTGTCGTCTTGTGCGTGCTCCTCGTTCTGTTGTCGGTGGCTGCCTCGCAGCCGATTCTGGCTGCCTCAGAGACGGTCTACATCGTGCAACCGGGGGACTCGCTGACGCGCATTGCTGCGCGTTACGGACTTTCGGTAAGTCAGCTGGCGGCTGCCAATGGTTTGGGTACGAACGCTTGGCTCTATTCGGGCCAGCGACTCAACATACCGACTGCCGTTCCTTTGAGTTCAGCACCGGCGTCCAGCGGCAGCCCACTGCCGAGTGGCAGCACCCATGTCGTTGAGCGTGGCGATACCCTGTTGAGCGTCGCGGCGCGATACGGGGTGAGCGTCAGCCAGTTGGCGACGCTCAACGGATTACACTGGAACTCGTGGGTCTATGTGGGGCAGCAGCTCGCGATTCCTGGCGGTCAGGTGCCCTCCACGACGCCGAATCCTCCCGCGACAGGTGAACAGGTCTATGTCGTGCGGGCCGGCGACACGCTGTTCGGCATTGCCCGAGCTCACGGCACAACAGTCAGTGCGCTGAGCGCCGCCAATGGCCTGACGACCCATACGATCTACGTGGGGCAGCGTTTGAAGATACCCGTCGGTGGTACCGCCCCCAGCGAGCCGCCCGCCTCACCGCCTGTCGCAGATCCTGGACCCGGGACGGGAGGCGGGAAATGGCTCGGCGTCAACCTCTCACAGCAGACGATCACCGCTTATGTAGGGCAGACACCCGTCCGTACCGCCATCGTGTCCACCGGACTGCCGGGGACACCCACCGTGGTAGGAACCTTCAGCGTCTACGTCAAGTATCTTGCTACGCCGATGAGCGGGCCCGGTTATTACCTGCCGAACGTGCCCCACACGATGTACTTCTACCGTGGCTATGCGATTCACGGGGCCTACTGGCACAATAACTTCGGGACGCCGATGAGCCACGGTTGCGTGAACCTCTCGTTGCCTGACGCGGAGTGGTTCTATAACTGGACGCCCCTCGGCACAAAGGTGGTCGTCCACTATTGATGGCGTCGGGTGCTGTGTGATGAAGGTTAAGGGGAGGGCTCGCTGATGGCGAGCCCTCTTCGTGTTGTGACGTGTGCGACGTTGCTGCTGGCCTCGGTCGTTGCTTGTGCCTTCAGCTCTGTGGGAGGTCCAGACGCCCGTAGGGCTTCGACGGAGCCGGCTGTAACGCAGGAGATCCGGCACGATGCCCCCTCGACTGCGATCGCCCCTGTGGCCTCCTCCCATCCCGGGTTGCTCCGTGTCAGGCGGGCCCCCGCTTCTGCGGAGGAGCATGTGGCTAGGTCGGCCCCAACGCCACGCCTGCTCGAGCCGCCAGGCCTCCCACAGATGATCCTTAACATCGTTCTGAACTACCCCGATCGCCACCTGCGGGTGACGCAGCACATTCGGCTCGTCAACGCGACCGACGACCCCTGGGATGAGATCGTCTTCTCCGTTCCACCGGCACGCACGCCCGGGGTCTTCATGCTTGACGCCATCGCCGGAGCGACCCTGGACGGGACGATGCTCACCCTCACGATGCCGACCTCGGTGCTGCCTGGTGACCCGGTGTCGATCACGTTGGCCTATGAGATCAACATCCCCGATATTGCCCCGACGGACGGGCATCCTGAGGGTAACCTGGGCGCGGGGGAGCGCGTGATCCAGATGGGTGATTGGCACCCCACGCTCGCGCCCTACCTCTCCGGGTTCGGTTGGCAGCGTTGGTCCTATCACGCGATCGGTGATCCGGTGATCTATCCTGTGGCTGACTATGACGTGCGCCTCTATGTCGACCCT
>CAZYYC010000063.1:0-19107 GCA_964650935.1 uncultured Anaerolineales bacterium
TGGTTGTCTCTTACGCCCGCTTCTCCACGCCTTGGGCCTTCTCGGCGAGTTCCGCTTCGACCTCACGTTCCAGGCGTGCCTCACGCTCCTGCTGGTAGGTGTCGTAATCGGGAACGACGCGCTCGTAGGTTTGGTTCATCAAGTCTGACGAGAACATGAAGTCGGCCGTTGCGCGGTTGGTGGCGGCGGGGATGTTCCACAGGACAGCCAGGCGCAGCAAGGCCTTCACGTCAGGGTCGTGGGGTTGTGCTTCCAGAGGGTCCCAGAAGAAGACCAAGAAGTCGATCTTACCCTCCGCGATCATAGCGCCGATTTGCAGGTCGCCACCCAGCGGGCCGCTCTGCATCCGGTTGACGTTGAGTCCGAGGTCACGCTGGAGGACCCAGCCGGTGGTGCCGGTGGCGAACAGCTCGTGACGGCTGAGCGATCCGACGTTGAACCGTGCCCAAGCTAGGAGATCGTCCTTTTTGCTGTCGTGTGCGATGAGGGCGATCCGCTTGCGAGCTTCGATCGGCAGTGTCTTGTACTCCATACCACCTCCTCATTCCTTATCTTGAGCATCAAGCTTGCCCACGGAGTATAGGTACGATGGCGTTCAGGGTCAAACGTCCCACGGGCCTGGGATAGCGCAGCGATTCGGCAGGTGAGACAGGTAACTGGGTTGTGGCGGAAGTGGACGCCGTCCAGCCGGATGCGCCGGCAGAGGCTAGGGTAACGCTGGTGGGGACCGTGACCGGCAACCCGCAGCGCCGGCCTTTCCGGAAGGCGAGCGCTGTCAGGGCGACGGGTGCAAGGCCTGGGAGAGCAGTCTAGCGAGTGCCTCCATCTGGATGGGTTTGAGCAGCCACCCGGCCAGGCCCTGGGCCTGCATCGCGCGAAGTTCTCGGTCTATGGGGTGGCCGGTCATCATGATGAGCGGCGTCTTAATGCCGCGGGCCTGCATCGCACGGAAGAGCGCCTGTCCCCCCATATCCGGCATCACTACGTCACTCAACACGAGAGAGATCAGGGGCTTGCCCTCAGCTGCCGCCCCGTCCTTGCGGTGATCCTCCAACACGGCGAGCGCCTCCTCACCGTTGGCGGCTTCCAGGGCTCGGTATCCGAGGTGCTCCAGGATGCTCGATAGCGCACCTCGCAGCGATGAGCTGTCTTCAACGATCAGGATCACCTCCCCATGGCCCGGGTGCGACGCCGGGGCTATGCCGGGCGCTTCGGCGATGGGGCTATCCGTCAGTGCCGGAAGGTAGATCGTGAAGGTGGTCCCGCGATCGAGCTCGGTGTCGATGCCGATGTGGCCGTGGTGTTGCTTGACGATGCCGTAGACCTGCGCCAATCCGAGGCCGCTGCCCTTGCCGGGCCCCTTGGTTGTGAAGAAGGGCTCGAAGAGGTGCGCCTTGACTTCAGGCGACATCCCGGTGCCTGTGTCGGCGACCGTCAACCTGACCCAGCGCCCCTGCGCCATATCGGCCAGCGGAGCTTCCGCAGCGTGCGCGATCTCAAGTTCGCCTACGCCTATGGTCAGGGTGCCTCCCTCGGGCATGGCATCACGGGCGTTGAGGGCCAGGTTGGTCAGTAGCTGCTGGATGCGAGTCTCGTCCGCCCTCACGGACGTCGTGTCGCAGGTCGTGTGCAACACGATTCTGATGCTCTCGGGCAACGTGCGCGCGAGCAACTCTACCTGCTGCTCTATGAACGGCACCAGATCCATGGCTCGCGGTGTGAGCATGGCCCGGCGTCCGAAGTCGAGGATCTGCTGCACCAGGGCGGATGCGTGGTGCGCTTCACGGACGATGGTGCGGACGTGGGGCCGGAAGCGCTCGGGGAGGTCGGAAGCATCAGCGTCCATCTGGGCATAGAGGACGATCACGGCCAGGATATTGTTGAAGTCGTGCGCGATGCCTGCGGCGAGCCGGCCCACCACGGCCAATCGCTCCTGTTGGCGCAATTCGGCCTCCACCTCACGCTCGCGGGTCACGTCATTGATCACCAACACGAAGCGCTCGGGCCCTGATCCGCTCCCGCTCTCCATCGGACGGCTGATCACCTCGAAGGTGCGGTCGCCCCCTGCCACCTCGTGCCGCAATCCGAAAGGCGGTGAGGAGAGCAACTCCCACAGCACGCGGTCGCCGAGCCTGACGAGTCGCCCATCGGGCAGGCGTTCGCCGATGTCGCTGAGAACGCTTTCCGCGGTCGGATTGGCCAGCAGGATGCGCCCTTCCCCATCCAGAAGGAGCACGCCCTCCGGAACCGTGTCCAGGACGCTCTGCAGTCGGTGGGCCTGTTCGCTGATCTCGGTCAGCAGCAGCTCACGCTGAGTGATGTCCAGGGCCGTGAAGGTCACGCCCTGGTCACGATCTTCGGGGTCCAGGGGCGTGGAGGCCAGCAGCACATTGATGATGGTGCCGTCCTTACGCTGCCAGCGCGTCTCGACGGTGCCCGAGCCTTTGGCGTCGATCTGGCGGTATTTCTCGTCCCCGACGTAATCGTAGTCGTCCTGGCTGGGATAGAGCAGGCGCGCGTCGGCGCCGATAAGTTCCTCGCGGCTGTAACCGGTCATCTCACAGATGCGTAGGTTGACATCCAGGATCCGCCGATCGTGGACGAGGCCGATGCCGGTGGGGGCAACGCGGAAGATGCTGTGCAAGCGGCGCTCGCCGGCCTGCAGTTCCTGCGAGAGAAAGGCGTAGGGCCGGCTGACGCCGGTGCGGATCACGGCTTGGTAGAGAAGCAGGAAGGCGATCACTTTGAAGGCGTGCCCGACCACGTTGGAGAGGTCGTAGACACCGACATAAAGGGTGAAAGCCAGCTCGGCGACGACCATCGCAGCGATCGATACGAGGAGCAGGTTGCGCACGCGATCGTCGAGGCGCGGGCGGCCCCGCCAGAGGATGAGGCCGGCGAGGACAAGGATCAGCGAGATGATGACCTCGCTGATGCGCTTGAAGGGCGTCAGGCCCACGCCCTCGACATAGCAGGTCGGGAAGATGCGCGCGAAGATCGACCAGACCAGGAGTGAGGTCACCACGGTGAAGCAGCCGAAAATCACAGTGGGGGCCCACCCGCTGCGTGATATCGGGCCACGAGGCGGCGGGGGCAGGACGACGGCAGCCAGCAGGGAGAGGCTCTGTAGATAGCGGGCCGCGATCCACAGCTGCGTCGGCAGGTTGGCATCGTAGCCCGGGAAGACATTCATACCCGCGTAGGACAGCGTGTGCACCAGATCGATTCCGCCCACGAAGAGGGCGGAGATGCCCAAGAGCAGCAGCATATCATCATGCATGTGGCGCTGAGCATTCCACGCGAGCATGAAGACGCTCCATGCCACGGCGATGCTGATAAGCTCCGCCAGTCCGTGGAAGAGCAGAAAGTTCACGCGGCTGATGATCACCAGGCCGACCAGCAGGGCGGTGCCGAGTGCGAGGGGCACCAGTTGGGGGCGTTGCGGAGAGGGTTGACCCCTGAACGTGCCTGGATCGGAGTCGGGCACACCTTGAACTGTCATCTTGAGGTCACCTCGTCATATCGTGCAGAGCTGTTCGGTTGCGGTGCCCTGCTCGTGAGCGCGCCGGCTACGGTGGCGTCGCTGTTGGGGTAGTTATACTCTGTGCGCCCACTGAGCGCAAGCGGCGCGAGGCGGAGGGCGTGATTCGGTCGTCCTCAGCACGCCGGGACGGCTCCAGTCTGCTGCCGGGATCTGCCGAAACAACCCCACCTCATCCCACACGTCTGTCTCACCGGTCAACCTAGATTTGACACAGAGTGAGTTTCGTGATTTAAATGAAACACTGTCCTGAGGGTTCACCTGTTGAGTTGAAGGTTTCAAGGGTAATGGCGCAACGAGTCCGTCTTCGAGATGTCGCAGACCTGGCAGGGGTTTCAATTGGCACGGCCTCACAGGCTCTGAATAACCGAGCCGGTGTGGCGACGGGCACACGGGCGCGTGTCATCGACGCTGCGCGAGCGCTGGGCTATCCCATCAAGTCCCCATCGCGGCAGGTAGAAGCCCGTATCGAGGTCGTCGGCATGCTGACCAAACACGACTTCGGCTACCCGCCCACCATCAATCCATTCTACTCGGTTGTTCAGGCGGGGGCCGAGGAGGAATGCCGCAAACAGGGGATCAGCCTGATGTACGCGAACGTTGAGGTGGATGCCTCCAACCATCCCGTCGTCTGGCCGGCGATGTTGAGTGAGGCGCGTATCGATGGTTTGTTGCTGGTCGGCACCTTCATTGAGAACACGGTCGAAACGCTTAAGCGTCGACTTCATCTGCCCATTGTGCTCGTCGATGCCTATGCCCCGCATATGGGCTACGATAGTGTGCTGATCGACAACGTGATGGGCACGTGCAGTGTGATCGAGCACCTGATCGATCTCGGTCATCGGTGCATCGGCTTAGTCGGAACCAATGCCGGGTCGCCTCCAAGCCTGCTCGAGCGGCGGGATAGCTTTCGCCACCTGCTGCGAGATCGGGGCCTCTCCGATAGCTACATCGAAAACTCTGAACTCACGCAGGACTCGGGTGATGTGGCGCTGCGGCGCCTGTTGGTGCGTGCGCCTGAGGTGACCGCCGTCTTCGCGGCGGCGGACATCGTTGCGGTTGGGGCTCTTAACGCCGCGCGCGATCTCGGTATCGATGTGCCCACGGATCTCTCCGTCATCGGGTTCGATAACATCGATCTCGCAGGCGTGGTCACGCCGCCCTTGACGACGGTGCACGTCCACAAGACCTGGATGGGGGCGTTGGGCATTCGGCAGCTGCTGTACCGTGCCGCAGAGCCGCTCCATCCCAAGGTGTCCATCGCCATGGCGACCGAGCTTGTCGTGCGCGATTCCACCGCCGTGGTTCGGAGGCGTGGCTAGGCCGAAGGCGCGGCCCGGCGACGGGTCGACACAGATCCACAAAAGGCAGCGCTCCCGAGTCTGACAAGATCCGGGAGTGCTGCGGCAGCTGCGCTACAGCGAATGGGGCCGCTAGATCAGCTGTGCCGGCGTGATTTCAGCGACAGTCCGAGCCCCGCAACCAGGAGTAGCCCAGCCGCATCAAGCTTCTAGGCCCCCGTGACGGGCATCAGTGGGCCGCCGGCGCCGATGGGGGCGACGCCAAACTGAACGAACTGAGGGCCGCCCTCCTGCTTGACCTGGACCCACAGGTGTTTCTCGGATGTGACCTGATAGCCGGAAGACGCGCTTACCGAGACCTGCCACCAGAATCCGACCTCACCCGCGGGAATGAGCCCCCAGGTGGCTGGGCAAGGTGTTGGTGCATCGGGATCCGGGTAGCTGCAGACGTTGCCGGCACTCTCATCGATCTCGTCCCACGCCGGGGCCGACATCAACTCGATCGTGGTCTTGCCGTTAGCGCTCTGGAGCGTGACGGGCACATCAGGAAGACCAACCTCGCCGACATCCCATACGCCGTTCAGATTCGTGTCGACGAACACGACGCAGTAGACGTGGCCCTGGGCGGCCAGCGCCGGTGTGGTAGCTGGAAGCGCTGCAAGAACGACCACCAGAAGCGGAAACAGAACGCGTTTCATATCTAGCCTCCTGCGACTGTAGATGCAACAGCACATCACTTACTCAGCAGCTGCTCCTTCTCGTATACGCGGACTTCGCGCCCAGACAGTAGTTTCGTGCGGGAGAGGTCTGCCGCGTCTGGGGTGACCCAGGCGGGGAGGTTGCACGTGGGGCACGCTGTGCCATACTTGGGCATGCTTGCCCTTCACCGAGGAATGGGGACGTCGAGATCGATGACGGATACCACGACACTGATGACCAAGGTGCTGCTCCCCCGACGTCGCGATGACGTACTGACGCGTCAGCGGCTGCTTAATGGCCTCTATGACATGGTTGACTACCGTCTGGCGCTTGTCTCCGCGCCCGCCGGCTACGGAAAGACGACACTCCTGGTCGACTTCGCCACTGACCTGGATCATCCCGTCTGCTGGTATGCACTGGACGCCAGCGACCACGATCCCCGCATCTTCCTCGAGCGCCTGGTGATGTCGATCCAGCGACGGTTCCCCGACTTCGGCGATGAGACCTTGCGTGCGCTGGAGGCCGGCGTTGACATGCAGGGTGGGGCGCCGGGCATCGTGCGCGTGCTGGTCAACGAGATTGTGAGCCGGATCCCCCGCTGGTTCGTGTTAGTCCTCGACGACTATCACGCGCTGGGGCACGCCCCCGATGTCGATAGCATCCTCTCAAACTTCGTGGCCTATCAGCGCGACCAGTGCCTCACGATCCTCGCCAGCCGCACGGTGCCCAACCTGCCTCTGATCATCCCCTTGGTCGCCCGTGGTGGCGTGGGCGGCATCGGACCGGAGCAGATGCGCTTCACGTCCGGCGAGATCCGGGCGCTCTTCGCCCACAACTACGGGGTTGATCTCACGCTGGGTGAGGCCGCGATCCTGGCAGAGCAATCGGAGGGATGGATCACGGGTCTGCTGCTCACGGCCTACACGCGGTGGCAGGGCGTACTGCAGAGTTGGATGCGGGCGCGGGATTCGCATCAGCCGGTCTACGACTATCTGACGCAGGAGGTCTTCGACCGACAACCTGTAGAGATGCAGCGCTTCCTAGGCGTATCGTCCACGCTGCGTGAGATGAACGCGCCACTGTGCACTGAGTTGCTGGGGGTCGACAGCGCGGCTGATCTGTTGCAGAGGCTGGAGGTCGAGAACCTCTTCGTCACGCGGTTGGAGGATGAATGGTACCGCTACCATCATCTCTTTCGTCAGTTCCTGCAGAGTAGCCTGCGCAGATCCGACCCCGAGGCGTGGGAGGCTCTGCACCTTCGGGCTGCGGAATGGTTCGCGCGACATGGGCAGCCACGCGATGCTGTGGACCACCTTCTCGCTATCGGTGCGGAAGAGCAGGCTGCGAGCCTGATGGGCGAGATCGCCTATGACCTCTACATCGCCGGCCAACTCACCACGCTGATGACGTGGCGGGAGCAGGTCTCTGACGTGGCGCTGATCGAGGAGCCTCGCCTCGCCCTCTACCAGTCACGCGCAGCCTACAAACTCGGTCAGCACAGCGCCGCACTGGCCTTGACGGAGATTGCCGAACGCGGCTACCGGTCACAGGACGACATCGAGGGGGTGGCGTATGCCTCCTTGCACCGCTGTCAGGTCTGGCTGAACCTGGGTAAGGCAGCGGCGGCGCTCGAACTCGGGCTGGTGACGTTGGAGATGGTCGCCGATGCAGCGCCCCAGGTCGCACACGAAGCGCATCGCATTGTCGGACTGGCGTATGTCGATAGGGGCGACCTCGATCGGGCTCACGATCACCTTCGGCAGGCGCTGACCCTCAGTGATGCCCAGTCGATCGGCTATGCTCGAGCTCTGGCGCGCACCGGCCTGGCCCACTGTGTCGGCCTTCAGGGACGGCTAGCTGAGGCGGTCATCCTGAATCGAGAGGCCGTGGCGATCTGGCGACAGGTCGGCAGCGACGCGGGGTTGGCGGATGAGTTAAACGACCTGGGCTTCCACCTCTACGCTCAAGGGGCGTACGATGAGGCGATGCGCTGCTATCAAGAAGCCCTGGCCCTGAGCCGAAGGACGGGACTGCGTCGTGCGGAGGCCTTCTGCCTGGTCAGCCTGGGCGAGATGACGCGCGACCTCGGTCTGTTGGAACCGTCCGCGGCCTACCTTCAGGAGGGACGCGAGATCGCCGACTCCTTAGGTGACAGCTTCCTTGCCGCCTATGGCCTTGAGGCCCTTGGATTGGTCCATCGAGCGGCGGGTAAGTACGATGAGGCCCTGGAAACGCTGGCCTCGGCACTGGCCCTTGGCCTAAAACAGGGATCGGCTTACCAGATCGGGCGCTACAGCGCGTCCTTGGGGATGGCCCGTGTCGAAGCCGGTGCCGCTGCATTGGGGATGGCTGAAATCGAGGCCGCAATCGAGGGGCTGCGCCCGCTCGGCATGCCGCTGGAGGTGCACCGCGCGTGTCTCTATCAGGCCTGGGCCCTCCATCTCTCCGGTGCGCGGGATCGGGCCCTGGCGCTGTTCGGCACGTTGCTGGATGACGTCCCGGAGAGCGCTGAGGCACAGGTGCTGGTCGGCGAAGGACAGCACGCGCGGCCCCTCCTCAACGCGGCACGACGGGCCTTCAAGGAGCATCCGGCGAGGTCAAAACGGATCACCCGCCTTCTCAAGCGTATCAAGGAGCTGGGGACGGTGGCAGAACGCCTGTACCCCTTGGCGAGCCCGGTGAGGCGCGATGTGGAGCCCTCCGTGCGCGTCTACGGCTTCGGCGCGGGGCGGGTCGAACTCGAAGGCGAGGTGATCGCGCCCAGTGCCTGGGCCTCCGCCTCGGCGCGCCAGTTGCTCTTCTACATTCTGATCCACGGCGCGTGCACGCGAGAGCAGATATGTGTCGACTTCTGGCCGGAGCTGAATGCCCAGAAGGCCAAGGCGAGCTTTCATACGACGAAGTTCCGTCTGAACCGAGCCCTGGGCACCGAGGTGATGGATTATGACGGTCGCGTCTATGCGTTGCACCCGGACGTCAAGCTCTGGTTCGACGTGGCGGCCTTCAACGAGCAGTTGGCGAGGTGGCGTGAGACCCACGACGTCGACGCTCTGCAGGCGGCGACCGAGCTCTATACCGGTGACTTTATGAGTGAGTGTTACGCTGATTGGTGTGAGCGCGAACGGGACGCGCTGCGCCTTCGGTGTATGGAAGCCCTCGAGACGCTCGCCGACCGCTTGCTCAGCCGTCGGCAGTACCGTCGAGCGATCCGCGCACTACGTCAGGCGCTGTCGATTGATCCAACGCGCGAGACCTACCATCAGCAGCTGATGCGTGCCTACGCCCTGTCGGGCCAACGAAGTCGGGCCCTCGTCCAGTATGAGCAGTGCATTACTGCTCTGCGTGAGCACTTGGACGCCGCGCCCTCGCAGTTCACCGTTGAGCTCTATCAGAGGGTCCTTGAGGAGATCCCGCTGGAGTGATGAGGTTAGGCCTTCCGGGCTGTCTGCCGGCAGGCAGCCCGGAAGGAGCCGAATGCATAGGTCAGTTACGCTCGCGGATCACCAGGGGCAGGTAGATGGCCCGGTTCCCTTCAGCGGGGACCATCTGCTCGAAGAGGATGCCGCCGATGAGCTCGGCACCGATGTAGCCCTCGACAGCGATCCGGGCGTGCGAATCCTTGACGATGCTGTGGCCGACGTGCACGGTCAGCGTGACCGTGGTCGTCTCGCCCGGACCGAGGTGCGGCGACTCCATGCTCAGTTGCGTGATCCAGTCGAGGGGAAGCTGAACCGGACGCACAAGAAGGTCGATCGTCTGCTGCGTATCCATCGGGTTGCCGACCAGGAAATCGGCGGTCAGCGTCCCAAGGTAAAGATCATCCAGTGGGGAGACCTCCGTCTGGGTTTGTGCTCGTACGCCCACAGTCCCGTAGGCGCGCTGCAGAGCTGTTCCCCGACCGGCTGCTGCATCACGGAGTTCGGTCAGGATCTCGTAGAAGCTAGTGTCGTAGAAGGGATCGCTCTTCAGGGCCCCGATCTCAAGCTCGAGTTGGGCCTGTATCTCCGCAAGGGTTAGCCCTAACTGCTGGTGGAAGGCGATGGTGTCCGCATCATAGCCTACGGTTTCCAGTTCATGCAGGTAATCGGCGTAGTCCTGCTGGGCAAACCACTCATCAGGCACGCCGGCTCCCTGAGTAAGGGCGAGGTACGTGGTGAGCTCCGTTGCGAGACGTTGTAGAGCTGTGCCGCGGGACCGCTGATAGTCGCGATAGGCTGCTGTCTGGCGGAGGAGCGCTGCCGCATCCCCAGCCTGGCCGGCCTGTTCAGTACGCCGGCGCGCGGTCACCATAGCGATCTCAAGTGCGATGAGTTCGGCGGCTGTATCGCCTATGGCATTCGCACTGTCAACCTCTGCTTGCGAGACGCCGCCACCCGGCGTGAGTTGGGGCATCGAGAGGGTCGGCGGTGGCGCCACGTTCTCGTAGTCACGCAAGGTGGCCGCACTGCCTGCCACAGCGAGCGATGCCGTCATCTGCGATGCTCCGAAGGTCAACTCCTGCCGAATACATTCCCTGACCAGATAGGCCTGGATGAGGGCTTTCTGGACGTGCTTGCGCACCCCACTGAGGCCGGCGGATCTCGGGATCAGCTTGTTGACGTCGAGCTTTGAGCATGGATCGGGCGGGATGAAGTCCAGGTTGACCTGGAAAGGTCCCACGTTGACGATCACCTGCGGGCTCATCATCTGCACCTCACCATCAGGAAGCGTGACCTTGACCTCGGCTCTCACGCAGTGGTGGCCCGTCACGGTCGGAATCCAGAATCCCGGCGCGTCCCACGACTCGCCAGGCTCCAGTGTGGTCGTGGAGGTGTAGATGGGGGTGAATTGGGCACCGATGTTGAGTCGGCTGACGCTGTAGACGACCTCGACCTCGATAGGTACGGGCTGAGTGTTCTGCATCGGGAGGCGGAAAGCCATCGCAAGCCCCTGCTCGAAGGGCCGGCCCTCGATGACCAAGCGGGGCGAAGCATAGGGCGAGCCGCCTGGTGGGACCAGACCCGCGTTGCTGCCCTGGCCCTGCCAGAACGTGAGCGAGGCCAGCGCCGCAAGGGGACGACCATCGGTTGTGTTGTAGGCGGTCACCTGTGCTGCGCCGGTCTGGGTCGAGCTGATCGCAGCCGTGGTCACGCCGTTCTCATCGGTAGGGTTGGTCGGCTGACGGATAGTGCCTAGTGTAGTCTCCAGTTCAATCTGCTTGCCGACTAAGGGGACACCGGCTGCGTCGCGAGCGGTGATCGTGACGGTGGTCGTCTGAATGCCGTCCGCGATAACCCAGAAGTCCTGTGCGGAGATGCGACTGGCATCGATTGCGCCCCCGCCCGGCGCCTCGGCGAGCCAGGGGTGGTATCGTACGTCGCGGCTGACCGTATCCCCGTGGCCGGCGTTGGTGGTCGAGAGGTCACAGGTGTCGTGCGCCGCTGTGCCATCCTCAGGCCCCGTGCTGCTTCCCCAATAGTTGCCCATCGCGTCGATGCAGGCGTTGCCGCTGTTGTTGAGCACCGTGATGCCTGCGGCGTTGTTCTGAATGACGCTGCGGCGCAGAACACCGCCGGCGCTGTCGTACTGGAAACGGAGGCCTTCGCCGTTCTGCTCAAATCGGCTGTCGGTCACCTGCACGAAGCCGCGCGTATAGAGGCCCGCGTTGGTTGCCTGACGCACGGTGACATGCTCGAGCGGGAGGGAGTCGCCGCGGAAGTCGATTGCGCCATTGGTACCACCTGCGCCTTCGATCGTCACGTAGGCCAGGCGGCTGGCGGGGTCGATGTTCGCTTCGTAGTAGACGCGATTCCAAGATGCTGTCTCCGGAGCACGCGTGATGGTGATAGGGGACATCGGGGTACCCTCCATTACCAACCCACCACGGTTGACCCAGAATCCTGCGTCTGTCGCCATCTCCACGGTTGCACCGGCGCCCACGGTGAGCACCGGGCTTCGTGTGTGTCCCACGTTGAGGAAGTTGAGGAGCCGATAGGGCACCGACTGCGCACGCCATGTCGCGTCATAGTCGAGCGATCCTCCAAGTCCGGTCGCGACGACCTCGATGGCGTCGTCGGCGTTGCCCGTCAGGAGGTTGCCCTCGCCGAGGCCGCCCACGGACGCAGCCCAGAGCCGTAGCGGGGCGCGGGCGCTGCCCGTCACGATCAGGTTGGCGGCACGCAACGGCGTCTCGTCGGCCTCAGGGACCCGTACCATCAGGCCGTAGGCGCCACTGTCACGAATTGTGACAGCATCGAGAATGGGACCGTAAGCCTCCGTGCCGTTCGGCGCGTAGATCTCTAGGGCTGCGGCTTCGGCGGTTGGATCGCTGCCGCCGGCGCCGTCGATCACGACGTGTCGGAGCGTGCCTTCGGGCACGACGGTGGCCGATCCCTGGAAGACGATGCCACGCCAGGACTGACCTGGGAAGGTGGGCTCAAAGGTGATCGGCTCCGCCAGGGTGCCCTCGACAACTAGGTGGGCCTTTGCGATCGTGATCGTGAAGTCAGGGTCCATCCGGAAGGTCGTGCCGGGCATCAGGGCTAGCGTCGGCGTTGTTGCCCCATTGACACCGAGCCCACCCTCGTTCACCATCCGGTAGGGGATCGGCTGGCGCAACCAGGTCTGACTGAAGCGGATGTCGCCGCCCAGCACGGTGCCTGCCCGGACCTCGATGGCTTCCTCGGCATTTCCCGTGAAAGTGTTGCCCTCCCCGAGGCCGCCGACCGCTGAGGCCCATATGAGCACCGGCGCACGCGCGCTGTTCGTGACCGTGAGTCCTGAGAGAAGCGGCGGTGTCGTGTCCTCCGAACGGACGCGCACGTAGATGCCGTACGCGCCGCTGTTGCGGACGGTGACGTCCTCCACGACCGGTCCGGCGCCGTCGGTCAGGTGAGCGTCGTAGATGTGCACCGTGCCCTGCGCCGCGGTCGGATCACTGCCGCCGCCTCCGTCGAGGATGACGTGGCGCAGCACGCTGGGCAGGAGCGGGTCTCCGTTACCGTTGAAGAAGAGTCGCCCCCACCGGGTCTCGGGTGTCTCACCCGCAATCGTGATCGGGTCCTCAGAGGTGCCCGCGGCGTGCAGGGCGCCGTTGGCAAAGTTCAGGTCGTACGGGCCGCACACGGTCACATGGCTCCCGGCGGTCAGCGTGAGCGTGGCGCCATTGCGAACGACGACGCTGCCCGTGACGAAAAGGTCACCTGAGAACGTTACGTCGGCCTCAATGGGGGTGGGGAAGTTGCCGTCGGTGCAACTTGCATCTGTCGCTGCTGCAACGGGCCCGCTTGGCGGGCCGGTGACGACTAGACTCAAGCCGACCACCGCCACAAGTGTCAGGGCTAGCGACAAGACGATCCGAGGGATACGGAAAGCACGTAGCTGACTGGGATTCAGCATGTCCACAGCTCCTCTGCTCTGCGAGCAGCGTGTAAGCGACTGGCTTAGCCAATCTAGTCACTACAATATACTTATAAAAGCTATAAATGTCAACCATATAGCATAAAACCGCGGCCGGTTGACGACGGTTCCAGCGCGACCGTCTCGCGGCGCCGGTGAATACTCCACCATTCTCACCGGCTGCGGCTCGAGACACGCCTGGGTCGTGCTGGAGGCGTTGGGCCGAAGCCGCCATGCTGCATCTGGGGTCAGCCTGTCGTGCCGCAACTGCGTGTCGATCCTCAACGTCCGGGCTCGATTCCCGGCCTGCGTTACCGCCACGTTTACCCTTTCGTTACCGGGCTTCTGTAGGCTATGGGCAGATTCGAAACACACTTATAGCTTCCGGAGGTAACGACATGAAAGCACGGATGCAGCTGGCCCTGATGAAGATGGATGATCCTCGTGTGATGCGTGCTGCGATGGTAGGCGTAGCCCTGCTGCTGGCCCTGATCGCTCAGGCAACGCCTTTGGGCGTGCAGGCCGTCTATGCGGATCCGTCATCGGGCGGCGGCGGTGCCGTCGGGGGCTGAGGGAGGGAGCTATGTCAGAGATCGCCCTGCGAAGTCTGATCGCGCACGCGGTGGTTGATCCGCAACTCTGCGCGAAGCTGCTTGACGGGGAGCGCGAGCACGTGTTGTCCCAGTTTGAGCTGGATGATGTCGAGAGGCTCGCCCTCCGAGGTATCAAAGCTGCGTCATTGCAGGCCTTTGCAGCACAACTCGACGATTGGATGCAGTCCCGTCCTGAGACGAGGATGCTGACCAGGTCAAGACGATGACGTGTCCGGCAGTGCCGGCGAGATAGGTCATGCATTATCCGTAAGGTAGTGGCTCGGTCTGTGGCCATCAGGCGCCGCTAGGCGCATCAGATGGCCGCAGGCCCGGTCCAGGCCTTTTCAACGAGGAAGCAGGCAATGTCCATCGACTATGTGATTCTGGATCAGGGAACCTTCGTATATGCCCGAGGATGGGGCGCGCTCACCGACGATGACGTCATCGCCCATGAGCGGCGGGTGATGGCGGACCCACGTGTACGTCGGGGGTTTCGGCAGCTGCTTGACTATCGTTGGGTCGTCGATGATCGGGTGGGCGAGGAGCTGCTCACCAGGTTGCGGGAAGTCCACGCACACGCCAAGGCTAAGGTTCACGGCGCACGTTATGCAGTAGTCGCGCACAGCGCGCACTGGTTCCGCCTCGGCAATGCCTATCCTTGCGACCAGCTGGGTATGACGTGTATCGTCTTCAACTGCCCCAGCACGGCGGGCATCTGGTTAGGGGTCAACGACATCGATATGGCCGATGCTTGGAGCGTGGAATTGCCGGAGGCGTTCGCCAAGGTGGATCGTCGGGCCGTGGCTGCCCCGGCTGCGCAACCCTAAATGGTCAGCTAACGTCCTGCCAGCCGCTCGAGTTCACCTCTATCGAGTAGGACGATTCGACCCCGTTCCAAGCGCACGATACCGGCGTCCTCTAGCGCGCGGAGTTCGCGCCCTACCACGTCGCGCACCGTCCCCAGGTGCACGGCGATCTGTTGCTGCGTCCATCGTCGGACCTCGACGTCATCGCCCTTTGATCGACCCTCAACGGCTCCCGTCCGGAATCCGGGCGCCCTATCGAGCAAGAACCGCGCCAGTCGTTCTTGGACTGAGTGAAGGGCCAGGCCGGTGACCAGGTCAGTCAGGTGAAGCAGCCGGCCCGCGAAATCCTCCAGGACAACACGCATGAGATCGCTACACGTCTTGACCAGATGAAGAAACTCCTCTCTGGGCACGCTGTAGAGCGTCACGGACGTGAGCGCGACGGCATGGGCGGGGTTCGTGCCCTCAGGCCGAAAGAGAGGAACCGTGTTGAAGCTCTGGCCCGGTCCGAGCCGCACCAGGACCTGTTCGCGACCCTCCGCCGAGACGCGGTAGATCCGCACAGTGCCCTCGAGGATGAAGTAACCTGCCACGCTTGGGTCGCCCTCGAGGACGATGTGTTCGCCCGGTTCGACGTGGCGCAGGATCGCCGCCGATGCAATGCGGGTCAGCGTGATCTCCGTCAACTCGGCAAAGAGCCCAATGTCACGTAGACGTTCCATCTCGGATGCGCGCTGCGCGTTGTGATGCGGCTTCACAGCGTTACCTCACCCCAGGCCCCGGAGGGCACAACGCTGTCGTCAGTTCGCACGCTGACGATCGGATCGATCTTCGACTTGCTGGTCGTGACACCTATGTCCTCCAGACACTTCAACGCTGTGTCAACCCTCTGTACTATAGCATAGGTCAGCTAAGACGAGAGGCATCGCTGTGTGACAAAAGTCGTAGTCACCCGGCGGGGGCCCTGATAAGATGAGAGCGGAGTTCAGGGAGCCGGATGACACGAGGAGAGATGGACGACATCAGCGTGCCGCAGATCGACAACGAGGCCTGTACCGGGTGTGGTCTCTGCGTGACCTATTGCCCCGAGAGCGTGGTCGCGCTCGAGGCGCACAAGCCTGTGCTGGTGCGTCCTCAGGCCTGCACCTACTGCGGTGTCTGCGAGTCCGTTTGTCCTGTCAACGCGATCGCGTTGCCTTACATGATTGTCTGGGACGAGAACGTTGATGTTGCAGGCTCACCTGATCACGTCGGTTGAAGATCCATACTAGTTCATACAGGAGGCGTTTATGTCAGCGATGTTCTGTTATCAGTGTCAGGAGGCGGCGAAGAACGAGGCATGCACGGTGCGCGGGGTCTGCGGCAAGTCCCCCGAGGTCGCAGCCCTGCAGGATCTTCTGATCTGGCTGCTCAAAGGTATCTCGTTCTGGGCCGTCCGCGGGCGCAAGAACCTCGACGTCGTTGATCCCGAGACGGATTTGTTCGTCGCGAAAGCGTTATTCGCTACGATCACAAATGTGAACTTCGACCCTGATCGCTTCGCGGCCTGGATCGAGGAGGCTGTGGCGCGCCGTGATGCGCTACGAGCCAAGGCTCAGGGGCGCTGTGCGGAGCTTCACGGTTCCGATGCGTGCGCAGCCGATCTCCCCGCCCACGTGGCGTGGGCGCCCGAGAGCTATGATGTGGAGACACTTGTCCGCCAGGGCCAAGCCGTGGGTGTGATGGCCGATCCGACGACCGATGCGGATGTGCGCTCCTTGCGTGAGCTCCTGATCTACGGACTGAAGGGGATGGCGGCCTATACCGAGCACGCCTATGTGCTTGAGGCATCCAACGATGACGTCTTGGCCTTTATGGAAGAGGTCTTGGACGCAACTATGGACGATAGCTTGGGCGCTGATGAGCTGGTCTCGCTGGTCCTGAAGACGGGAGAGGTCGGGGTGGAGGCGATGCGTCTGCTCGATGAGGCGAATACCGGCACCTACGGCAACCCGGAGCCGACACAGGTCAACCTGGGAGTTCGCCCGGGTCCGGCGATCCTGATCAGCGGTCACGATCTGCGTGATCTCGAGGAACTGCTGGAGCAGACCAAGGACAGAGGGGTGAACGTCTACACCCACGGCGAGATGCTGCCCGCGAATGCTTATCCTGCATTCAAGAAGTATGATCACTTCGTGGGTAACTACGGTGGCTCGTGGTGGCATCAGCAGCGTGAGTTCGAGAGCTTCGGCGGGGCGATTCTGATGACGACCAACTGCCTTGTTCAGCCCCGTGAGAGCTATAGGCATCGGCTTTTCACCACCGGCCTGGCGGGGTGGCCCGGAGTGGCCCACATCCCGGATCGTGAGCCCGGGAAGCAGAAGGACTTTGCTCCCGTGATTGCTGCAGCGTTGGCGGGGAATGAGCCGGCGTCACTGGAGGAGGGGACCATCCCGATCGGATTTGCACACGCCACGGTGATGAGCGTTGCCGATAAGGTCATCGAAGCCGTGCAGGCCGGCGACATCGGTCGATTCGTCGTGATGGCCGGCTGCGATGGGCGGCACACGTCACGTGAGTACTTCACCGATGTAGCCAAGGAGCTACCGGCTGATCACGTGATCCTGACGGCAGGGTGCGCGAAGTATCGCTACAATAAGCTGGACCTGGGCGACATCGGGGGTATTCCCCGGGTGCTGGATGCAGGACAGTGCAACGATTCCTACTCACTGGCCTATATCGCGTTGCAGCTGAAAGCGGCGCTGGGCCTGGATGATATCAACGACCTGCCCATCTCGTATGATATCGCCTGGTATGAGCAGAAGGCGGTCTTGGTCCTGCTGGCGTTGCTCTCGCTGGGCGTCAAGCACATTCGTTTGGGCCCAACGCTGCCCGCCTGGCTCTCGCCGGGGGTCACCGAGGTACTCGTCAAGCACTTCGATATCAAGCCCACCGGCACGGTTGAGGAGGATGTCGCCGCTATCGCGGTGGGCGCGTAGCTCGCTGTTATCAAGAAGGAGGGGCGTGGGCCCGCGGTGCGTGCCCGCGCCTCCCCGGCATCGATGCCGGAGAGATCGTGTGACTCGAGATGGAGGGTGATATGCAGGGTAGGGTAGTGACCGAACGTGTGACACTGATGGGCGGCGTGGATTGGCATCGTCGCCTCTTTGATGCGCTGATCCCCTTGCCGGAGGGCACCAGCTACAATGCCTACCTGGTTAAGGGAAGTGAGAAGACGGCCTTATTGGACACCGCGGATCCAGCGACAACTGACGAGCTGCTTCAACAGCTGGAGGCCGAGCAACGCATCGACTACATCGTAGCCCATCATGCGGAGCAGGATCACAGCGGGACCTTGCCGGAACTCCTGGTGCGTTACCCTGAGGCTACGGTTCTGGCAACGGAGAAAGGTAAAGGCATGTTGGTCGACCTACTGCACCTCCCACCGGAGCGTGTGGAGGCCGTTGCTGACGGCGAGCAGCGCTCGTTGGGTGATCGGACCTTAACATTCATCCATGCCCCCTGGGTCCACTGGCCCGAGACGATGCTGACCTACCTCGACGAAGAGCGGATCTTGTTCACCTGTGACTTCTTCGGCTCACATTACGCTACCTCAAGGGTGATGGTCGGCGATGATGCTCACGTGGTGTCGGCAGCCAAGCGTTACTATGCCGAGATTATGATGCCGTTCCGCAAGCCCATTGAGCGCCATCTGGCGCGCCTAGAGGACCTTGATATCGCCATGATCGCACCAAGCCACGGCCCGATCTGGGATCGACCGGATGTGATCATCGAAGCCTATCGTGATTGGGTCAGTGGGGCGGTGAAGAACGTCGCTGTTATCCCCTTCATATCGATGCACGGAAGCACATCCGAGCTTGTCGACCGGCTGGTGACGGAACTGGTGCGCCACGGCGTGACGGTACGACCCTTTGACCTGACCGTGACCGATATCGGCGACCTGGCGATGGCGATGGTGGATGCCGCGACCATCGTGATCGGCTCTCCCACGGTGCTGGGAGGTGCTCATCCTCAGGCTGCGTATGCTGCCAGCCTGGCGAATGCGCTGCGCCCCAAGACACGGTTTGCCAGTGTCGTGGGGTCCTATGGGTGGGCGGCGGGGTCGGCCCGTGCGCTGGTGGAGGCGATGCCGGCACTGAGGGTAGAGGTGCTTGATCCGGTCCTGGTGCGCGGCAGACCTCGCGCGGATGATCTCGAAGCGGTTGACCGGCTGGCCGCGACGATTGCGCAACGACACGGGGCGCTGTAGCCCTGAGGGCGAGTAAAACCTAGACAAGGGGGGCGATAGCATGAGCGAGTATATCAACAATCAGTCACAACGTGAGGAGAAGCTAAAGGCGATCATCCGGCAGCTGCACGAGGGAGCGTCGGTGGATGAAGTCAAGATGGCCTTTGCCGATCTGCTGGAGGATGTCGGCGCCGATGAGATCGTGCGCATTGAGGAGGCGTTGGTCAACGAGGGGCTTGATCCGGCTGAGATTCAGCCGCTCTGTGATATCCACGTCGCCGTGTTCAAGGAGTCGCTCGACACGCAGCGGGCGCCCGAGACGATTCCCGGGCATCCGGTCTTCACCTTCCGGGCAGAGAATCTGGGTGTACAGCGGGCCCTTGAGGATGTGGCAGATGCGCTGAACGACTACGTGCATCTGCCGACGCCTCACACACGTCAGCGGGCGCAGGCTGCTGTGGCGCGGCTGCGGGAGTACGACAAGCACTACCTGCGTAAGGAGAATCTGCTCTTCTCCTATCTGGAGCGTACGGGCTTCACCGGACCGAGCAAGGTCATGTGG
>CAZYYC010000064.1:0-19052 GCA_964650935.1 uncultured Anaerolineales bacterium
GCAGGTAGCGTCGACCTGTGCCCCATCCCAGGGCCTGGATGGTGACGCGGAGGTCCTGCTGGAAGCGGATCGGATCGGTGACGTGCCAGCGGTACATGCCGAAGCGCTGCTGTGAGCGGTAGAGGCCATCGGGCTTGATGACCTGGTGCAGGCCTGCATAAGGCGTCGTGAAGGGTTGGTACTGGCGCAGCACCTTGTTCTCGAAGTTGTAGGAGCCGCAGAAGTAGTCCTCGGTCCCCGTACCGCAGATCGTGGGGAACTCGTCGTCGCCGTCCATAAAGAACTTGATCTCGCCCTCGCCCCACCAGCCGTTGTTGTTGACGCCCCAGGCCATGTAGGTGCCGACGTAGTGACCGCGCCCCTGGACGCCGTCCAGGATCGTGTAGACATCCTTATAGGGTAGGGGATTGACGCGGCGGAACTGCGCGTGGAAGTAGGCGTTGTCCTCGGGTACCTCGGTGAGCGTGTAGTTGATCTGGTAGTAAAGGACCATCGGTTCGTCGGCGATGTTGGTGAAGGTCATACGGCAGTGCTTCCGGAAAGGCATCTCCCAGTAGCTGTTGAAGGCGCTGCCGGGGTTCACGCACACCGCCAGCGACGAAAGCTGGGCATATTCGCCCCAGCCCATCGCGAAGAAGTCGCCGACGGGGCACTCGACCGCCGGCTGCTCCTGACCGTCCCAGTAGATGCGCAGGATGCTGAAACGCCAGTTGCCTGTGGGCGTCATCCAGATCTGCTGGATCGCGCCGGGCCCCTCGATGTCGGCAAGGTCGAAGGTCTCACCCGGCTGGATGACGACCGACGGTGAGATCTTCCATCCCCGACCGAGGTCGCGGGCACAGCCGGCGCCGGTGCCCTCAATCGCCATGCCGCCACGGCCCTTGTCCCCCGTGAAGTTCTCGGGGCTGATGGAGCGCGTCTCCGCATTGGACAGGCGCGCCAGGTTACCCATGTGCATACCCAAGCCGTTGAACGTTGTCATCTGATGGTCTCCTTTGTGATCTGCCTAGATGATGATGGGGTCCGATGGTTCCCCATAGCGAGCCCACAGGTCCACTGCGCGGACTCGATAACTACCATATCGTGGTTGGGCGACAAGAAAGGCCGTATCCAGCAGGTCAGCATTGTTCAGCCGGATCGTCTCGTCGGACGCGGTGTCGCCTGGCGCCGGAGCGAAGAGCACCTCATAGGTGCTCAGCGCCCTTGAGCCGACGCCATCCCACATCAGTAATATCTGCTCCTCCCCTTGGGTGTTCTGATACCGTTCTGCGCTCAGCCCGCTCACCCGCCCCGGCGCGACGCCCGGATCCGCCGTGAGCAAGAGCACTGCGACGCTCGGCAACGCCAGATCGAGGGTGTAGCTGAAACGTCCATCGTCACAATCGACCTCACACGCCGGTCCGGTTGTCTGCAGCTCATGCCGATCGCGGAGCGCGGCAAGTTGTGTAGCGGTCGGACGATCGGGTGCGCCCATCCGCTCCCAAACCGAGAACGGATCCTCGGCTTCGCCGCCGATGGCGTAGTGGGTCAGCATCGCTCGCTCAAAGGGGATCCCCTCGAGATGGAGCGCCACGTGTGTCGTGCTGCCCCCGGCCGTGCTCCGATCATCGCTGTTATAGAGCAGAATCGCAATCTGTCCATCACCGCGCCGTGTGGCGATGATGCCCAGAGGCGACGCGACATCGGGCGCCCCGGTGACCGCGCAGCGCTCGTCACCCAAGAGCGATAGAAGCGTCATCAGGTTGAGGATCGGCTTCTTGATGAGGTCAAACCGGCGGCGGCGGGGATCCTCCTCCAACCGTGGGGCGTCCCGTTGCCCGTCAGCCTGCCCGTGGTCGATGTGGTCGTGCTCCGAGAAACGGGTGAGGAGCGTGCGATGACCCCACGTGCCGAGGAAGCCGTTGTCGTTGCTCAGGAACAGGTAGTCGACATTTCGCTCGTCGACGAGCTTGACCAGGTGCTGATGGATGACCTTGGTGACGAGAGCGGCGTAGTAGGGTCTCGCACGCCAGGTGTGGATGGTGCCCCACCCGACCTGTGGATCGGGCTCGTTGTTGGTGAAGGGCAGATCCGCTAGAGCCGGGTGATGGGTGCGAATGTAGTCGATGATCCGCGCCTCGCGCTCGACGATGCCCATCGTGTCGGGCGTGAGGTCCTCACGATGGGCGCGCACGCCCTTCTCGTGAACCGAGATGAAGGCCGGGCGGCGGGCAGGCGCACCGGTGAGGGCGTTGGTGCCGGTGTCGCAGTGGGCCAGGAAGGTCAGCAGCGTCGAGGAGAGATGGCGACAGGTGCCGGGTCCGCCCAGGCGCAGCTGGGGATCGACGTCGGCAAGGCCTGCGCTGCAGGCGTCATAGTAGATGCAGAACGCCGCGTCGCCCTGCTGCCAGAAACCCACGTCGGGCTCGTTCCACGTCTCGAAGAGCCAGCTCCGTACCTCATCCTGCCCATAGCGGGCAATCAGGTGGCGGGCCAGTTCGCCGACGAGGTGGCGCCATGCTTGCGCTTGGCTGAGGTCGGTGAAGTCGCTGAACGCTGTCGTTCCACCGGGGAAGCCCATGAGCTCGAAGAAGGGCTTGAGGCGGTGGTCGACGAGTACATCCAGCGCCCGGTCCAGCCGCGACCAATCGTAGGTCGGATGAGGGCTACCCAAGCCGTCCGCCGTGACCAGCTCCAGCAGATAGTGGATGCGGACCCAGGTGATCCCTTGGTGGGGTATCGCGCCCAGGTAGGCCATCGCCTGACGCATGTCCGCGTCCAACAGCAGATTGGCGGGGGTGAAGCCGGTGCTGTGCCACATGGGGCGCAAGGCCCCAAGACTACGGGCGCAGTTGATCGCTAGATTCATTGATGGTCTCCTTGGGTGTCGTGACATGGTGTGCGGTGGGCCGTCGTCACTTGCCGAGCGGGCGATAGGGTGCAACTTACTCCTATTCAGACGCCAACAGCGCGCGGCGGATGGCGTGTGCCACCTGCTCGATCTGAAAGGGTTTGACGAAGACCTCCACGAAGCCGGCCTCTTTCAGGTTATCGGCGCTGTCCTGAAGGGGATAGCCCGTGATACCCAGCGCCTGCAGATCCGGTGCCCTACGCCGTAGCTCATGGAGCAAGACCTTGCCGCCCATCTCGGGCATAACGATGTCGGTGATAAGCAGGTCGACCGGTGGATCGGCTGCCGTGAAGCGTTCGAGGGCCTCGCGGCCGTCTGCGGCGGTGATGACGCGGTAACCGAGGGCCTCCAGGAGCTGCTGAGCGCCCTCGCGGAGCTTCTCGTTGTCCTCGACAAGGAGGAGCGTCTCGCCGTTGCCCAAGGGGGCGGAGAAGGTCTCGTCGGCCGGTGCATCAGGGTCGCCGTCAGCGGTGGGCAGGTAGATGTCGAAGGTGGTGCCGTCACCGAGGCGTGTGGCGACGTCGATGAAGCCCTGGTGGAGGCGGACGATGCCGTAGACCTGGGCCAGGCCGAGGCCGGTCCCCTTGCCGACCTCCTTGGTGGTGAAGAAGGGCTCGAAGAGGTGGGCATAGACCTGATCGGACATGCCGGTGCCGGTATCGGTGACAGAGAGGCGGATCCAGACGCCCGGCGACATGTCGGCGACGGGGGGCAATGCGTGGGGCCGGAGGCGGAGACGAGTGAGGCTGAAGCGGAGTTCCCCGCCATCGGGCATCGCATCGCGGGCGTTGAGGGCCAGGTTGATGAGGGCTTGCTCAAGGCGTCCGGCGTCGCCCTCGATGATGAAGTCCGCCGGATCCGCAGAGAAGGAGAGGCGGATGTCCTCAGGCAGCGTGCGTCGCAGCGTGCTGAGAACGGTCTCGATGGTCGCTTGGAGATCGAGGGGTCTGAGCGTGGCGATGGCACGACTGCTGAAGTCGAGGATCTGCTGGACGAGGTCGACGGCTTTGTGCGACTCTCCCAGGATCGCCTCCAGGGCGCGACCCACCTCGGGGGGGAGGCCCGGCTTTCGCTGTGAGAGTTGGGCGTAGAGGATGATGGTGGTAAGGAGGTTGCGGAAGTCGTGGGCAATGCCCGCTGCCAGCTGTCCGACCGCCGCCAAGCGCGCCTGCTGGTGGAGCTGGTCCTCCAGATGGCGGCGGTGAGAGACGTCGGTGAAGATGCAGGCGAATAGACCTGGTGCAGGTTGGTAGGCCCTAACCTCATAATAGGCATCGAGTTCCGCAGAATAGCTGTCGAAGTGAGCCGGCTCGCCGGTCAGGGCGACGTGACCATAGCTCTCGATCCAGTGTTGCTCGGTGCCCGGCAGCACCTCGAGCACCGTGCGCCCCAAGATATCCCGGGCCTGCAGGCCGGTCATCCGCTCAAACGCGGGGTTGACGGCGAGGAAGCGGTAATCGACCGGGCTGCCCTCCGCATCGCAGATGATCTCGTGAAGGGCAAAGGCGTCGATCATCTCGTGAAAGAGCGTCTGATAGTCCTGCTCGATGCGCTTGCGTTTGGTGATGTCCTGGAAAGCTCCCTGGACCCTCACGATCGTGCCTGTCTCGTCCCGGATGGCCTCGCCGGTGGTATGCACCCAGACGCGCCGGCCCGTGCGCGTGATCAGCTCCATCTCCTCGTCATACGGGAGACCCTTTTTCACGCAATCTGTGAAGACCTGGGTGATCCTCTCGCGCCACTCGGGCGCGTAGAACTCGATGCCCGTCTGTGGGTCGGGGGCGTATCCACGAGGCACCTCGTGGATGTCGGCAACGGCATCGGACCAGGATACAACGGACGTACGCAGATCGTAGGACCAGCCGCCGAATGCGGCGGTTCTGCCGGCCATTCGAAGCAGGGCGTCGTTCGCGGCGAGCTGCTCCTCGATGCGACGCTGTTCTGTGACGTCCTCGAAGATCACGCAGAAGCGCTGCGGGCTGTCGTCGGGGCGATAGGCACTGCCGTGGTAGAGCCTGCCGGTGGGGCTGTGGACCATCTCGAAGACACGTGGTTCGCCGGTCAGGGCTACATGGGCGTAGACCTCAATCCAGCTATCCTCGGTCCCCGGCCAGACCTCGTGAATCGACTTCCCCCTCAGCTCAGCGTCCGCGGCGCCCATGATGCGCTCGAAAGCAGCGTTCACGAAGGCAAAGCGGCAGCTGACGAAGTTGCCGCCCTCATCGAAGACCGACTCGTAGAGTACAAAGGCGTTGATCATACTGCCGAGCATGGCCTGCAGCCGGCGTTCGCCGGCCCGCAGGGCGAGTTCGGTCCGTTTGCGCTCGTCGATGTCAATGATGGCGACACGAGCCATGGGGGCGCCGGCGTGACGACGCGTCACCGCCGCTTCCAGGCGGGCCCAGGACGCAGCGCGGTCTACGCCGCAGAGGCGCACCTCACATATCTGCGGCTCTTCGGTCCGGAAGAGTCGGGCCCGGTGTAGCTCGTAGCGCTCTCGGTCGTCTGGGTGTATGAAACGGCTCAACGGTTGACTGAGTAGATCCTCGCGGGGCACGCCCAGAAGCTCGGTCATGGTGAGGTTGGCGTCATCGATCAGGTCGGTCTCCGAGATGACGCAGGCGCCGACCGGGGCCAAATCGTAGAGCTCACGATACCGCGTCTGCGATGCTGCCAGGTCGGCCTGGTCCGCCCTTAGTTCCCGGATCACCTGGCGCAGCTCCTCGGGTGTGAGTGCGTCAAGTGCATCGGGCGGCTGGGACGGCTTCTCAGCCTGATTGGGTCGCTTCTTCGTCACTCGCCACCTCCGCCATTCCATCCTGTCGTAGGTATGCGCCTCCGGACTCGCGCAGCATCTACCGGTCTCCGCGCCCTTTCCGGCGCCATCAGCGTGTTGCGCGCCTTAGTGATCAGGACATGCGGCTACCGTGTTCGAGGCCATTGTAGCGTCATCCGGCTCCGTGTCGAGGCGTGCGTGTCTGTGGGGACAGCCGGCGGGGTGGTACCTACGATGCGACAGCCCGCAGCCGTAAGGTGAAGATGCTGCCGCGGCCCTCGGTGCTCCGGACGGTGATCTCGCCCCCGTGGGCCTCGGCGATCTGCCGGGCGATGGGCAGGCCCAGCCCTACGCCGGCGGTGTGCCCCGATTCTGCCAGGTGTCCGCGGAAGAAGCGTTCGAAGAGATGCCCCATGTCCTCCTCCGGCATACCGGGACCGGTATCCTCGACGGCAACGGTGATCCAGCGGTCGTCCTCGAGATCCGTCCTGATCGTGACGCGGCCTCCTGGTGGTGTAAAGACCACAGCGTTCTCCACAAGCTCGCCTAAGGCCTGAGTGAGCCGTGCTTCGTCGCCGTACGTGAGGGGGAGATCCGGGACCGACACGGCCTCCAGCGTCAGCTCTGCTGCCTGCGCCTGATGCTGATAGCGATCCTGCACTGCCCGGATCACCTCGGTGACCGAGACCGGTGCCCAGACCTCGGCTCCCTTGCCGCTATCGAGAGCGAGTGTCTCCAGGATATCCTCGACGAGTTGGGTCAACCACGTGGTCGAAGCATCGATGGTCTGCAGCTGACGGCGCTGGGGCTCCGACGGATCGGTGCGCAGCAGCAGGTAGAGGCTGCTCTTGAGCAGCGCAAGGGGCGTCCGGATCTGGTGGGAGACGTTGGCGATAAACTGGGCGCGCGCCCTCTCAAGATCTTTGATCCGGCTGATGTCTTGGTGGGTGAAGACGATGCCTGAGATCTGTCCGGCATCGTCGTGGACGGGTGCGAGGGTGAGGGCCGCGTCGTAGCGACGTCCGTCCTTGCGCCGCACGCTCATCTCCTTCCCATGACTCGCCCTCCCGTAGCGTTGCCATCATCGCCGGAACGCGTACCTCGAGGTTCTCAAACACCTCCATCTTCTGCATCTCACGACCCAGCGCCTCATCGGCCGTGTAGCCGGTGAGACGGGTGAAAGCCGGGTTGACGTAGACAATGCGCCGATCGGGATCCGTCATACAGATGGCGTC
Organism: uncultured Anaerolineales bacterium; assembly: GCA_964650935.1. Lineage (GTDB taxonomy): Bacteria > Chloroflexota > Anaerolineae > B4-G1 > SLSP01 > PWVB01. The sequence continues at coordinate 6,902 of CAZYYC010000064.1, forward strand.
GCCCACGCTGCGCAGGATGGCAACGGATTCGGCGTACTGGGCCTGGATTTCCGCTGTGCGTCCTAGGACGAGATCCTCGAGATGCTCCTGATACCTGATCAGGGCTTCCTCAGCACGCTTGCGCTCGGTGATGTCGATGATCAGTCCCTCGATCCGTGGCGTGCCGTCATGGCCATTGTCCACGATGATGCCCCGCTCATAGACCCACTTCTCCTCACCGCCTGCCGTCACGATGCGATATTCCAGCAACGCCGGGTGTTGTGCTTCCGCCGCTTGCTGCCAGCTCTCCCAAACTCGCTCGCGGTCCTCCGGCACGATCACGTCGTTGTAGGCGACGAGACGGTTATCGAGCAGATCCTCACTATGGTAGCCCGTCAGCGCCAGGCAACCCTCGGAGACAAACTCCATCGTCCACTGGCGATCGTAGTGGCAGCGGTAGGCCATACCGGGCAGGTTCGCGAGCAGCACGGCCTTGCTGCGCTCGCTCTCTCGCAATGCAGCGTTCACTTTGCTGAGACGGATGTTCATGTAAAAGGCAGCGCCGATCAGGCCGACCAGGACCGCGGCGACGCGGAAGATCAGGCCGTAGTCGACAGGTTGGACGACGGTGATATTGACGTGGCGATTGATGATCTCCTCACGCTCGCGGGGTGTGATCGTGGCGATGCCCTTGTTGAGGATGTCGCGCAGCAGTGGTTCATCCTTCAGCACGCCCATGCGGAGCCGATTAAGGTAGGGATCGGGTGCCTGGCCTGCGATCTTCAGATTGAAGAGACCCTCTCTGCGAATCGTATAGGCGGCGACGGTCAGCGAGCGGAGCGTCATGTCCGCCTCACGGTTGGAGACTGCCGTAAAGGCGTCGATCTCGGATGCGACACGCATGATCGTCAGATTTGGAAAGTCCCGCCTGACGCGCTCCTCCACGGAGGTGCCGGGCGGCAAGACGATTGTACGATCCGTCAACTCGGCGGCATCGGTGATGAAGGGGTGCTCCTCGCGCGTGACGAAGACGGCAACATCGGTGAGAAGCGGCTCGGTGAAGACCAACCACTCCTCCCTTGAAGGGGTCTGGTTGAGGAAGGGCAGGATCAGGACCTCTCCGGCCTGTGAAAGTGCAACCGTCTCGCTCCAATCTCGTGCGATGACGTAGGTGAATTCGATGCCGAGCCGCGCGGCAATGAGGTCGAGCAGATCCGCGGTGATGCCGGTGAAATGACCCTCTGCGTCCACCTGCTCGTAGGGGGGCCAATTCGGATCCGGGCAGACGGTGATCGGCCCGAGCTGTGATAGGTAATCCCTCTCCCTCAGGGAGAGGGCGATAGGTGCAGGGCGGCGTTCGCCCTGGGTCGGTGTGGGCGATGGCTCGCGATGACCGACACCCATGACTTGAGGCCACTGCCAGACAAGGAGGCTGACCGCGATGAGCGCGATGATGGCGCCAATCGTGAGTCGTCTCCACGGGAGACGGTGCGTCCTCTTGATGCTGTGAAACACTCAGGGTCTCACTCTCGGCGCTCCCTCGGAGTAGATCCTAGTCTGCTCGCTGTAGCACGCTCGTGCGCTGTGCGTCGCGAGGTTCTGGCAGCGTTAACGCAAATGGCAAGGTCGCGATGGTGCCGATCGCTGTGATGGCAAACAGGAGGGCGTAATTGTTGCCCGTCCATTGGAGCAGGACCCCGCCCACGACCGAGACCAGCGCCGTGAACCCGTTCACCGTGTTGGTCACCCCTACGTAGATAGGGAGATCGACCTCGGGTGCCCACTCCAGGACATAAGCCGTCCATCCCGGCATGTAGCTACTCATTGAAGCATTGTTCACCAGAAAGACAAGTCCATAAGCCCACGCCAGCCACGAGGGGTTCGTGATCGCACGCGGGATGAGCAGGGCCAGGACGGGGATCGCGGTTGTGACCCACACACTTACCAAACAGGTGAGCCGCGTGCCGTGGCGCTCGTTGAGCCAGCCGAAGAGAAGGGCGGCGATGATGCTGCCGATCACGCCGACTGAGGTGTAGCGTCCGGCAACCTGGTCCGGCAGGTGCAGCACATCGAGAGCGTAGGTGATGTAGAAGGGGCCGGCGAGGGTGGCCAGGTTGAAGACCTGACGCGCGATGAGATAGCGCCGGAACGCGTGGTCGGTCGCGATGAGTCGCTTGATCTGCGGGAGGTATTCGCGCCAGGTCGGCACCTGCTCAACGCTCGCACCCTTGCGCTCTCTTCCTAGCGACAGCGCTGCGAACGACAGCGCCAGCATCAGGGCAGCGATGAAGAAGAGAAGGGCGTAGTTGTTGGGAAAGGCCGGTCCCCGGTCGCTGAGCAGCCACTCGACACCGAAACCGGCAGCAAAGCCGGCAATCCCGGAGAGCGTCTGGCCGATGCTGGTCAGGCGACCGCGGCGGTGGGCGGGCACGGATTTGCTCAAGAAATCGAACCATGCGAGGCTGGCGAGGCCGTCGGCCAACCAAAAGATGCCCATCGTGGTCACGGCGACGGCGATGAGGAGCCCCGGATTGCGCGCACCCAAGAGCCAGACGAGGAGGGCGAGCACCAGCACCATGGCGCGTCCGATGCCGCCAGGAATCAGGATAAAGGGCTTCTTGTACGGTTTGTCGGCGAGATAGCGGGCTGCGATGAGCTGCGGGAGCAACCATCCGGCGCGCTGCAGCGAGGCGAGCAACCCGATGACGGCAGTCGAGGCTCCGAGTGCGGTCAGAAAGCTGGGGACGACGGTGCTGGGGCCGAAAAAGGCCATGCCGATGCCGAAGAAGCAGAAATCCATCGCGAGGCACCAGAAGTTGCGGCGATAGCTCGGTGGCAGTGGTGGGTGCTCCATCGCCGATGGCTTGCTCGCTGGGCTCGCACTATCCCCCTGCTGCTGATCCGCGGGAACAGGCAGGGGAGAGGCGTGCTGTAAACGACGTTGTCTAGGCATATCGAGGATAGATGCTGGGCACAGAGACGTCCTTTTATGTTGTGCTGACCGGATAACGCCCCACCTCGCGGACGGTCTCGTACATCGCGAGCACGTTAGCGACCGGCGAGAGGGGCTGCACGTTGTGGATGGTGTTGAAGACGAAGCCGCCACCCGGAGCGAAGGTGCGCACGCGTTCGGCGACCTCGGCGCGGACCTGGTCGGGTGTCCCGAAGGGCACAGTCTGCTGTGTATCGACGCCGCCGCCCCAGAAGACCAGCTCGTCTCCAAAGCGCTCTTTGAGCATCGTGGGATCCATATCAGCGGCGGAGCACTGAACGGGATTGAGGATGTCGAACCCCGCCTCGACAAAGCTGGGGATCAGCTGCACAACCGACCCGCAGGAATGGATGAACGTCTTCCACGAGGTATGGGTGTGGATCCACTCGTTGACACGGGTGTGGAAGGGCATATAGAGGTCCCGATAGGCGCGCGGGGAGATGAAGGGGCCGCGCTGGGTGCCGAAGTCGGTCCCCGTGACCATGATGGCGGCGACGCGATCACCGACGACATCGTGGATGCGCGCGAGGTTCTCGATCCCGATCTCACACTGCGCCTCGAAGATTGCCCTGACGTAGTCCTTGCGGGCGACGGTGCTGATGTACCATTCCTCCACGTCTCGGATTCCCTTGGGATCCTTGAGCCACGGCGCGGGGACCAGCGCGATATCGCCGAAGGCGGTCCCCCCGAAGTTAGCGAGGATCGCCTTGTCGGTCTCATTGTAGAGGCGGGCGGATTCCCGGGCGTAGTAGGCAAGGTCGGCATCCGAGACCAGGCTGAACTCCTCCAGGTTGTCCGCGACGTTCAAGTTGCCGTCATCGATCGGATGCTGGCGGCGAGTGGAGTCGAAGTACCAGCCGCCGGCGGGCATATGCCCGGCAGGCGACCCCGAGGTATCTCCCTCGGGGTAGAGATAGAGGTCGCCGTTCGGCTCGACCTGGGTGTTGAAGCCCTCCGGGACCAGGACGGGGGTCCCGTCAAAGGTCGTCCACGGCTTCCAGCCGGTGTTCTCGAAGCCGAACATGGTCCTGGGGGAGCCGAGTCCCACCACATCGATACCCAAGGCCTCCATCAGGTCGGGCGCGATCTCGCCCAGCATCTGATAGGGCTCGACCACTTTCACCGGCGTGCCGGGTGCATCGAGACCCAAGGCCTGGCGCAAGCCATAGACAACGCTGACGTGCATGCCGGTGACGGCGCTCCCGCCGAGGTCAACCGGTACACGGTCGGGCTCTTGGTGCGCCAGCGTCGCCAATACGCGTTCTCGTGAGGTCATCATCAATCCTAGTCCTTTCTGGGCACAGAATCCCGTTGCCGGAGAGGCGTGTTGCCGACACGTCTCTACAGTGTCGCGCCGACCGCGCGCAGCCAGGCCTGCGCGATCAGGGCGTGGCCCGCGGGGGTGGGGTGGACGCCGTCGGCGAGCCAGAACTCCATCGGGCGTTGCGTCGCTGCTGCGGCAAAAGGGCCGTCCAGCGGAACGAAGCGTGTCCCGAACTCACGGGCCAGCTTGCGAGCCACGGCGATCTTGGGGTCGAGGTCCTCTCGCCAGGCAGCACGGTCCGGCGGCGTCGGCAGGACGAAGGGCTCCAGAATGATGATCCGGGCATCGAGCTGCTCCCGGGTCGCCGTCAGGATGGCGCGGAAGCTGTCCTCATAGGCCTCGGTCGAGGTCGGATCATCGCTGTCGTAGCGGCGCCACGTGTCGTTGATGCCGATCAGGATCGAGACCCAGGTCGGGGCTAGGTCTAGGCAATCGGCCTGCCAGCGGACGCGCAGATCCTTGGCTCGGTTGCCGCTGATCCCGCGGTTGAGAAAGCGGAGGTTGCGCTGCGGATAGAGCGCCGAGACCCAGGCTGCGATCATCGCGACGTACCCCTGGCCGAGCTCTGCATCGTCCTGGCGGCTGCGCCCGGCATCGGTGATGCTGTCTCCCTGAAAGAGGACGGTGGCGTTGTGTTCGATAGCGATCATGGGTATCTCCTTAACGTCTGTCTCACAGCCATAGGCCCTCGACGTTCCAGAGGGCAAATTCGCGGTGACCGTTGAGCTCGGCCTTGGTCGGCCTGCCGGAGGCCACAGCGAGGATCTCATCGAAGATGCGACGTCCCATCTCGGGGAGGCTCAGTCCCTCGGTGAGCACGGCTCCGGCGTCAATGTCGATGTCGGCGTGCAGCCGCTTGTAAAGCGTGGTGTTGGAACTCAGCTTGATGACCGGGGCGATGGCGTTGCCGATGCCCGTGCCGCGTCCCGTGGTGAAGCAGAGGAGCTGGCAGCCGGCGCCGATGATGCCCGGTACGGAGAGCTGGTCGTACCCGGGCGTGTTGACCAAATAGACACCGGCTCCGGCGTGGTCCCAGACCCATTCGCTGTAGTTGAGCACGCCTCGGACGGGGCCTTTGCCGCTCTTGGCTTGGGCGCCCAACGACTTGATCGTGATGTTGAGCAGGCCGCCTTCCTTGTTGCCTGGACTGGGGTTCTCCTCCATCGTGTGGCCCGAACGCGCAGCATAGGCGCGATACCACTCCAGCGCGGCGTAGACGTCGGCAGCGATCTCGTGGCCGGCGGCGCGGGCTGCGAAGAGGTGCGCTGCGCCGAAGAACTCGGGTACCTCGCCGATGACGCTGCGTCCGCCGGCGCGGACCAGCAGGTCACTCGCCTGCCCGAGGGCGGGGTTGGCGGTTAGGCCGCTGAAGGCGTCGCTGCCGCCGCATTCCAGGCCCAGGGCGAGCTTGCTCAGCGGAGCGGGGCGGCGCCCCGTGGCGTTCGCTGCCGCCAGGAGCTCCGGCATCAGCGCGAGACCTGCCTCGATCGTGGCCTGTGTGCCGCCTAACTGCTGAATCGACAACCGGTGCACCGGCTTGCCATAGAGGGTGCTCAGGTCGGTGGTGCCGAAGTAGGTGTCGAAGGCGTTGAGGTTGGTCTTCTCGCACCCGAGTTCGACGAGGATGGCCCCTCCGACGTTGGGATGACGGATGTGTTGGGCCAACATGCGCAGCGTGGCCTCGAAGGCGCCCGGCCCCTTCGTCGCTACGGTGGGGTCCGGGCAAGCGCAACCGCCGTCGTGGGTGATCGCGGTGACACCATCGACGTTGGGATAGGCCTCGCGTGCGTAGATGGCAGCTTCTGCCCGCTGGGCGATCTGGCGCGCCTCATGGGCTGCGCACATACTGGCGGGCACGATGAGGACCCAGTTGCGCACGCCGACGTTGCCGTCAGCGCGGTGGAAGCCGGCAAAGGTGGGAAGGTCGCCCTCCCAGGGCGGCAGCACGGGCGTCTGTAGCGCCAGCTCATCGGGGCCGACCTCAGGAACTTCACTATCGGCGGTCAGATCGTTGACAGGATCGCCCGGCTCCAGGCCCTTGGATCGCGCGAAGGGCTGGCCATACTGGCGGATCCAGTTGCCGGGTGGCACAGGGCGGATGGCGAAGCGATGGCCCGGTGGAATCTCGGCGCGGAGCGTGATCTGCTGGTCGCCTGTCGTGAGGACCGTTTGCGCACGGATCGGATCTTTGGCGACGGCGACGTCATCGCGGTCGGGATCGACAACGACCGCGACGCTGTCCAGGTGGATGGCTATGGGGTTGGTTGGCATGTCTGACCTATCGGGGTTGGGGATGATCTGTTTGACCTGGGCCCACTATAGCATAGTTCCACTGATGCGCAGGCGGCGTTGCCGGCACAGGTGAGAGGTTCCACCGGGGTGTCTCTGCGACCGAAGGCACACGCACGTGAGCCCATCAAGCCTGCATATCCAGCAGGAACATCATCCCGCGCACGTGGTGTGTGGCCTGGTCAGGCGACTGTGTGTAGTCGTAATAAGGGTCCCAGGACCAGAAGCCCCAACCCATGGCGGGATCATCGGCAAAGGGTTCATCGCTGCCGGGCAGCACCTGGGTGGCGAGTGCATAGCGGAAGGCGCGCATCGCGGCGTCGCGATAGGCGTGACTCCCGGTGATGTGGGCCAATCGCAGGAGCGCGATGGCGATGTTGGGCATATCACCGGGGCCGACGGTGGGGATCACGATATGGCCCTCACGGTCGATGGTCATGGGCCACGCACCGTCTGCCCGTTGATGCGCCAGGTGCCAATCGGCGAAGCGGCGAGCCGCGACAAGGTAGCGTGCCTCTCCCGTCAGCTCGTGGAGGAACGTGAGTCCGCGGAGCTCGTCGGCAGCGATATCGGTGTTGTAGTAGTCGGCATGGATGAGGTAGAAACAGCCGTCATCTGCCTGCACGGTCAGTCCGTGCTCGCCCCAGCGCACGGCAAGGTCGCGCCAGCCCCTGTCGCCGGTGGCCTCCGCCAAAAGGAGGCAGGCCTCAACCGAGCGTCCCCACGAATCCCAACCCGTCGTGAGGTCGCCCCAGCGATGCCCTGCGAGATCGTAGGTCGGCGCAAAGCCGTGGCGCGCAGCTTGAAGCAAGTAACGCCCGCTCTGCTCGGCGCGTGCGAGCCAGGCGGCGTCCTGCGTCCGGTGGTAGAGCCCGAGCGCGCCGATGGTGAACTCGGCGCTGAACTTTGTCCAGACGGTGTCGGTCTCGACGCCATCGCGGGCGCCACCCGCGACGACGCTCATCGGGTGGCTGACCACGAATCGGTTGTAGTAGAAGTCCAGGGCCGTAACGGCGCGCTCCAGGAAGGCAGCGTCACCGAAGCGGTCGTGAGCCGCCATCAATAACCAAGAGGCGATCAGGTTGGCGGTCTGTGGCGGCTCGCGGTAGCCGTCCGGCGCGCGGTAGAAGCCGTAGACGGCCCCTGTGGCATCGTCCACGTAGTGCGGGAGCCAGGATTGGAGATTGCCCGCGATGCGCGCCTCAAGATCCGAGGAGGTCAGGTCGAGGCCGGGCAGCGAAGCCGGCTCGGCGCTATGAGAGACGCTCAGCCCCCAATCTTGCGGTGAGATCACACCCAGGGTCATCGACTTGACCACCATCTGTCTCCTCCTGATAGCTCTGCCCTCTCAACTACGGTGGGGCGGCCATCCGCAGCCCACGACAGAGCTGCGAGCGCATTGCAGCTGTTGTATGGACAGTTCCTTCGGCACAGCGTGCCTTCAACGGGTCAAGGTGCCGGCCTGCGCGATCCGGTCGATCTCCTCTGCCAGCTTGAAGTCCTTATCACTGAGCCCACCGACTTCGTGCGTGATCAGCTCGATGCGTACCGTCGCGTAGACGTTGGACCACTCAGGGTGGTGGTCCATCCTCTCGGCGAGAAGGGCCACCGAAGCCATAAACCCGAAAGCCTGGACAAAGTCCTCGAACTCGAACGTTCGGGTCAGCTTGCCCTCGGACAGCGTCCAATGCTCACACTCTGCCAGTCGGGCCTCAACCTCAGCCTGCGAAAGCTTGCTTGCTGACGCCATCACCTTCTCCCTTCACTCGATGGTCCCGCTGATCACTCAGCGCCGGATTGGTCACCTACCGTTCACCGCCGCGTCTACCAATCCGCCACGCTCCCGTCGGACGGATAGGTGGTGTAGCCGCCGAGCTCCTCGGCGTACTCGATGGTGCGCTGTGCGGCGTCCTCGTCGATGCTGAAGCCGAGCCCGGGTCTAGTGGGTAGCTCGACGAAACCGTCCTTGACGACCCAGTCCTCCTGCAGCAAGCCGTCGCCAAGGCAGGCATCGACCTGCTCCTGGATCAAGAAGTTGGGCACCACGGCGTCGACCTGCATACAGGCGGCGAAGGCGACGGGGCCGATGGCGCAATGGGGCATGATGTGCATGTAGTAGACCTCGGCCATATTGGCGACCTTCTTGAGCTCGCTGATGCCACCGACGTGAGAACCGTCGGGCTGGATCAGGGAGACGGCGTGTTTCTCGAAGATCTCTCGGAATCCCCAACGCGTGAGCAGCCGCTCGCCGGTCGCGATAGGGAAGGAAACCTGATCCGAGACCAGCTTCAGCGCGTCGACGTTCTCCTGGGGGACCGGCTCCTCGACGAACATCGGGCGCATGCCCTTGAGCTCCCGGCAGACTTCGACGGCGAGGCCGGGCGTCATCTTGCCGTGGAAGTCGAAGCAGAGCTCAACGTTGGGGCCGACCCACTCGCGCATCAGGTAGGCGCGCTTGACGAAGGCGTCGATCACGGCGGGTGGCTCGTGGGCCCGCCACGTGCCGCCAGGCCCGCCCTTGTAAGCCGTGTAGCCCATCGTCTGCAGGCGTTCCAGCCGCGCGCGGGAGCGGTCGAGTCCCTCGGGACTCAGATCGTGAATGCCCCAATGGGCATAGACGCGGATGCGGTCGCGCACCTCACCGCCCATCAGCCGGTAGCTGGGCACACCGTAGGCCTTGCCCGCGATGTCCCAGAGGGCCTGGTCGATGCCCGAGAGCGCCGACATCACGACGGGCCCACCGCGGAAGAACGAGGAGCGGTAGATGTGCTGCCAGTGGTGCTCGATACGCAGCGGGTCCTTGCCGATGAGGTAGTCCGCCATCTCGTCGACGGCTGCGCAGGTGCTCTGAGGGCGACCCTCCAGCGTGGTCTCACCCCATCCGACGAGGCCTTCATCGGTGGTGATCTTGACCAAGCGTGTGCGCTTGCGAGGGAAGAACTGCTCGATTTTGATGATCTGCATCGTGTTGATCCTTTCAAGCGATGGTGGAGTGGCCTAGGCGGTGCCGGCCTCGTGACGCCTCTCGCGCTCTACCCGGTGGCCGACGATGCCACTTAGCCCGATTCTACTCACGGGCCGGTTTTCCGGTAGTCGCTGTGTCGCCTCACCTGGATTCTAATGCAAATCCAATACCGAGACCATTGACTTTTACAAGATAGTCATCTATAATAATACCGCAAAAGTGAACAAATACTGGACAGTTCTGGCGGCGAGGCAGGCGTCTTGCTGTCCTGGTGCTTGGCCAATCAGGGCCGGCATCGGGTCCTTGGGATGTGATGAGTGTTGGGAGGTATGGAATGCCGAGAGAGGTGATGGAGATCCCCAATCGCGTTGAGCACCTCGCGATCCTAGATCCGGAAGGTCAGGTGGACTCGGAGCTCGAGCCGGATCTCTCCGATGAGTTCCTGCTGGAGCTGCACCGGTGGATGCTGCTGGGGAGGAGGTTTGACGAGCGGATGCTGCGGTTGCAGCGACAGGGCAGAATCGGGACGTTTCCACCGATCAAGGGACAGGAAGCCGCTAATGTTGGGGCGACCGCCGTGCTACGGGAGAGTGATTGGATGGTCGTTGCCTTCCGCGAGGCGGTGGGGGAATTGATGCGCGGGCGCTCGATGGAGGACCTGCTGCTCTACTACGGTGGGTACAACGAGGGTGGGTTCGTCCCGGAGGGCGTGAACAACCTGCCGACCTCGATCCCCGTCGGCTCGCAGACACTCCACGCGGTGGGACTGAGCTGGGGGATGAAGTACCGGGACAAGGACGACGTGGCGATGGTCTTCTTTGGGGACGGCGCGACGTCGCAGGGCGACTTCCACGAAGCGCTGAACTTCGCCGGCGTCTACAAGACACCCGTGGTCTTTGTCTGTCAGAATAACCAGTGGGCGATCTCCCTGCCGCGAGCGAAACAGACCGCCTCGGAGACGTTGGCGCAGAAGGCGCTGGCCCACGGCGTGCCGGGGATTCAAGTGGATGGCAACGACGTGCTCGCGGTCTATGTCGCCGCCCAGGAGGCGGTCGATCGGGCTCGGGCAGGTGAGGGGGCCACGCTGATTGAGGCGGTCACCTACCGCATGTCGGTCCACACGACGGCGGATGACCCGAAGCGCTACCGGACCGACGATGAGGTCGACAGTTGGGAGGCGCGGGATCCGATCCGCCGCTTCCAGATCTATCTCAAGGCCAAGGGGTTGCTCGACGACGAGGCGATCGCGACGCTTGAGGAAGAAATCGATCAGCAGATTCGTGAGGCGGTTGAGCGGGCCGAGGCCATCATGAGCGAGCCCGTGGATGCGCTGCAGATGTTCGATCATCTCTACGCTGACGAGACGCCGGCCCTGCGGGAGCAGAGGCAGGAGTTGGCGGATGAGCTACAGGGAAAGGAGGCGTAGCCATGACACGTATGACGATGGTGCAGGCGCTCAACCTGGCGCTCACTCAAGAGATGGAGAAGGATGACAGCGTGATTGTCCTGGGCGAGGACGTTGGCCTGGACGGAGGCGTCTTCCGCGTGACCGATGGGCTGTTGGAGGCCTATGGTGAGAATCGGGCGCTCGATACGCCGCTGGGCGAGGCGGGCATCGTGGGGATGGCGATCGGGATGGCGGTCTATGGCCTCAAGCCTGTCGCGGAGATGCAGTTCTCGGGCTTCATCTATCAGGCCTTCCATCACATTGAGCAGCACGCGGCACGGATGCGCTGGCGCTCGCGGGGACGATTCACGGTCCCGATGGTGATCCGTGCGCCCTATGCTGCGGGCGTTCGAGCGCTGGAGCATCACTCGGAGAGCCGCGAGGCCTATTTTGCCCACACACCAGGGCTCAAGATGGTGATCCCCTCCGGGCCACGCAACGCACGGGCGCTGCTGGTCGCCGCGATCCGCGATCCCGACCCCGTGATCTTTTTCGAGCCGAAGTCGATCTATCGTGCCTTCCGCGAGGAGGTGCCGGACGAGGAAGAGGTGATGGAGATTGGGCGGTCGGTGATCGCGCGAGAGGGTAAGGATCTGACGATGGTCTCGTATGGAGCGATGATGCGTCCGACGCTGGCGGCAGCCGAGACCCTCGCCGAGGAGGATGGGGTGGAGGCGGAGGTGATTGATCTGCTCACTATCTCGCCGTTGGACGATACCCTCTTCACCGAATCGGTGCGCAAGACCGGGCGGTTGGTGATCGTGCACGAGGCACATCGGAGCTTTGGCCCCGGCGCTGAGATCGCCGCTCGCGTGATGGATAAGTCGTTCTGGTATCTTGAGGCGCCGATCAAGCGGGTCACCGGCTTCGACATTGTGGTGCCGCTCTTTGCCCGCGAGCAGGCCTATCTACCCGACGCCGATCGCGTGCTGCGCGCGGCTCGGGAGACGTTGAGTGTGTAGAGGGGGATCGCATGGCTAAAGAGTTCAAGTTACCCGACCTCGGTGAAGGTATCCATGAGGGTGAGGTGCTCGCCGTCAAGGTCAGTCCCGGGCAACAGGTGAAGGAGGATGATATCATCCTCGAGGTCGAGACCGACAAAGCGGCGGTGGAGATCCCCTCCCCGTTCACGGACGTGGTGACCGACGTCCAGGT